>JABTUB010000002.1:329507-659014 GCA_015075585.1 Chloracidobacterium sp.
GCATCGAGCGCTTCGTCCCGTTCGGGTTCGATCGCTTCGATGAGATCCATATCAACAGCGCTCTCGTCGATCCCGCTCAATGCCTCGTCTATATTCTCAAGATCGCTTTCATCGCTGAACTCGACGGTGTCGTCGAGCACCATGTGGAGGACGACCTCGGCCATCCCGCCGGGCTTTCGATCCCGCGTTCCGGCAAAGACGACATCTTTCATCTCGCCGCCGCGCAGCGATTTTGCACGCTGTTCGCCAAGCACCCATGCGATCGCATCGGCGACGTTCGACTTGCCGCAGCCGTTCGGCCCGACAACGCCCGTAATGCCGCTGCCGGTGAATACGATCTCAGTGTGATCGGCGAAAGACTTAAAGCCAGTAATTTCGAGACGTGAAAGCTTGAACATCCCTATCTAGTGCCGTTTTTTTAAGAGGCACTATATTTTGTGGCAATTACGGCTTTAAGTCAACCTATATCAGCTCGTCCGCAACGTTTCTGGTGCCTTGCTTTTCAGCCTTCTCTTGGTCAAGTTCGGTCAGAATATCGAGCAGGAAATTTGTATTGCTGGTGATATTTATCACTATCGGAAAGTCTTGCTCGGACGCGGTGAACTCGAATGTCCCTTCCGCGATATCGACGATCTCGCGGAATGCCTTGGCTCCATTCGTACCGTTGCACTCGGCATCGACGATCTTTCCGCCGTTGAATGCTACATTGGCAAGATGAAGATCTGACTTGATTACCAGAAGGCCCGTCATCTTTGCTCCCTCAACTACTTGGACGGCATCAAAGATGGAAACGAATGAAAGGTCGCCTGCCAGCGTAACGTCGTTCCTGACCTTATTCGCTGAGCGATCGCGGCGAACGGCGAGATCCGGTCTTCGTGCCCTTCGGATCGCTTCAAGCCCCGGAGCTACCGAGATGCGCGGATCGAGAAGCTTCGCCTCCTGCAGGCGATCATAGGCAAGATCCAAATTATCGCGTGCGATATAGAGGCTGACGAGGGCCAGACATTGGCGTGCGGCCTCGTTCAAGTTCTTCTCCCGCACGGCTACATCCCGCATCTTCTCGCGAAGATCGATCGAACGCGGGCTTCGCTCGATCGCCGTCCGGAGCAGCTCGAACGCCTTATCCGGAGAACTGTACTTTACGAAAAGGTCGGCGTCGAGCAGCACGGATTCAATGGAGGTCTCAGAAACGGGAACGGACGGCTCAGGAAGGATTCGGCTCATAGAAAGAAACAAACTTGTTCAACAATGAGAGTACCACAGATCGCGGCTATTAACCACAGATTTTTTCCGGCTCGCCCGCAAAAGAAAGGCCGCCTCGAAAGGCGGCCTAACAGCAACGATCAGATCATCGGCTAGAAATCGAACCTGAATCCTATCCGTATCTGACGCTGATTATAGGTGCGTGTCGGGACAAGGAATTTGTCGTAATCAGCCGGGGCAATGGCAAGATTGATAAATGCCGAGCCATAGCTGAAGATCGCACTATTGAATATGTTAGTAACCTCAACAACCGGGCGGAAGCGGAAGCGATCCTTAAAGCGCCATTCACGTGTAACACTGATGTTGAAGTTATAAAAGGACGGGCCTGTACCCGCATTTCTGGGAACGTTGCCGCTTCGCGCGCCGATCGGCGGAAGCGAAAATTGGCTAAGCAGCGAGGTCGGGATCGGCGAGCCGGGACGCCGCCAAACGATATCGCTCAGATTGCCGCTGAAATTTACGCGATCGGTACTGACATCGTCAAGATTGCGATCGACACCGCCCGCACTCAGGTTGAACGGAGCCGCGGAGCCCCAGCGGAACAGCGGTGAGAACCTCAGTTTGCCCAACCACCAAGGCGTATCGAATACACCTGTAACAGCGATGCGGTGGCGCCTGTCCTGCGTGTTGCGGGCCCATTCGCGGCCAAAATCACCGTTGATCTCTGCGTTGGAGGTATTGTTCAAACCGTCATCCTTTGTACTCGAAAGAGTGTAGGCAAAGCGGAATGACGAGCCGAAGCCGCGTCCGAGCTTGCGGTAACGGCTGCGAAGCTCAAGGATCAACCCTTTATAGAATGCGTTGCCTATCGAGCCGATGCGCGAAGTTTCCTGCACCGTCGGATCAGGGCGGAACTGCGCGATTGCCGCGGTCGCAATACCGATCGGGGCACCGGTCGCATTATTGTTCTGTCCGATCACGGCAACGGCGGGTGCGGTCGAACTTGAGTTAGTCGTGTTCAAGTTGACGTAGCAGTTCGTTGTGGTCGTATTGCAGTTCGACGTGCTGGTCGGCGAGCCTGCGTGAAGGCCGCTGGTATCATTCGTCGGCCCAAGGAAAAATGTGTATTGCCGCGAAGGCGACAATTGATACGGGTTAGCGAGCAGCCATGCCGTCCAATCACTGAATCCGCCCGGAAGGCGAGGGGCATTCGGGTTCCAGTCGCGCCAGAGGCGAACCGTCTTATTCACTGTAAAGTTCGCTTCAAAAACCCAATTCCTGATGATCTCACGTTCAAATCCGATATTGAACTGATAGCTTTCCGGTATCTTGAGGTCAGGCTCGACCGATCGAAGCGGATTGCCTGCGCTCGATACGTTCCCTACGGTAAAGCCGGTGTTCGAATTACACGGCCCGAGCGGCGAAACAACTGTCGCACACGCCGCCGTAACAAGAGAACGGAGTTCATCAGCCGTCGGGTATGTTCCCGGAAAATTAGTGGACAGGGCCGCCAGGATCGCAACACGGCGGGAATCCGTTGCAGATGTTCCGATCTTGTTCGTGTCAAAGTTAACCAGTGTTCCGGCGGTATTTTGAATGGAATCGCCCACCGTCCTAAGCAGAACGCGATTGTAAAACATACCCGCGCCGAAACGGATCACGCCGCGTCCGCTCTTGAACGGATTCCATGAAATACCGATACGCGGGCCCCAGTTGTTGTTATCCTTGACAGCCGTCTCACGCTCATAGCGAAGCCCGGCGCTCATGGTTACTTTATTGAAGAGCTGCACCTGATCGTTAAAGAAGAATCCCATATATGTATTCTTCACATCCTGAGCGGTGCCGAAATTCTGACGAAATCGGTTAAGTTTGTTGTTGGCAAAATCGAGTGAGCTGCCAAAGTTGAATGTGCCTGTCGCATCGCCGAGATTCGTTACATGCGAATTAACGTTCTGGAAGTCAACACCCATCTTAAGGGTGTGACTGCCCGCAACGTAGGTGAATGAATCTTGAAGCTGGTAGCGGACCTCGTTACGCGTATCCGGAAAGTTGCTGCCCGAACTCACCGTCGAGTTACCCATTACAAGGCTCTTTACGGTATTCGTTATCGGATCGCGATAACTAACGATCACGACCGGATCGAACGGATTCGGGGCCTCAAAGCTCGGTTTGTAGTCAGACCACTGAAAACGTATCTGATTTACAGCCCGTGCACCAAAGACATGGTTATCGGTGATGTTGAAGGCGTTCGTGTTGATATTCTTTGCCTGGAAAGCGTCTTCAAGGCGGTTCACCGTAACACCGCTGGTACGCTTGTTATTCTTGCGGCCGAACTGGAAGCCGACCGTCAGGTCGTTGTTCTTAAAAAGGTTGGTATCAACTCGTGCGGTCAATATATTGCTTTTGTTCGGCGTACTGTAAGTCTTGTTATATGCCGATATAAAGGCTGCCGTCGGCGGCGTTGCGGTACAAGCGGCCGGGCTTGAGTTGTCACAATACTGCGTTGTGCCTGTCGGGCTCGGCAGCGCATAACGCGGATTCGGGATAAGCGGCAGATACGCGTCGATCAGCGTAGTGTCCTCGAGTTTGTCGTATTCATAAGCGACAGCGAAGAACGTCTTATGCTTACGGCCGTCAAAGAAAAGCGGGAAAATGATCGGGCCGCTGATCGTAAAGCCGGGATTAATGTCGCGCATCGGCGGACGTGCTATCGATCTGCTGTTGTTGTACCAAGTGTTGGCGTTAAGATTCGCGTCGCGGAAAAAGCCGAAGATCCGGCCTCTGTACTTTGCACCGCCGGAACGCGTCCGCAGATTGATACGTCCGCCTGATGCACGTCCGTATTCTGCGGAGAATTGGTTCGAGATCACCTGTACTTCCGCAATGCCTTCGAGCGACGGCTGGAAACGGTCGCGTGATGAGCGGTCATCGTTATTATCAAGGCCGTCAATAGTAATGTTATTTGAGTAGGCCGTGCCGCCCGAGATCGAGAAGTTGCCCTGTTCGAGCGGTGCTCCGCTCGGCGCCTGCAACCGATCATCGGCGAGGCCGTTGGTCGAAAGCTGCTCTTCCGAAGTTCCGCCGAGTGTCAAGACGAGGTCGAGTGCATTGCGGTCTGTATTCGGCAGCTCTTCTATCTCCTGCGACGTGATAGTGCCGCCGACCGTTGTTCGGGTTTCGTCCACTACAGGAGTGTCATCCTCGGTTACGGTAACGGTTTGTTCGGCGGTTATGGCTGCGGGTTCGAGCTTGAAATCTTTGACGAGGTTATCGGCGGAAACGGCGATTATCTGCGGCGTGATCTGTGAGCCGAAACCGCTTGCCGAGGCTTCGATCGTGTAGGTGCCCGGCCTCAGTTTCAGAAACCGGTAGCGTCCTTCGGCGTCGGTAACCACCGTACGCTTTGAACCGGTAATAGTCTCTGTAGCGGTAATTGCAGCACCGACCACAGGAAGCCCATTTGCATCGGCGGCCTTGCCGCTGATCGTAACGTCATCGAGATCTTGCCCGAGGACACTAAAAGAACACACAGCCAACATCACCGCGAAGACCGCGATGAACGGGGCAACTTTTCTGATCATAAACGCACTCCTGATAGTTAAAGACGAAATGTTTTGACATCGTACCGAAATTTCCGGCCATTCGCAATGCAAGAGTTTAGCAAAGCCCCTTCGGAAAAGCGGTCGCCGCGGGCGATAATGTTATCAGTGCAGGTTCATTGTAAAGACATTTCCTGCAGGCTATAATCCAACAAAGTTTCGGCATATGGTGAATACCGCGACAAAACGATCAAAATTTACAGAACGCATAAATTCGTTCGTCGCATCGGATGCTCCGATCCGCAAGCTTGCGGGCACATGGTCAAAACGCGCAAGAAATGCGATGGACGAGGCAAACAGCCTCTCGCTCGAAAGGGTTGCGATCACGCTCAAGCAACTGCCTCGAAAACTAAACGGCTTCAGGATAGTTCAGCTCTCGGATATTCATCACAGCCCTCTCACGCCGCTCGCGCACGTCGAACGCGCGGTTAAGATCGTCAACAGACTGAAACCCGGGCTTGTTGTCCTGACGGGCGATTATGTCTCGCACGAAACCGAATACATCGCTCCTGTCGCCGAAACGCTCGCTAAGTTGCGGGCGGCATACGGCACATACGCCTGTCTCGGCAATCATGACCACTGGACGGACGCCGGCCTCGTTACCCACCTTTTTCGCGGCGAAGGCATCAATATGCTCGTGAATGAAGGCCTTCGCATCGAGGCTCGCGGTGTAGGGTTTTGGCTATGCGGTGTTGATGACTATATGGTCGGTAAAACCGATGTTGCAGCGGCACTGCGAGGCTCCTATCCGGATGAGGTCAAGATATTGCTCGCTCATAATCCGCTTATCTTCCGCGAGGCGGCCAAACTCGGCGTTGACCTTACACTCAGCGGACATACCCACGGTGGGCAGGTGAAGCTTCGCGATGACGAAAAACGCCTGTGGCCTTCGCGACGGCTGAAAGCCGGACTGCACCGGCGCCGAAATTCACAAGTTTATATCACGCGCGGCATCGGCACGGTCGTGTTGCCCGTTCGTTATCAATGCCCTCCCGAGATCACCGTCTTAGAACTTCGCTGCCCTGTATGAACAGCGTCCTGACCTTCGCCAACATACTCACTTTCTTGCGGATCGTGCTGGTACCGATCTTCGCGATGCTGATGGTCTATCGCCATTATGATTGGGCGCTTGCGGCATTTGCCGTTGCCGGTATTTCCGATGGCATAGACGGCTTTGTAGCCCGGCATTTCAAGCAGGAAAGTGAGCTCGGCACGGTGATCGATCCGATAGCGGATAAGCTGCTGATGACAACTGCATTCATCATCCTTTCGGTTCCCGGTGTCTTTGATTCGCCGCCGCCGAGGCACTTGCCGGTCGAACCGTACGTTACGATCACGGTAATCGCACGAGACATTCTTATAGTCGCCGTCGCAGGAGCCATAAATATTATGACGGGCTTCCGGGGCTTCAAGCCTTCAAAACTCGGAAAGGCGAGCACATTCGTACAGGTCCTCGGTGTCCTGCTCATCATGATCGATGTGGTTTTCCCTCAGCTTGGTGGTTTTTATCTGCCTACCGTTTATATCACCGTCGCGTTCTTTGCCGCGGCGTCAGGCGTTCATTACATATTTCACGTTATGAAACTGATGCGCGAAGCGGACCACGAGCAGGTATGAACCGCCAACTGCGGCACACTGTCGATCTCATGACCGCGTTGAATTTGGCCGCTTTCGAACTCTCTGTCCATAGCGGCGGCGGCGAAAGATCGATACGATCTCAGGCTCGGCGGCCGATCATATCCAGCCCGACGGCGACAACAAGGATCGTCCCTTTTACGATATCCTGCATAAAATCGCGCACACCGAGCAGCGACATTCCGTTATCCAGCGTCGCCATTATCAGCGCTCCGAGGCACGCACCGAAAACGGTGCCGCGTCCGCCGATGAGCGACGCTCCGCCAATAACGCAAGCAGCGATCGCATCGAGTTCCTTTAGCGTGCCCGCATCCGGCGTCGCACTTCCGACACGCCCGGCAAAGATCATCGCGGCGAGGCCCGTTGCCGCACCGAGTACAGCAAAGACCTTCAGTACATTGAAGCGGTTATTGATGCCGGAGAGGCGTGCAGCGTCCGCATTGCCGCCGATCGCATAAAGGTAACGGCCGAAGGTCGTTGAGGTCGTAATAAAACCGCCGATCATCGCAACCGCGAGAAGTATCAGCACAGGTGTCGGAACCCCGACATAAACGCCGTTATTCTCGTACGAATTCATCACCCAGACGAATGCAATAATGGCCGCGATCGGCAGGATCGATCTGAGCAATTCGCCCTTATGATCCGCCTCGCCGAGGCCGTATATCTTTGCGCTGCGGGCGCGTCGCGTCGCCATGAACAGAACGGCCGCGATCGCCGCCGCTGCAATGATCCATCCTGCCGTTGTTCCTATGTAGCTCTGGCCGAATGCCTTGAAGGTCTCATTCGATATCGGTACGGTATTTCCGCCAAGGAGCCACTTCACCGCGCCGCGCCACGCAAGAAGGCCGCCGAGCGTTACGATGAACGCCGGGATATTCAGATATGCCGTTAATGCTCCCTGCAAAACGCCCACGCCAATGCTGACCGCTATCGTAAGGGCAATGGCCGCGGGCAAACCGTAGCCGTTAAGCAGTGCCCAAGCCGCAACTCCGCCCGCAAATCCGAGTACCGACCCGACCGAGAGATCAATATTCCCTGACACGATCACCATCAGCATACCGACCGACAGGATCCCGGTAACCGACATCTGCGTCATCAGGTTCGATAGGTTGCGCGCCGTAAGGAAGGTATTGCCCGTCGCCCAATGAAAGAAGAGCCAGATCAGCCCGAGAACGCCGAGCATGACATACGCTCGGAGCGACGATCCGCTGAGGAAATTGTTTTGTGTGTTGCTCATCGTGGTCTATTGGTTCCCGGTCGCCGCGGCCATTATACGTTCGGGCGTTGCCTCCGTGCGGCTGAATTCTGCCGCGATCGTACCCTCGTGGATCACCAGTATGCGGTCCGACAGTCCGAGCACCTCGGGAAGTTCACTCGAAACAAGCACGATCGCGAGGCCTTCTTTTGCCAACCGGTTTATCTCGGCGTATATCTCCTGTTTTGCACCGACATCAATGCCGCGTGTCGGCTCATCGAGAAACAGTATCTTCGGCCGCGTCAGCAGCCATTTGCCGAGCACGACCTTTTGCTGATTGCCTCCGGAAAGCGTTCCTGCGGCGGTCAGCACCGAATTCGCTTTTATCCGAAGACTTTTCATCGGGCCTTCGGCGGCGCGGGATTCACGGCTCCGATCGGTAAAGAATCGCCCCGAGATCAGCTTTAGGCCGGCAAGTGTAATGTTGTCGAGTATCGACTGATCCAGGATCAGGCCAAAGCGTTTTCGGTCCTCCGTAACAAATCCGATTCCGGCATCAATGGCATCCGCCGGCGTACGAATATCTGCCCGTTTTCCGTCGATCATGATCTCACGCGTACAGCGGCCTTCCCATGCTCCGAAGATGCCCATAAGCAGTTCGCTGCGGCCGGCACCCATAAGCCCCGCGATACCGAGCACCTCGCCTTGCCGCAGATCGAATGAGACATCGGAAACGACAGTTCTGCTCGGGTTATCAACGTCGTGAACAGTCAGGCCTTTGACCGAAAAGGCTGTATCACCGAACGTATGATCGGCTCCGGGGAAAATGTCTCCGACCTCCCGGCCGACCATTGCCGAAATGACCCGATCCTTTGTCAGATCATTCACGTTGTAGGTTCCGATAGTACGCCCGTCGCGCAGAACTGTGATCCGATCGCTCATTCGGAATACTTCGTCCAGTTTGTGAGAAATGTAGATCATCCCGACGCCGCGTTCGCGAAGCACGGTCAGAATATTGAAAAGCGTCTCGACCTCAGATTCTGTAAGTGCTGCGGTCGGCTCATCGAGCACCAGTATGCGGGCGTTCTTGCTGAGGGCCTTTGCTATCTCGACAAGCTGCTGCTGGCCGATGCCGAGGCTACCGGCCTTGACACGCGGATCGATATCAAGCTTCAGTCCCCGCAACAGGTCGGATGCCCGATGATATAACTCTGCCCAATCAATAATGCCGAAGCGGTGCGGCTCTTGCCCGAGAAAGATATTCTCGCCGACGGTCAACTCCTTCACGAGCGAGAGTTCCTGAAAGATGATCGCGATGCCGGCGGACTCCGAATCGCGTATGCCACGAAACTCGCACACGGCGTCATCAATAAGTATCTCGCCTTCAAAACTGCCGACAGGATGAACGCCCGAAAGCACTTTCATCAGTGTGGATTTGCCGGCGCCGTTCTCGCCGACAAGCGAATGGAATTCGCCGCCATCGAGAGCGAGACTTACTCCATCGAGGGCTCGAACACCCGGAAATTCCTTGACGATGTCTCGCATTTCGAGCAGCGGCATAGTTGTTCGGTGAAAATTTTTCTTCGCCGATTTTACACACAGACGGCCCTTTGTCCAAGGCCGTGACTTATGTCGCCCTAAATAGATGTTTCCGTCAGTATGTCGGATAATTTATACTTATCTCAATATGTCAGACGCAAAGACCATTGACTCGGTACTTAATGAGAACCGCGTTTTTTATCCGCCGAAAGAGTTCGCCGCAAAGGCGCATATCGGATCATTCGAGGAATACCGACGCCAATATGATGAGGCGGCGGCCGATATCCCCGCATTTTGGGCAAAACAAGCCGAGAGCCTCGATTGGTTCAAGAAATGGGATACCGTGCTTGAATGGAATGAGCCGTTCGCCAAGTGGTTCGTCGGCGGCAAGATCAACGCGTCATACAACTGCATTGATCGGCACCTGACAACGTGGCGAAAGAACAAGGCCGCGTTCATCTGGGAAGGCGAACCCGGCGAACAGCGTACGCTCACCTATTTGCAGCTTCATCGCGAAGTGTGCCGCTTTGCGAATGTATTAAAGAAACTCGGCGTTAAGACCGGCGACCGCGTTGCGATCTATATGCCGCTCGTACCCGAGCTTGCTGTTGCAATGCTCGCCTGTGCCCGGATCGGCGTAACGCACACAGTGATCTTTGGCGGGTTCTCGGCTGACGCGATACGAGGCCGTGTCAATGACGGCGGCTGTGTTGCCGTTATTACCGCCGACGGGTGCTACCGACGCGGCAAGGAAATAATGCTGAAAGCGATCGTGGATGAGGCGGCCGCAGAGTGCCCGACCATCAAGGATGTCATCGTTTATAAGCGTACCGGCAGCGAGATAAGTATGCAGCACGGACGCGACCACTGGTGGCACGAACTTGTCGAAACTGTCGATGCCGACTGCCCGCCCGTTGAACTCGATTCCGAGCATCCGCTGTATATCCTTTATACTTCCGGCACGACCGGCAAGCCGAAAGGTATTCTCCACACGACCGGCGGCTACCTCACACAAAGTGCATATACGACAAAACTGACCTTTGATCTCAAAGATGAGGACGTCTATTGGTGTACCGCGGATATCGGTTGGGTTACAGGACACACATACGTCGTCTACGGGCCGCTTGCGAACGGCGCGACCGTGATGATGTACGAAGGTGCACCGAACTATCCTGACTTTGACCGCTTCTGGGATATCATCGAACGCCATCGCGTCAACATCCTTTACACTGCACCGACCGCTATCCGCTCCTTTATCCGTTGGGGCGAGCAATATCCGTTAAAGCATGACCTTTCATCTTTAAGACTTCTGGGAACCGTCGGCGAGCCGATAAACCCGGAAGCATGGATGTGGTACCACACGATCATCGGCAAGGAGCGTTGCCCCATTGTCGATACTTGGTGGCAGACGGAAACGGGGGCGACGATGATCTCGCCGCTGCCGGGTGCGACGCCGACGGTTCCGGGAACGGCGACATTGCCGCTGCCCGGCATCTCGATTGATATCGTAAAACGCAATGGCGAATCGGTCGGCGTTAACGAAGGCGGCTACCTCGTCGTAAAGCACCCTTGGCCCTCGATGCTCCGTACGCTTTGGGGCGATGACGAACGCTACAAACAGGCGTATTGGTCGGAGATACCGGGCGTTTATTTCGCCGGCGACGGAGCGCGCCGCGACGAACGCGGATACTTCTGGATCATGGGCCGCGTTGATGACGTGATAAATGTCAGCGGCCATCGCCTTGGCACTGCCGAGGTCGAATCAGCACTCGTCTCGCACGAAGCCGTTGCCGAGGCCGCGGTCGTCGGCCGTCCCGATGAGCTAAAGGGCCAGGCGATCGCCGCCTTCGTCACACTCGAAGCGGGCCGAAGCGGCAGCCCCGAGCTAAAAGATGAGCTTCGCGCCCACGTCGCCAAGGAGATCGGCGCGCTGGCAAAACCCGACGACATACGTTTCACCGATGCACTGCCGAAGACACGTTCCGGAAAGATCATGAGGCGGCTCCTTAGGGAACTTGCTACAAGCGGCGAGGTCGCCGGCGATGTAACAACGCTTGAAGACTTCTCTGTTCTCGAAAAACTGCGTGGCGATGAGGAATAAATGCCGAATAGCGATCCTGTACAAAATCCGACCCAAGAGCTTTCCGTCGTAGGCCGTTCATTCTATCAGCGCGGTTGGGCACATGGTTCCTGCGGCAATTACTCGGTGCTGCTGGCACGCAAGCCGCTGCGTTTGTGCATTACGGCCGCAGGTATCGAGAAAGCGATGCTCGATGAAACCAACTTTCTCGAACTCGATGACGATGCCGAAATACTGCAGGGCTTCGGCCGTCCCTCTGACGAAACGCTCCTTCACCTTACGATCTACCGGTTGCGGCCGCGTGCACGCTGCATCTTGTATTCGCAAAGTGTTCCGGGCGTTATCCTGGCCGACCGATGCTTTGTTGACGGCTCGATCACCCTTCACGGTTATGAGGCGATGAAAGGCCTGAGCGGTGTGGCCGATCTCGAACACACTGAATCAGTGCCTATTATCGAGAATGCTGCCGATCAGATCGCCCTTGCCCACGTGATCGAGAACGTATTACTCGAGAATTCATCCATACACGGCATTTATATCCGACGCCACGGACTTTATACTTGGGGCAGTTCGGTCGAAGAAGCTCGGCACAACATCGAGATCCTGGAATTCCTGTTCGAAGTAGCCGAGAGAAAACGTTAAGTATGACAACAGACAATTTAGAGACCGCAACACTCGGCGGCGGATGTTTCTGGTGTACGGAGGCCGTTCTTGAAGGCCTGAACGGCGTGGTCGATATTGTCTCCGGCTATAGCGGCGGACATACCGACAACCCGACCTATCAGGAGGTTTGCACACAAACCACAGGCCACGCTGAGGTCGTTCAGCTACGCTTCGATCCCGAGGTTCTCTCGTATCGCGACCTGCTCCGCATCTTCTTTACCGTACACGACCCCACGACGAAGGACCGGCAAGGCAACGATATCGGCCCATCGTATCGCTCTGTGATCTTCTACCATAATGATGAGCAGGAAAGGACCGCCCAAGAGGTAATTGTCGAGATAATGTCCGAACATCTTTACAACAAGCCGATCGTAACGGAAGTCACCCGATTTGAGCATTTCTGGCCGGCCGAAGATTACCACCAGCAGTACTTTGCGAATAACCCGGATCAGCCCTATTGCGCGGTCGTTGTAGCGCCAAAGGTCGCTAAGTTTCGACAAAAATATTCAGCAGATTTGAGACCGTAGTGTTCAAGAAAATTAAACGTTAAAAAAACTGCTTGACACCTTTCTCTCCGCTTAAGTAAAATTAACAGGTCGGACGGGTTTGCGGTCCGATACCTCCATCGCAAAACCCCGGGACGGCTGTCTCGGAGATCAAATTCAGCGAACGCATCACCCGATGCGGAACTCCAAAAGATCATTATGTTAAAGATAACGTCGGGCCGCCTGCGCGCGGTCATATTCGGTGCAATGATCGCAATGTTTGCGGTCAGTATGTTTGTCGTTAAGTACAATTCCGCCGAGGCTCAATCTGAACGCATTTCGGACAGGGCAGGATTGGCTCCGCACGCAGCGACCGTAAGCGGGCGGGTATTTCTCGACTTCAATATGAACGGCGAGTACGACACGTCCGGCGGTACTGCCGCACAACCCACATCTGTGGATATCGGTGTGCAAGGAGTAACCGTTACCGCATACGATCCGGCGGGAACGTCACGCGGCACGGCCACATCGGCAGCGAACGGAACATATTCGATCGCAGTTACGGGCACAGGCCCTTACCGAATCGAATTTACGAATCTGCCTGCGGACCTGAAACCTTCCGCACGGAGTGCTTCGTCAGTCAATGCCAACTCGGCAACCACGGCCGGCTCGACCGTACATTTCGTACCGAACGCAAATACTTCCGACGTAAACCTCGCACTGCATCGGCCATCTGATTACTGCCAAAATAACCCGACAATGTGTTCCCAGCTCTACGGGATGGGCAACACGAACACTCCCGGAGCTGCCTTCACGTTCCCATTCTGGGCCGGAAGCACAAGAACCGGAACAGAGAATGGTTCATTTCCGGGTGCGTTCAGCGACTTTCTTTCACCAACGGGCACAAGTCTGGCGACACTGGACGAGATAGGTACTACTTTCGGCATCGCATATCACCGTACTTCGAGACGCATCTTTACGGCTGCTTATATGAAGAAGCACTCGAACTTTGGTTTGGCCGGAACGGGTGCGATCTATCAGATAGATCGCAATACAGGCTTTGTTACAACCTTTGTCGATCTGAACAGCGTGTTCGGAGCGAATACTGCGGGTGCAAATCCTCACAACACAAACAATTATCTTACCGACAATGGCAACACGACATGGGATGCGGTCGGCAAGGTCGCATTCGGCGGCATCGCACTAAATGAGGACGAGAGCTACCTCTATGCAATGAATTTGGCGGATCGCCGGCTCTACAAGATACCCACAAGCGGCCCGCTTAACAATACAACCATCACGCGATATGCGTTCCCGACGTCGATGCCCAACTGCAACAATGCTGCTGATGTCAGGCCTTTTGCCGTCAGTTGGTACGCCGGAAAGATATATGTAGGAGCGGTGTGCTCGCGTGAAACGGCGAGCGGATCTACATCAACCAATCTTCGCGGGTACGTCTATACGTTCGACCCGACAACGAATACTTTTGCCGGATCAGCGACCTTGAACTTCCAGCTCAACTACACACGCCAGGAGACGGATCCCGGCTATAGTGCAAATTGGAGGAACTGGAGGACGACATATCAAACGATCAGTACATTGCACTTCATTTATCCTCAGCCGATGCTGACGGACATAGACTTTGATCGAGGAAATATGATCCTTGCGTTACGCGACCGTGACGGCGATCAAACGGGATACAATATTCCAAGCGATCCGTCACAGCCTAACGATTACTCGAAAAAGGGTATTACCGCAGGCGATATTCTCAGAGCATGCGGCGATCCGACGAACGGCTGGACGCTTGAGAGCAACGCCCGCTGCGGCGGTATCGGGAACGGCCCGACGGGCAGCAATGAAGGGCCCGGAGGCGGCGAATACTACTATCAGGAGAACTATCATCCGAATGGCACGCCGCACGACGAGGTCGGGCTTGGAGCAGTAGCTCAGATCCCCGGTCAGAATGTAATGATCGCAAGCATCTTTGACCCGATCTACCTGGCGGGAACGAACGTTTACGATGCGCAAGGTTTCCGCTGGTTCGTGAACGGCACCGGCGCGCAGAATCGCGGTTATCAGGTAAATGACGGCGATTTCGGTAAAGCGAACGGCATCGGCAATGTTGTAGCCCTATGTGACGCAGCGCCTCTAGAGATCGGCAACCGCGTGTGGCTAGATACGAACGGCAACGGTGTTCAGGACCCCGGCGAGAACGGCATTGCCGGCGTTCAGGTCCGTCTTTATCTCGGCTCGACCCTGGTCGGAACCGCTGTTACGGACGCAAACGGAGAATACTACTTCGTCAGCAGTACGTCCGTTGATGCTAATACCAACGATAATATCGGCCAGGTCAATGGCGGTATTCAGTTCGACACTGCGTATCAGATACGCTTTGACCGGCCCGCTGATTATGCGAATGGCGGCCCGCTCAAGAGTCTCCTTCTGACAAGGGTAGATCAAACGTCCCAGCTCGGCGATAAGGACGCATCCGATTCAGATGCGGTTACCGTATCGAATCCTCCGGGCTCGCCCGCGGGCAACTTCCCTGTGATCAACGTCACCACCGGCGGCCCCGGTTCGAATGATCACACTTACGATGCCGGCTTTTATCTGCTGCCTTCAGCCGGCGGAGTGAACGTATCCGGCCGCATAACGCTGCGGTCCGGCAGCGGCGTCCGTAACGTCGTCGTTGCACTGATCGAAGCTGACGGCACTCAGCACGTCACGAGGACCGGCTCTTTCGGATACTATCAATTTGATGATATTCCGGCAGGCCAGACAGCCGTGATCGCTGTAAGCGCAAAGAGTTACACGTTCATACCGATGACTCGCATGGTGTCGCTGGACAACGACCTTTTCGATGTTGATTGGGTCGCGGAGCAATAAGACACTCCGTCATTTCGACAACTTTGACTCAGCGGCTGTCCTTTTTTGGGCGGCCGCTGTTTTTTTGTGCAATGCCAAATTGTCCCGTAGAAAAGATACGTGTATCTTGATTGTCAGAGATAGCACCGAACGTGCAGCGCGTCATCTATAAAAAACTTGCTTGGCTTAACGAACTTCCGACGGACGAGGCCGAATGTGTGCTGCGCGAATGCGGCGGAACCGATGAGTGGTCGCGTGCGATCGCGAGTGCACGGCCGTTCCCGATGCTTGATCATCTCTATCAACTCGGTGAACAGCTCTGGCCGGGAAAGGACTTCGGAACGGTAGAGCGTCGCCTGAATTCGCTTTTAGAACGATAAAGGATGTTGCTATTTCACGCATCGGTAATTTATCATCGGTCAGACAATGAATCGCCGTGACCTTATCAAAAGTGCAGCTGCATTGCCGTTCGCCGCAAGATCGATGTCTGCACACTCGGGATCCGCACCAAAAATGATCAAACCAAAGCGCCTGAAAAAGGGTGATACCGTAGGGATCATCGCTCCCGCAAGCGGCGCGACCCCTGAGGCTTTTGACAAGGCTGTAGCGAGCATGACGACGATGGGCTATAAGGTCAAGATCGGTGCTTCGGCACGCGGCCGGCTTGGATTTCTGTCAGCCGCCGATGCAGAACGGCTCAAAGACCTGCATTGGGCCTTTTCCGACCCGGAGATCAACGCAGTGTGGTGTATCCGCGGCGGCGGCGGCTCCCCAAGGCTGCTTGAGCGGATCGACTACCGCCTCATCAAGAACAATCCAAAGATATTCATCGGTTTTTCGGATATTACTGCCCTGCATATCGCAATAAGCCAAGCGACGGGCCTTGTGACGTTCCACGGGCCGGTAGCATCATCAGAATACAGCGACTTCACACGCTCAAATGTGCTTGGCGTCATCGCCGAGCCGTCTGCCCCGTTTCGAGTCGAAAGATCGGAATTCAATAACGCAAAGCCGTCGGCCCTCTATCGCGGACTTGAGATCGTCAAGGGAAAAGCACGCGGCCGGCTCACCGGCGGCAATCTTTCTTTGCTATCATCGCTTGCGGGCACACCGTTCGCGCTGAAAGGTTTAAAGGGAAAGATCCTTTTTATCGAAGAGATCGAAGAACCGCCGTACCGCATCGACCGAATGCTGACGCAGCTTCGGCAGAGCCTCGATCTTCGCTCGCTTGCGGGGATCGCCCTCGGGATCTTTGACGACAAGAATGCTGAGAATGCAAAAGACGCCTCACCTGTTATGGACGTGCTCCGCGACCGCCTCGGCGACCTTGGCATACCGGTCTTTTACGGCCTCTCATTCGGCCATATCCGCGATAACATGACCATCCCATACGGCATCGAAGCCGAGCTTGATACATCTGCCGCGACACTCACATTTCTTGAAACCGCGGTGCAATGAGAAAAGCGGCCGTTTCGGGCCGCTTTCGGTTGGAAAGTAATTTATATAGTGCAGTCTTATGTGGAGCCACCCGTCGGATTTGAACCGACGACCTTTCGATTACGAATCGAATGCTCTACCAACTGAGCTAGGGTGGCCTATTTGTAAGGCCATGCTCCTATACGAACGCATAGGAGCCATTTTCGGCAAAGCCGAATTGATAAGTTTACGAAATTAAAAGTGTTAAAGTCAAATGGCGAAGCGGTGTTTGAAGAATGGCAATTTTTACGCTATAACACTCGTATTATGCCTCAACACGAACGTAACAGTGCTTTTATCGAACGGCTTCATCTGACGTTTGAGCATCGTTCGATGGCTGAGGTCGGACGAATGCTGGGCGTACCGCACGCAACCATTCGCAACTATTACCAAGAAGGCCGTCTGCCGTCGGCTGAGGTCCTGATAAAGATCGCCAATACAACGAATGTATCATTGAATTGGCTCTTGACCGGCCGCGGAGATATGTACGGTGGGCGTGTCCCGCCCATCGGCATGGACAAATTCATCGAGCGAAAGATCGCGGAAATGATCGATGTACGACTGGCGGGCCTGATCGTCCCGACCGGGCGAAGCACCAACGCATTTGATCTCAAAGCCGCCGTTGCCGAGAGCATTGCCCCGGAAAAGATCATGCAAATATGGCTCGAGGCCGATGGCCGGAAATATCCTTCAGACTTCGGCGTTGCCTTTTTCCGCGGATGGGAGAAATTCTCATCCGAAGAAAAGATCGAGGCATTAAAAGATGCAAGGCGTATCCTCGACCGAGTTCTTTCGATAGAAGACTGACAACTATGTGTGGTATATTGCTGCGATAGTGCAACACGGATGATCACGCTCCTCACAAAGCTCAAAGATCTGGATATCGGCTGGAACGAACACCCGCTTGACGAAGACGATTTCTATCGGATATGTGAGCGGTTCGGGGTCTGTGTCGATGAACTGCCGATGCGCGTCGGCGGATTCTATTTCCGCATCAAAGGGCACGATCATATCGCGATCAACAGCACATTGCCGCCGGTCGAGAAACTTTTCGTGATGTTCCACGAACTTGGGCATTTCCTCTTCCACGCACCGGGATTTGACACTATGGCCAAGTTCCACAGCGTAGGCGGGCGATCACGTGCCGAGAGTGAGGCAGACCTCTTTGCCGCGTGTGCACTCATCCCGAGGCCGCGTTTGATCTCTTTGACGCCTGAGGAACTCATCGCCGATGGTGCCGATCAAGACATCATTGCGCGGCGGATCGAAGCATTCGAGTGCTTTGGTATCTGACGACATAGGCTTGTTCCTTGAAAAAGCGCCGCTGAATTAGTATTCTCAACATTCGCCCGAATTGCGGACGTGGCGGAACTGGTAGACGCGCAGGTCTCAGAAGCCTGTTCTGGTTACAGAGTGGAAGTTCGATTCTTCTCGTCCGCACCAACAATAACGTGTAAGATACGAGGGATGTGCGGCCGCGTACGTCCCTTTTTGTTTTAGGAACGCGGGCACCGTTCAACTATGGCATCGGAATTGGAAACGGCTCTACGGTCCCGGCAAACAGCGTTCGGCATATGCCTCTCGGACGATCAGATCGCGGCGCTCGATGCGTATTACAATCTGTTGTCCGAGCACAATCCGCTGCTGCACCTCGTCGCAGCCTGCCCGCCGGAGGAATTCGCATCACGACACATTCTCGAATCGCTTACTCTTTTGCCTCACCGGCCGCAAAACTCCAACATAGCTGATGTAGGCTCCGGCGGCGGACTGCCGTCGCTTCCCTGTGTACTCGTGCGGAAAGACCTACGCGCGGCCTTGATCGAATCAAAAGAAAAAAAGGCGGCCTTTCTGCAGAGAGCCGTCGATGAACTCGGCCTCACGGACCGCGTGACCGTGATCAACCGTCAGTTCAGCGAAACGACCGCCGAAGGCTTCGGCGCCGTTACTTGCCGTGCACTCGATAAATTCACCGAGAAGCTGCCTGCACTTGTGAAATGGGCAAAGGGGCGGCGAATGCTCCTGTTCGGCGGCAAGACCCTTGCCGAAGCCCTTACAGGCCAAGGAATGCCTTTTGAAAGCCGGTTGATGCCTCTTAGCGACCGAAGGTTCCTATTCATAACGCAGCGTCGGCCTCGCAAAGATGCTGCTCATCGGATATCGAGTCCGTATTCGCGCAGGCGGCGATAAAGTGTCGAAGGGGAGATGCCGAGGATGTCGGCCGTCTTGCCGCGATGCCAGCCTGTGCGTTCGAGTGCGCCGAGTATCTGTTGACGTTCGACATCGCGCAGGTTCGCGGATGACGCGTTCTGAAACTCTGCCGCCGGCGCTTTGCCGTTTACACTGTAATTGATCTGCACCAAAGGCTTTTCCGCCGGAAATGCTATCTCCGGCGGCAGTTCACGCGGCGTGATCACGCCGTGATCCGCCAGCAGAACGGCCCTTTCGAGACAATTGCGCAGCTGTCGTACATTGCCCGACCATTCAAATGCAAGCAGGGCCTCGACCGTCGCCGGCGAGAGTTCAGGCTCGTTCTGGCCTGCAAGTTTGCGAAGCAGGTGCTTTGCAAGCGGTTCGATATCCTCACAGCGTTCGCGCAGCGGCGGCACGTTAATTTCAAAACTGTTGATCCTGTACATCAGGTCCGATCGGAACACACCGTCGGCTATCGCAGCTTCCTTCTCGCGATTGGTAGCCGCGATCACGCGCACGTCAACATCAACCTTCTTTAGGCCGCCGACGCGAAAGAACGATCGTGTCTCAAGGGCCCTCAGCAGTTTTGACTGCAGCTGCATCGGCATCTCCATCACTTCATCAAGAAACAATGTTCCGCCGTCGGCGATCTCGAATAGCCCGAGCTTTCGCGTGCGCGCGCCCGAGAATGCACCGGCTTCGTGGCCGAAGAGTTCGCTTTCCAGCAGAGTGTCCTGCAATGCAGCACAGTTCAGATCGATGAACGGCTTGTCGGCACGCCGGCTCAGGCGGTGTATCGCTTGGGCAACGAGTTCTTTGCCGACTCCGGACTCGCCCGTGATCAAAACCGACGTGTCCGACGGAGCAACGCGTTTAATTAGCCGCAAAACCTCTTTCATCTGCTGCGATTCGGCGACGATATCGGGAAGCGACTGTGCCGATCGTGCTATCTGAGCACGAAGCCTTTGATTGTCGATCTTTAGCTGCTGTTTGCCGAACGCGGCTGTGACCAAAGCGCCGAGTTCGCCGATGCGATAGGGCTTTGTCAGATAATCGTATGCCCCGAGTTTCATTGCCTCGATCGCGGTCTCGACAGTAGCCTGCCCCGTCAGCATTATCATTTCCGGCGGATTCTGGCACTGCTCCATTATTCGGCGCAAAAGCGCCATGCCGTCCAGCCGCGGCATATTTATGTCACAGAGAACAAGGTCGAAGTCGTGCTCTTGTATCAGCGACCACGCCGCCTCACCGTCCTCCGCGACCTCAACATCGTGCCCCTGGCGTGCCATCTCCTTTTGGACGACAAGCCTTAGATTCTTTTCATCATCAACTACCAATAAACGGGCCATAAGAATTGGGGCAATTTGCCTAATAGGTTATTTTGCAGCGGGAAGATAGATTGAAAAGGTTGTGCCCTTACGGGGCTTTGAGCGGACGTTGAGACGGCCTCCGTGATCCGAGATTATGCCGTAGCAGACCGCAAGGCCAAGCCCGGTACCGCGGCCGACCTCCTTGGTGGTAAAGAACGGCTCAAAGATCTTGGGCATATCTTCGGGCGGAATACCGATACCCGTATCGCTTACCTCAATAACGACGCGGCCATCCTGAGGGAATACCCGCAGTTCGAGCGTTCCGCCGTTCGGCATTGCATCGATCGCGTTGGTCGCCAATGCGATGACTGCCTGCTGTATCTGGCCGGCGTCGGCCGTAACCGGCGGCAGATCGTCTGCGACCTCGACCTTGAATTCGATCCTTTCACCGCGCTTTTGGTGAATGATCAGATTTGCGGCCGCTTTAAGTACCTCGCCAAGATCCGTCGCGATACGTTCACCGGCACGCACACGGCTAAAGTCGAGAAGGCCGTTCGTGATGGCCTTGCAGCGAAAAGCTTCGCTCTTTATCAAACCGAGATATTCCGCCAGGTCAGCAGCCGAATCGGAGTCAGTGAATGAGCCGTCCTTTATCCTTTCCTCAAGTGCCTCTGCACATGCAGCTATCGTCGCAAGAGGATTATTGATCTCGTGCACAACTCCCGCGGCGAGTCTGCCAACCGCCGAAAGCTTCTCCGCACGAGCCACGGCGTGCATCGCTTCGACCCGAATGGTAACGTCCTCACCGACGGTAATAACGTGAGTTACCTCGCCCGTCTCGGCACTGCGCATCGGCACCTTTGACACGATCCAGTGCCGCGTCGAGCCGTCATCGGCGACCGTTTGCTGCTCGATCCTCTCGATCTCGCCTGTACGGAAGGCCCGCTCGAATTCTTGCCGCAAACGCCCTTGAGGATAACGCGCCAGCACATTGAACACATCGCGGCCGATGGCCGTCTCACGCGGAATGCCCTGTTCGCCGATCTCGCGGTGCTTATTCCACGTTACAATGCGGTAGTCGCGATCAACGACGTAGAGCGAGACAGGGAGTGAATCGAGAACGACCTCGGTGAATTTTCGATGCTCTTCGCGTGCCTCTATGATCGAGTTGTGAAGCGCAGATTCGAAATGCGCGGATAAATTCAGGCTGAGAGCCGCGACTTGGGCGGCTGCATCGATCGTACGAGAACGCCTTTCGGTCAGATCTTCGGCGGCTGAGAATCCGACGGCTATCAGCCCGCGTATGTCGCCATCAACAAGGAGCGGAGCCACATACTCCACAGTGTGTTCGGCATCGCTGATAAAAAATTCGTCCGCATCCGCCTCGCGGTAGCTTACCTGCGGCGGCAGGAATGAGAGCCACTTCTCGAATCGCTTTCTGCTCAGCAGATCGCCGTGTCCGCTTGGCGGCGGCGTTGAAGAAGAACTGATAAAGCCGATATTCGGCAGTTCCGCCGCAAACACACAAGCCGCTCCCGCGACGCCTTGAACAATGGCATCGGCAACGCGGTTTGCGACCTTTTTCGGATGAACCGTTGACAGTAAACTTCGGCCGAGATCGGAAATGAATTTAAGATCGGTGCCTAGTTCGTCTGCCAAGGGCAGGCCGGTCGAGCGACGCGGCCCCTTTTTGGGCGACGTAGAGAGTTGCATTCAGTGTGATCCGCCGCCAGCAAAGCGAGTAGGAAGACTCCAGGACGGCTCATAAATAAAAGAAAGGGCCGTGGGAACTGCCACTATTTGAATATTACAACGGATTTTAACATTTTTGTCAATGTTTTTCTGGATTTGAGATCGATATTGACTTGGTTTCCTGTACGACGGAAAATATCGGCAGTGGGGATTTTTTTTATAAGGATTGGCACGGCCATTTTGATTATTCTTGCCGCGATCACGCTGTCGGCAGCAGCGTCCGACGCTCAGGATATGGTCGATATGACGATAGCAACCGTCAGCGACGGCTTAAGTGTCGAACTTATAACCCTTTCCGATCTCAGGTGGCAGCTTGCGCTCCAGCCTGACAAGCAGCTCGATCCACCGCAAAAGGACGATCTTGAGCAGGCACTTCAAACCGTTATCGACGAGCGGATCTTCAGTATCGAATCCAAACGCTTCCCTCGTCCCGCTCCGACGGATGCCGAGATCAAAGAGGAGATCGACCGCCTTTTGGCGTTCTTTCCGTCCGCAGCCGATTTTGAAAAACGGCTTCGCATGGTCGGATTCGAGTCAATAAGGGACGATAATTTCCAGCGGCTCATTGCCGAACGCGTCGCGATAAACAAGTATGTTGACTTTCGTTTTAGGGCATTTGTGGTGATCACGCCTGACGAGATCACCCGGTATTTCAACGATATCTTCCTGCCGGACTTTAAGCGAAAATATCCCGGCGTTGTGCTGCCGACACTTGACGAAAAACGCGAGGCAATACGGTCGATCCTTATCGAGGAGCATATCGCCTCCCGTATCGAGAGCTTTCTTGACGACGCAAAACGGCGTGTTGAGATAGAAATGCTTACCGATCTCTAGCATTTTTGTCAGATGGCGGGTGCGCGTGCGCGCTATACTTTCAGCATCTGCACTGCGGCGGAACAGACAGGATGTATGCACGACCTCTATTGCTTGCGGGAACACCGGCGCTGATCGCCGTCCTTATCGCTCTTGTCGCACATGGTACATCAAGATCCGCACACACAAGCGGCATCTCAGCCCCTGAAGTTCGCCGAGCCGCAGCATCGGGTGTATCAAAACGTGCGGATTCGCTTACAGCCGGGCCGCTCGGTGAACGCGGCAGGCTTACGGTAAGGTCTTCGGAACTCATAACTCCTCATTCCGGCGAAACGCAGACAAAGCACGATGCTGACGCCTCGCCGGCGCGTCTGTTTGGCGCGCCGATGCCTACGCCGTCGCTCATATTTGACGGCATCTCGAATTACGACAATATAAACGCTTACGGAATGGTATTCCTCCCGCCGGATATGAACGGTGATGTCGGGCCGAACCATTACGTCCAAGTCGCAAATGCCTTGGTTAAGATCTTTGATAAGAACGGCAATACCGTCAGCGGCCCGTTCCGCCTAAGCTCGCTTTTCAGCGGCCTCGGCACTGTCTGTTCGACGCGCGACGACGGCCTGCCGACCGTACTTTACGATCCGCTCGCGGACCGCTGGATGCTGAGCCAATACTGCAATGCGTTCCCGCCGTTCCGGCAAATGATCGCGGTGTCAAAGACAGGCGATCCGACGGGTGAATATTTTGTCTATGAGTTCGTGATGCCGAATATCCGCATTAACGACTTCGCACGGTTCGGCGTCTGGCCCGACGGCTACTACATGTCAACTGAGGAGTTCCTTGGCAGCGACTACGCGGGGCAAGGGATGTTCGCCTTCGAGCGTGAGAAGATGCTGAAAGGCGATCCGACGGCGTCATACATCTATTTCAGCCGTCGGTCGCTGTCCGCCGAACGCTTGGGCAACATTCTGCCCTCCGACCTCGACGGACTGCGGCCTCCGCCTGCCGGCGCACCGAACGTGTTTGCGAGCTATTCGGCAACTGAGTACGGCGAGGCGGCCGATGCTCTGCGGCTGTTCGATCTTCACGCTGATTGGGCGGATCCGTTCGCCTCAACCTTTACAGAACGTCCGGAAAGCCCGATCGCGGTCGCCGCCTTCGATCCGACAAGCCCGCCGGGCCGTGCCGATATCGCGCAGCCGCCGCCGGGAGAAATGCTCGATTCCAACAGCGACCGTCTCAACTCGCGGCTCGCCTACCGCAACTTCGGCACGAGCGAGTCACTTATCGTCGATCAAACGGTGCGTATGTCACCCGGAGGTACGTATCGTGCCGGTGTTCGCATTCACGAACTGCGGCGCAGCGGCGGCAACTACACCGTGAATGTTGACTCGACACTCGGTACAGCCGATGCGTCACGCTGGATCGGCAGTGCTGCGCAGGACGGCCACGGCAATATCGCATTCGGCTACAGCTACGGCTCCGAAAATAAGAAGCCCGCGATCCTTTATTCAGGACGCCTTACCGGCGACCCGGCCGGCTCTTTTCGTGAGGAAGGCTCACTTGCCGTCGGCACGGGAGTGCAAAAGGCATACGGTTTTCGCTGGGGCGATTGGTCGAGTATGTCAGTGGATCCTTCGGACGACTGCACTTTTTGGCAAACAGGCGAATACTTTACACAGCAGAGCCAAGATTTCAGCGATTTCACATGGTTGACACGAATAGGGCGCTACAAATTTGATGAATGTACTGCGGCGCCGCGCTCATGGCTTACAGGAACAGTTTTACGTGCAGACAACGGTGCTCCGATCTCAGGCGCCCTGATCAGGGCCGACCTATATTCACGCTCATCTGCCGCGGACGGCAATTACGGCTCCATGATGATGCTCCCGGGCAGCTATTCTGTGGCGGCGTCCGCTCCGGGATTTCGCACGCGTACCGTAACGATGTCGATAGCTGACGGCGAATCACGAACTCTGGACTTCGCATTGGAACCGATCGCTGTCTTTTCCGAACCGCAACTAAATATTTCGGCAGAGAGCTGCGGCATCAGCAACGCACCCGATCCGGGCGAGGCGGTTACGATCGACCTGACACTTACAAATTCGGGGAATGCACCGGTACAGAACCTCGTCGCAACACTGCTTGCGGGCGGAGGCGTTACACTTCCCGGTGCGGCACAGGCCTTCGGCCCGATGCCCGTCGGCGGCCCTGCTGTCACGCGTCCTTTTACGTTCACCGTTTCGCCGACGCTTGTGTGCGGCGAAATGATCGAGATGACATTTCACCTTCAGGACGGCTCGAACGACCTTGGCAGCATTACCGTCTCAATGCGCACCGGTACGCCGAAGGTCGCTTTCACACAGAATTTCGACCGCACCCAGCAGTCAACATTGCCGCCGCGTTGGACGCGAAGCGAGACTCACGCCACCGAATTCGAGACGCCGGGCGAGCGCAACTGGCATGTAAGCCTCGCCCGCGGAACCAACGGTACACGATCGGCCTACGCAAGGGACATACAATACGTCGGCGTCAATGAAATGACATCGCCCGTCTTTTTGATAGGCACGCCGTCGGCAAAGCTTTCTTTCAGGAATTGGTATGAGCTTGAGACCACGTTCTTGCGGAACCGCTTATACGACGGCTCGGTACTCGAGATCAAAATAGGAAATTCGGATTGGGAAGATATTATCGCGGCCGGCGGTGTATTCGAGAGCGGCGGCTACGACGGAACCATAGATACTTGCTGCCAGAATCCGCTTGGCGGACGACCTGGCTGGTCAGGCCGCAGCGGCATCGAGCAAACATCTCAATTCATCGACTCTGTTGTCAGGCTGCCTGCCGCCGCCGCGGGACAGATGGTCCAGCTTCGATGGCGGCTCGGCACCGATATCGGAACGTTTCGAGAAGGGCAGTATATTGACGATATCGCCGTTACTGACGGCTACGTTTGCGGCTGCACGAATTAAGCAGATATTTGACCTGCGGCCAAAGCATAAGTATCATCGTAAATTCGCCGCCGGAGTGGCGAAATTGGTATACGCACCAGACTCAAAATCTGGCGAGGGCAACTTCATGTCGGTTCGAGTCCGACCTCCGGCACCAAAAATATTAATGCGGCCCTGAACTTTAGCGCTCAAGGCCGCATTCTTTTTGCCATTCGAACGAACTACCGCATATAGACGGTGGTCTGTCCGGTATTGCGGTTGTAGGTCGTAATGCCGCTCGCACTCCTCGTAACATTTGATGTGTCGCCGTTAAGAGTGATCGTATTCTGATAGTACGTACCGTAGAACGCCTGACCGTTGACGAACGCCGCAACGCTGCCATCCTGATTGATCGTCAGCGTGATATTGGTGCCGGCGCTGTTGCCGTAGAACGTACCGATCGCCCACGTCGGCGGACGTGAGGTATTGCCCCAGTTTCCGCCGGCGCCGCTGCGCGTATAGTTCGTGTAGCGGCGGGTATTGCGGTTATAGGTGCGAATGCCGTCGTTGCCCCACTGTTCAACCGTCGATGTGTCGTTGTTCAGATACAGGCTGCCATTGTAATAGGTGCCGTAAAAGGTCTGTCCGTTATTGACAGCCGTGGCGCGGCCATTCTTATCAAAGGTTAACGTAATATTCGAGCCGTCGGTGGAATAGAAGGTTCCGATCGCCCACATTGGCGGCCTCGACATATTTCCGTTGCCGTTCCAGTTGCCGCCGCTATTCCAGCGGCTGCGGGTATAGTAGGTCTCGGTTCCCTTGTTGCGGTTATACGTACGAATTCCGTCATTACCCCATTTATCGACCGTCGAAGTGTCGCCGTTCAGATAAAGGTTGCCGCGGAAATATGTGCCGCTAAACATCTGCCCGCCGACCATGGCACTCGCGCTGCCGTTCGAGTTAAAAGTAAGCGTAATGTTCGAGCCGTCGGTCGAATAGAAAGTGCCGACCGCCCAACTCGGCGGAGGTGTCATATTGCCGCCCGCGCCCCAATTTCCACCGCCCCACCAGCCGCCTCCGGCAAGACCGGGAAGATCGTAGGTATCGGCAAGCGTATTGATATCATTCCGCATTGCATTCCACTGCCGATCAAGCTTACGGCCGAAAGGCAGCGAATTCATCATGTCATTCACCTGCTGTGCTTGGTTGATAAGGCTAGAAAGCTGGTTACGCACCGTCCACCATTCGTTGGTGCGATTAAAGTCACGTTTGAAATCGCTCGCCGCCCTGTCATAGGCCTTTACTATGTCGTTATAGCGATCCTCTTCGCGAGTGCCGTTGATGGGACTGCGGTCCATCTCGCGGTCAAAATCGCGGCGGAACTGACTGCTGCTGCGATCAAGTTTCGAGATGATGTTGCTGACATCCCGCTTAGAATACCTGTTTTGATTACGCAGAACTTGTGCCGAAGAAATGACCGCAAAGGCCGCGATCAAGGCACCGATCGAAAAGATCACTCTGTATCTTGTATTTTTCATTAGTTTTCTCCTCAACAGTCGGCGATAACGCCTATCGCCGTCAAAGCTTTTGTTTGCGGCACTTTGCCGCTCCACCCATACTGATACAATTAGAAGCAAAGAGGTTGTAAAGAATCTCAACCTGTCATCATTTGGAGCTTATGTTGATTATAATTCAGCGTCCGACAGATTCTCAAGGAGCAGTTCCTTTCGCAATATGTTGATCTCGGAGCTGGACTTCACTTTGCCGCCGGAACTCATCGCTCAGCAGGCTGCGGAGCCTCGCGATTCGTCACGCATGCTTGTGGTTGACCTCGATGATCAGAGCTTTGCGGACAAGCGTTTTCTTGATTTGCCTTCGTTGATGAGAAAGGACGATCTGCTCGTGCTGAACAATACGAAGGTCTTTCCGGCACGGCTGCACGGCATCACATCGACCGGAGCGTCGGTCGAAGTTTTCCTGATCGATCAAAACGCCGACGGCACTTGGAACGTCCTTGCAAAACCCGCAAAACGGCTGCCTTTCGGCAAGAAGATAACGTTTGACGAGCACCTCCATGCGGAAGCGGCCGCACGATCGGCTGACGGGAAGGTAATATTGCGGTTCTTCGCGGACGGAGATCTTTTCGAGATCATCGAGCAGGTCGGAAAGACACCGTTGCCGCCGTATATTCACCGCGAAAAGGCAGGCCTCGACAGCGACCGCGACCGCTATCAGACCATTTACGCAAGCGAACGCGGAGCCGTCGCGGCACCGACCGCGGGACTTCACTTTACTCAGCGAACCTTTGACGAGCTGCGAGCCTGCGGCGTGGAGTCGGCTTACATAACCCTGCATGTAGGCTACGGTACCTTCGAACCCGTCAGGTCTGCGACGGCGGAGGAACACACGGTCGCACCGGAACGCTTCTTTATCGACGAAAGAACTGCCGAGTCCATTAACAAAGCAAAGAAAGAGAACAGGCGTATAGTCGCTGTCGGAACAACGACGACCAGAGCTCTCGAGTCATCGGCTCTCGCCGAAGGCATCGTTACTTCGGGCGAGCAAACGGCCGGCCTTGCTATTAAACCCGGACACCGGTTTCGTATCGTCGATGCTCTGCTGACCAATTTTCATCTTCCGAAAAGTTCCCTTTTGATGCTAACATCGACCTTTGGCGGGCATACTTTGGTGATGAGTGCCTATCGCCATGCTGTTGAGCAGCGGTATCGCTTTTACAGCTATGGCGACTGTATGCTGATCGTTTGACGCAATGGCTGTACTCTCGACGATCCGTAAACTTTTTCATAACGATGCTTACGATGCATCCGACCCTGTTCTGCCGGCGCCGACTGCCGAATATTCGATCCGTCCGCTGACGCCGGACGACCTCGCAGAAGTGCTGACGCTAAACATTCGCTGCTTCCGCAATGGCGACAACTACACTAAACACACCTTCGAGTTCCTGCTGAGCGACGCGAGAACACTCGGCTACAAGATGGTCGCGGATGGTTCGGAAATGGTCGGCTTCGCATTCATTATGGAGAACCCGAACGGTGCAGCACACCTGACAACGATCGGCGTTTCACCCGAGCACAGACGCCGTGGTATCGCCGCCCGTATGCTGCAGCACGTAGAGATGAAGGCACGTTCCCGCGGCCTTTATACCGTCGTGCTTGAAGTAAGGGCCGGAAATCTCGCCGCTCAAGACCTTTATCGCCGCGCAGGTTACTCGATCGTTCAGCGGATCAGCAAGTATTATTTTAACGGTGAGGACGGCTTCCTCATGATGAAGGGTCTGAATTAGTGTTTCGGCCGCTGCCAAAGATTTACGCGATCACAGACCGCCGCATATCCGGCCTTACTCATGCCGAGCAGGTCATCCGTTTGGTCGATTCCGGCATCACACTGATCCAGCTTCGCGAAAAAGAGCTTGGTGCCGGCGAATGGTTCGACGATGCCTGCCGCGCTGTCGAATATGCTCATCAGTTCAACGCCTCGGTGATCGTTAACGATCGGCTTGATGTCGCCATGGCGGCGCGGGCGGACGGTGTTCACCTCGGTCAAACGGATCTTCCTGCTACTGAAGCACGCCGTATCGCAGGCGAAAAGATGATTATCGGTGTCTCCACCCACACCATCGAACAGGCAAAGGCAGCCGTTCTGCAACCTGTCGATTATCTGGCGTTCGGGCCGATTTTCGCTACCGGAACAAAGCAAGAGGCCGATCCGGTGGTCGGCATCGATCTCTTGCCGCGTATCAAGCGCATGGCGGGCCGCCTTTCCCTTGTTGCAATAGGCGGGATCACGGCAGAGAATATCTCGTCCGTTCTCGACTCGGGAGCGGATTGCGTGGCAGTGGTCAGCTCCCTTCTGAAAGGCGGGGCGATCAGCAAAAACACCGAGCAGTTTATTAAACTTTTTAAACATTATTAAATTTTGCTTGCATTCTCTGGTCGGAATGATGCACAATATATCAGGAAAACGGGCACCTCCTTCCTGCAGCCCGGCCGCTTGAGTTCCCGCCTTGTTCATTAGTATTGGGAGAAGATCCGCGTAATGAGTTTGTTAGATATTGCACCAATCATCGAGCAAATGTTGCTCGTATCGGAAAATGTCAGCGACCTCAACTTTTCGGCGAACCAAAAGCCGCAAGTTGAGATAAACGGTGTACTTTATCCGACGTCACCATTCGGTATCGGACGTCTCACGGCATATCAGACCGAAATAATAGCAATGTCGCTAATACGCGACAATCCCGACGCCGCGGCACATCTCGCCAAATATCGAACGGCGGATCTCAGCTACGCGTTACCCGGAAAATGCCGTTTTCGCGTTAACATTTTTCAGCAGCGCAATTCTTTCTCGATCGTAATGCGCGTCATTCCTCATAAGATCCCGAGCTTTGACGATCTCAGGCTGCCGCACACATTAGCCGATATTGCAGATATCCGCAACGGCATCGTCCTCTTGACGGGGCCGACCGGTTCGGGAAAGAGTTCGACGCTTGCGGCGGTGATCGACCGCATCAACGAGACAAAGGCGTACCACATCATCACGATCGAGGATCCGATCGAGTTCCTGCATAATCACAAGAGATCGACCATCAATCAGCGCGAAGTGGGTGCTGACACAAAGGACTTTGCCTCTGCCCTGCGTGCCGCATTGCGGCAGGCGCCAAAGGTTATTCTGGTCGGTGAGATGCGCGACCTCGAAACCGCGGAGATCGCCCTCGAGGCTGCTGAAACCGGCCACTTGGTTCTCTCGACCCTGCATACGATCGATGCTTCAAAGACGATCGACCGCATTATCGGCCTGTATCCCAAGAACGAGGAAAGGATCATCCGGACGAGGCTCGCTCAGACCTTCCGCTACATCGTCTCACAGCGTTTGATACCAAAGGCTGACGGCAAAGGCCGCATCGCAGCCGTCGAAATTCTAAAATCGAACCCGCGAACTCGTGAATATATTGAAAAGGGCGAGAGCGAGGGTAAAACGCTCCTTGACGCGATCCGCGACGGCGAGCTCGACGGTATGCAGGATTTCGACAGCGTCATCCGCGGGCTTATCGAAAGGGGCGAGATATCAATGGAGGACGGATTGTCCTTCGCCACAAATCAGAACAACCTGCTTCTGCAACTCAAAGGCCTCGCATCGACCGAGGACTATATCAACGCAAATCCGCCAAAATTCGATGGCCAGGCTCCGGCCGCTCCTCAGCCGCCGCCGACAGACTCGGTCCTCAGCATGATCGAATAGTACCAAAGATATGATCTTACGCTGCGATAATTGCTCTGTTTCCTTACAGTTAGATGAATCGAAAGTGCCCAGCGGCAATTTTACGGTTCGGTGCCCGCGTTGCCAGAATATGCTTCGCGTACAAAAGGACGCCTCGGGCAAAGGCCTCTCGACCGTTGAACAGCTTCAGTCGAACAAGCCGGCCACGGCGGTTCCTGACGGTGCTCAAGAGTTTGCCGCGAAAGAGTCCGAGCTGCAGATAAACACGGCCCTGAGGTCGCTGCTTTCTGCCTTGCAGACCGATAATCGCAGTTCGGCAACTGAGGAAAGTGAAGAGAAGCCGCGCCGCGTGCTTTTGTGCCTGGGTGAGAAGCGCAATGCGGTTGCAAAGATCCTCGCAGACGCGGGATATAAGGTCTATATCGCGGAAACACCGGCTCAGGCGAATGAGCGTTTACGCGACGGCAAAACGGAGTTGTTGATCTTCTCGCCCGATTTCGCACCCGACCTCGGCGGTGCGGGCGTGATACAGCAGAAGGCGAACGCGATGTATTCGTCCGAGCGCCGCCGACTCTATCTCGTCTCGCTCGAAAATGAAGGCACCACAATGAACGCTCATGATGCCTTTATGCGTAATCTGAACTTGGTAGTCAACGCGCAGGATCTTGCTCAGTTGCCGCTGATACTCAATCGCGCACTCAACGATTACAACGAGTTGTACAATTACTTCAACCGATCGAGCAATCTTGCCCCGATCTAGGGCTACGCCGCCGCAAGCTCGCAAACAAGTACTTCCATAAGCAAACGGCTGCCTTGCGGCCCGCCGCCGCCGAGCGATGTCTTGAGTGCGAGGTCGGTCTCGGCTATACGCCGCAGCATTTCACCGAGTTTCTTTTTGCCGTAGCGTCTGGCGGCATGAAAGATCTCGTCCTGTTCGCGTGTCGGGCGTCGCAGAACTGCGGTGATGTCACGTCGGTCGGCGCCCTGCGACATCATTGAGGCGGCAATAAGCAGCGTGCGAAAGTTATAACCGAGCAGGCCGATCAGCATTACAGGTTCGGCCCCGTCATCGAGTATCTTTCTCAGCACCTCGAGAGCCGCCCTTTTGTCTTGCTTAAGGATCTGGCCGGCAAGGGCAAAGTTGGTCATCTCGCGTGTGTTCGGGACAAGCAGATCGATAAGCTGCTGATCGACCAGCATGGACGGAAAGGATGCGGTAGTGAGCTTATCGACCTCATTACTCAGCCGCCGTATATCATTCCCGACCAGCGATATCAGATGCCGCAAAGCCGTTCCGTCTATCGACACGCCTGCCTTCTTGAATGTGCTGCGCGCCCACGAAGCGGCCTTTTCGTCATCGAGCTGCGTGAATTCCACAGTGCCCGGCTGCGATCGCAAAAGCTTTCCCATTTTGCGAACGCCGTTAAGTTCCTCGGCGATAAAGATGACGACGGATGAAGGCGACGGGTCATCGAAATACGCCTTTAAGATCGCTTCATGTTCTTCTTTTACCGTATCGTTGCGGCCCGTTGCGGTAATTCTGACATTGTTGATGCGAACCACGCGGCGCGATGCCATCATAGGAAGCTGCTGAGCTGCGGCCAGAGCCTTCGGCAGGGCATCCTCGCTGTTAAGGCTGAATTCTGCTTCATTAAAGTCTCGAAATTCGCCCTCGTCAAAGGCTCTTTCGATAATGGTCTTGACGGCGCGGTCGCGCAGATATTCCTCCGTTCCGTAGAGGATATAGACCGGCAGGAACCGCCGATCCTTTACATGCTCGCGAAGCTCATCGACCGTCAGCATTACTTTTTCTCTTCGGCGACGCCGATGCCGTTCACAATTGCGGATACCACCGATTCAGCGAATGTTCGAGCCATTCTCTGCACGGCGGGGTCTTCCTCATTAAAGAACGAACGCGGGTCTTCCGCGAACTCGAATGAATCGCGAAAGACGAGGTTCTGATTGTCATAGAGTATCTTCTCGCTGTGCAGATCTCGCACCGTAACCGCGGCGACGATCGTTACTTCATAGACCCTCGCACGACCTTCGCGATCGAGAAGCACGCCCGAGATGCCGAAGCTCCGCATCGTGCCCTCGACGACGGCGTCGGCGCCCGCGCGGTTCCCTTGAACTTTGAGGCCGTTGCCTCGCCGGATGATCTCGCGGCTTACGGCTTCGGTAAAGCGGGACTCCAGTTTATAACGCATTGCCTTGGCCTCGAAAGTAAAGGCCGGCACGGCAATGGTCTTGATATCTTTTGGCAGTCCGGTGCTTGTTACGGGTTTGTAACACTCGGTAAAACCTGCGGTCAGGAACAGGCACACGAGCAGGCAAGGCAGAGTTAAGGCTTTCATAACTGCTTCTTTTTCGAGATGCGGCGGCCTATCCACACAAAGAATAATGCTCCTGCGAACGCCGAAAGGATGCCGCCGATGATATAGCTCCAATCTGTCTCGCCCGAAGATCTCGGCCCGTCGCCCGGCGGTATGTCCGCAAGTGCCTGCAGTGCGAACAGCGTTATGACACAGAATCCTCTGACGGTGAGCCGTGCAACTTTTCTCATACCGCTATTGAAACACAGATGTATCAAAAAGTCCGAGTTCGCGGGCAATTTTGATAGCCTGGACGGTCTCGGCGACATCATGGACACGCACCATCGAGGCGCCGTTGCGTACGAACGCAACAGCGGCGATCAAGCTGCCGCCAAGCCGCTTGTTCACGGGCGCATCGCCGAGCATTTTGCCGATAAATGACTTGCGCGAGGCACCGCCGAGGAACGCAAAGCCCGAAAAGTGCTCGCGTATTTTGCCGTGGTCGCGTATCAGCTCGGCATTTTGTGCCGTAGTCTTGCCAAAGCCGATGCCCACGTCGAGAACGATCTGCGTGTCCTTAACGCCGCGGCCGCGAGCGGTTTCGATCGAGGCCGCAAGGTCACGTTCAACGCACGCGACGATATCATCAACGGGCGGCTGCGTGTGCATCTCGGCAAATTCGCCGCGCGAGTGCATAAGCACAAGGCCGGCGTTCGCCTTTGAAGCGACAGAGGCGATCTCGGCATCAAACCGCAGGCCCGAAATATCGTTTATTATCTCTGCGCCGTGATCTATCGCGGCACGCGCCGCGGCAGCACGCGATGTATCGACGGATATGGGCACATCAAAGCGTTTTGCGAGTTGTTCGATCACGCCGGCAACGCGTGCGATCTCGACATCGACGCTCGTACGGCTGCTTCCGGGACGTGTCGATTCACCGCCGACATCCAGAATGTCGGCACCTTCGGCTATCATTTGCGCAGCATGATGCAACGCCGCATCAACCGTATCAAAACGGCCGCCATCGCTGAAACTGTCGGGCGTTACGTTCAAAATGCCCATCACAAGCGGGCGTTCCGACTGAATTACACGCTTTGCTGTCTGCCAACTCAACATATTTCTCACACACCTCGCGGATGCGGACTTTGCACTCACTCATTCGGGCCGAACATCACAGTTTACCACTCTTGCAGCGAATGGCTTCTCTGACACATTGGCTCAATGTACGGTAACATTTCGATGATGAACGGCTGCAATGCCGTGATGTTCGTGCGCAATGCCGTGATGTTCGTGCGCAATGCCGTGACGTTCGTGCGCAATGCCGTGACGTTCGTGCGCAATGCCGTGATGTTCGTCCGCAATGCCGTGATGTTCGTGCGCAATGCCGTGATGTAATTGCGCAATGCTTTATAGCAACGCTTCAACAACGGAAAAGAGGCCGCCTTTTCGGACAGCCTCTTGAACACGACCGTTCTGCACGCCGTAAATGCTCAGGCGGTCGCCGGCGTCGGCGGCAGGATCGGCTTCTTGAACGGATTGGTCGAAGGACCCTCGGTCTCCGGCGTTCCGCCGTCATCATCCGGCGTAGAAGTTTCACCATCAAGCGGCAATCCGGCGACAACACGGCGTATTTGAACGCTGTCGAGCGTCTCAAATTCGAGAAGCGCCTCAGCAAGCCGCACCATGGCGTCGTGATTCTCGCGAATGATCTTCTCAGCACGAGCGTACTGCTCGGATACGATCTTCTTGACCTGCTCATCGATCTTTATGGCCGTATCTTCCGAATAATCGCGGTGCTGCGCGATCTCGCGCCCGAGGAATATCTGCTCTTCCTTCTTGCCGAAGGTAAGCGGGCCAAGTTCACTCATACCGTATTCGCAAACCATCGCTCGTGCAACCTCAGTAGCCTTTTCAATATCGTTCGACGCACCGGTCGTGATGCTGCCGATAAAGATTTCCTCGGCGATGCGGCCGCCCATCGCCATCGCGATCTGGCCAAGCAAATACTCTTTCGATGCCGACAGCCTGTCTTTTTCCGGCAGATACATCGTAACGCCGAGCGCCATGCCGCGCGGGATGATCGTTACCTTGTGAACAGGATCGATATTGGGTACTTTAAGCCCGACAAGCGTGTGGCCGGCTTCGTGATAGGCGGTAATGCGTTTCTCTTCGTCGGAAATCACCATCGACTTCCGCTCAGCACCCATCATCACCTTGTCCTTTGCGATCTCAAAGTCGCTCATCGTTACAACTTTCTTGTTGTAACGCGCCGCGTTAAGTGCCGCTTCGTTCACTATGTTGGCAAGGTCGGCTCCGGTAAAGCCGGGCGTGCCGCGTGCGATGACGCTTACATCAACGCCTTCGTCAAGCGGTATCTTTCGCGTGTGAACCTTCAAGATGCCTTCGCGTCCGCGAACATCCGGACGCCCGACGACAACACGCCGATCAAAACGGCCGGGCCGAAGCAACGCAGGGTCGAGCACATCGGGCCTGTTCGTTGATGCCATCAGGATAACGCCGTCGTTGGATTCAAAACCATCCATCTCGACAAGCAATTGATTGAGCGTCTGCTCACGTTCGTCGTGTCCTCCGCCAAGCCCCGCACCGCGATGCCGCCCTACGGCATCGATCTCGTCGATAAAGATGATGCACGGAGCGTTCTTCTTGCCCTGCTCGAACAGGTCGCGAACTCGGCTTGCACCTACACCGACGAACATCTCAACAAAATCCGAACCCGAGATCGAGAAGAAAGGAACGTTCGCTTCTCCGGCGACCGCCTTTGCAAGCAATGTCTTGCCCGTTCCCGGAGGGCCGACCATTAGGACGCCCTTTGGTATCTTGCCGCCGAGCTTTTGGAACTTCTGCGGATCTTTAAGGAATTCGATGATCTCCTGCAGTTCCTCTTTTGCCTCATCCACACCGGCGACGTCCTTGAACGTTACGCGTTTTTGCTGATTATTGAGCAGCTTTGCCTTCGATTTTCCGAACGAGAGAGCCTTGTTGCCGCCCGCCTGCATCTGCCGCAGCGTAAATGCGAGAAAACCCATAAGCAGGATGAACGGCAATGCCTGTATCAAGAGGATCCAGCCCCAACCCTCACTTTTTGCCTCATCGCTGGTCGTGATCTGTGAACTTCCGGGATTTTGATCGTTAAAGTCATCGATCTTCTTTTTTAGAAGCTCGACCGTCGGGTCTCCGCCGACCGTAGTAACGAATTTCGCACCATTCACATCGGTAAATTCGACCTGCGACTGCTTGAACACTGCCTGTTTGATCTCTTTATTGTTAATGCGTGTGATGGCAGAGTCGATCGAGAGCTCCTGCGCCGGTTTCGCTTGGCCCTTCTGCAGGAACCATACGAACACCAACGCGCTCGATATTATCATTAACCAAAGAAGAACTTGCTTAGATTTCGAATTCAAATTACAGCCTCCAACTGCGTCCTTTCCGACACCGCTTTACGCTTTGATGTCGCGGGCCAAAAGCGCGTTGTTACCTATAAAACAGACGCCCGCTAAGTAACGCCAATCTTTGATTTTAGTTTGCCAAACGGTAATTTTCAACCTATTTCCGCTTAAAGATCAAACGCCCCCGCGAACGCACGACACTAAAGCCGCCCGGAAGTTCGGCACGCCGGCCGCTCTTTTCGCTGAGGGCAAGCGATACGACGGCCTGTACGTGCTTAAGCCCCAAGCTGCGCGTACTGTCCCTGCGGGCCTCTAACCACACGCGGACCGCATCGAGCCGCTCATTTTCGCTCATTTCACGCAGCGGGGCGATCAAAGGCTCATCCTCATCTGCCCAAGGTATATGCGGCAGCGGCAATCCCTGCATCAATAGAGCCGTGCGCGAAAGCGTCTCGATGATGTTGGGGTTGATATCCGCCAAAAGCGGCATCAGGATCTTCCGGATATGTACGCGGCGGTATGCGGTATCCTCATTCATCGAGTCGTAACGATACGCAACATCGCATTCGTGGCAAAAAGCCTCGGTGTCCAAGCGCTTTGCCCACCCGATCAGCGGCCGTATGAGCAAGATATTTTCCGCCGTCCGCTTGCGGTCAGCCCCATATTCACGGGTAAACAGCCTTTTCGGCTTAATGCCCTGCAGGCCGCGCGGCCCGCTTCCTCGGAGCAGGTTCATCAGGAACGTTTCAGCCTGGTCATTCATCGTGTGGGCGGTAAGGACGGCGAATGCCTTCACATTCTCGGCAATGCGAGCCAGAAACTCGTACCGAGCTGCACGGGCACGCTGCTCGACATCCGCTCCGCGCGTGAGCCCGTGTGCATGGCCGACCGCAAGCTCAACCCCAAGCCGGCTTGTTATTGACCGAACGAATTCTTCGTCATCATCGCTCTCGCCGCCTCGAATACCGTGATTGAAGTGTGCCGCGACGATCCGTATCGCGAGCTTCTCCTGTTTACGGAGAGAGTGAAGGGCCAGCAGAAGGCTCAACGAATCAGCGCCGCCCGAGACACCAACTACGACCGTAACGCCCGCAGCCGGCAGTTCGAGGCTTCGCCATTGGGTGATCAAGTGTCTCTCGAAATCTCTCACGCGAAGAGGATCGCGGATACGCGCTGCGCTGAAACGCTATCCGTTATAAGCCGCTCGCCGCTGTATCAGCGCCGTCAGCCGCGACGTGCAGACAAGTTTGCCGCGTTCATTGGTAATATCGATCTTCCAAACCGCAAGCGTTTTCCCGGAATGTACCGGTTCGGCAACAACTGTGAGTTTGCCCCGGCTTACGGCCCGCAAATGATTCGCATTGATCTCGATGCCGACGGGTGTCGTACGATCAAGATCGGCACTCGCGACCACGCCGACCGACGCGGCAGTTTCGGCGAGATACAGCGAGATGCCGCCGTTCATAATGCCGACGTACTGATGAACTTTTGGCGTTACTTCCATTTCGAGGACGACACGTTCGCCGGATGCCTCGATGATCTTGACGCCGAGGAACTGCATCAGCTCATTCTCCGCCGTCTCTTTCATCAACTTTGCTCTATCCATTATGAAAACACCATCTACTTGCCGACACGCTTTCTCGCCGCTGTCAGCGCGGCCTTCACATTCGATGGCGATGTGCCGCCGACGGCGGATTTCGACGCAAGCGTTGCATCGGGCAAAAGTTCATCAAAAACCGACTTTTCCACCGCATCTGAGAACTGCCGCAGCTCTTCAAGCGAAAGTCCTCCCAGCTCAACACCCTTGCTTATGGCGAAAAGCACCGCCTTGCCGACCGCTGCGTGTGCGGTGCGGAACGGCACGCCCTTTTTTACAAGATAATCTGCCAATTCGGTGGCGTTGAGGTAACCAGTCGTCGCCGCGGCCAATGCGGCATCTTCATTCAGCGACGCATTATCGATCACCGTTGCGGCCGCCCGCAGAGAGATCGCCGCCGTATCAACGATATCGAAAACGGCCTCTTTGTCCTCCTGCATATCCTTGTTATAGGCAAGCGGCAGCCCTTTCATAATGGTCAAAAGGCCGACGAGCGATCCAAAAACGCGGCCAGACTTTCCGCGCAGAAGTTCAAGCGCGTCGGGATTTTTCTTCTGCGGCATTAGGCTCGAACCCGACGAAACAGCGTCGCTCAGCGTCATGAACCCGAATTCCGAAGAGCAATAAAGGATCATATCCTCGGCAAGCCGCGAAAGGTGCACCATCATCAGTGCCGCGGCCGCAGCGAACTCGACCGCAAAGTCGCGGTCCGAGACAGCATCAAGGCTGTTTGGCGATATCGCTTCGAACCCCAGATCACGCGCAACCGCTTCCCTGTCGATCGGAAAGCCTGTCCCCGCAAGAGCACCGGAGCCGAGCGGCATCACATTCACACGTTTTCGAGCATCCGCAAGACGCGCCGCATCGCGCTCAAGCATTTCGAAATACGCGAGGCACCAATGAGCGAACATTACGGGCTGTGCCCTCTGCAGATGCGTGTAGCCCGGGATCACGGCTTCGGAATGCCGCTCGGCGAACGCGATCAACGAGCGTTGCGCGTCCGTGATATATGCCCCGAGCGTGTCGATCTCGCCGCGCAGCCAAAGCCGAAAGGCCGTCGCCACCTGATCGTTGCGGCTACGGCCGGTGTGGAGTTTGCGGCCCGCGTCGCCTATCTTCGCGATCAACCGAGCCTCGATAAAGGAATGGACGTCCTCTGATGCCGCTTCAAAATAGGCATCACCTGCTTGATCGTATTCCCGAAGCATTTCACTAAGACCGTCGCGTATCGAGCGAAACTCGTCTTCGGTCAAAACAGCCGCGCGCCTAAATCCGCCGGCGTGAGCTATGCTTGCCGTAATATCTGCCGCAAAAAGCCGCCGATCGAACGAGAATGACTCGTTGAACTTAGTAAATACTTCATTCGGCTCTTCGGTAAAACGGCCGCCCCAAAGCTGTCCTGAGTTGCTCATTAAAATCACTCTGCAGTTATAATTGTAGGTTGATTTATGAATATTGGCTAACCTATGCAAAAAATAAACAAAGTAGTGCTTGCCTATTCGGGCGGCTTGGATACATCGGCGATGCTCCTTTGGCTAAAGGAGACTTACGGGTGCGAGGTGATCTGCTATACGGCGGATGTAGGGCAGGGCGAGGAGCTTGACGGCCTTGAGGAGAAGGCTATCGCAACAGGTGCTTCGAAGCTTTATACCGAGGACCTTCGCGAGGAGTTCGTAAAGGATTTCGTGTGGACGGCGGTCAAGGCAAACGCACTTTACGAAGGCGTTTATCTGCTCGGCACATCGCTTGCACGCCCCGTTATCGCAAAACGCCAGATCGAGATCGCCCAAAAGGAAGGCGCGGATGCCGTCGCACACGGAGCCACGGGCAAGGGCAACGATCAAGTGCGTTTCGAGCTTACATATTATGCTCTGCAGCCGAATATCAAGGTCGTCGCACCGTGGCGGCATTGGGATTTCAAGGGCCGCTCCGACCTGATCGCGTACTGTGAAAAACACGGAATTCCGGTAACAGCCACCGCCGAAAAGCCGTATTCGATGGATCGGAACCTTATGCACGTCAGCTACGAGGGCGGCATTCTCGAGGATCCGTGGGCGGCCCCTCCCGAAGATATCTTCCTTATGACACGCTCGCCCGAGAACGCTTCTGATACGGTACGCGAGATCACGATAACGTTCGAGAAAGGCGAGCCTGTCGCGATCGACGGTGTGTCCTACGGCGCCGTAGATATGCTCTCCGCGCTAAACCATCTGGGCGGCGAACACGGCATCGGCCGCGTCGATCTGGTCGAGAATCGCTTTGTCGGAATGAAGTCGCGCGGCGTATATGAAACGCCCGGCGTTACCATTCTACAAACGGCGCACCGCGCACTCGAGTCCATAACAATGGATCGCGAGGTAACGCGGCTCCGCGACAGCCTCAGCACGAAATTTGCCGAGTCGGTCTATTACGGATTTTGGTTCGCACCCGAATTCGAGATCCTCCGCTCAATGATCGACCAAACACAAGAGCCGGTCAGCGGCGATGTTCGCCTGAAACTCTACAAGGGTAATGTGATCGTTACGGGCCGCCGCTCGCCGAATTCGCTGTACCGCGAACGCGTAGTTACCTTCGAGGACGATGCGGGGGCTTACGACCAACACGATGCCGAAGGGTTCATCAAGCTCCAAGCCCTGCGTTTGCGGCTGCGAAATATGGAGTGAAGGTCGTCATCGCAGCGCCACTTTTACCCGCATCGGCCTCAGAAATGGCTTGATAATTGAATGCTTCCTATGATATCTACATAGCTATCTTGAAAGTTTAACCGATAATATTCCCGACCACGCACCGAAATGTTTTCCGGCAGATCGCTGCATTCGTCCGAGAATATTCTTTGTTCCGCATTGTCGATGTCGCCGCCGGTGAACGGATATGATATTTCGGTCAGTTTTTTCTGCAAAAGACGTGAGGTTCGCACGTCTTACTTCGGATACGTTCCGGAATGAGGTCAGGGAATGCTCCCGCTCAGACTGTCCGACTCGGTCATCGGCAATAGTGCCGCTTTTGTTCAAATTTTAGATCCAATTCGGAGGTTATATGGCTGGTATTGACGAAAAGCAGATCAAAAAAGATGGAAGGGCCATCTGGAACTACCTGATCAGTTACTACTCGAAAAAGCTCCCAAAAGATCAGGTCGCGGATAAGCTTAACAAGATCACTGAAAAGATAGCACAGAAGCTCGGAATGGGCGGCTACTTCAACGTCTTGACCGGCAACTTGCCGGGTGCCAAGCTCGCAAGCTTTACCGCAAGCTGGATGAAGCTGATGTACTTCGAGGGATATTTCTCAGCCAATCCGGGAGACAACCCGTACGATCCGGCAACCCAAGAAGACGAGTACGCTGAATATCTGCTCTACTCTTGGGGACGCGGAAAGCCGGGCTATAAATACTTTGACGTCGCAGCGGCCTACAATCCGAACTACAAGAAAAAGTAATCGCTGCGGTCATTCATTGCTAAAGTTATCCGGATGCGTGTTCTGCAGGCGGCCCTTGTCTATTTCGTTTCCGTTTTTGCGGTCGGTTTCTTGATGGGTGTTATACGTGTTCTGCTGATCGTGCCGCGTATCGGCGAGCGTTGGGCTGAGCTTGCAGAACTTCCGTTAATGATCGCTGCTTCCGCCGCGATCGCGTATCTTCTTTTTGCGCGCGCCAAATTCAGCCTGAACAGGCTAGCCTGTGCGGGCTTTCTTGCACTTGTATTTCTGGTATCTGCCGAGGTCGCGGTAAATGCTGCATCCGGACGCTCTCTCTCTCAATATATCACCGGCCGCGACCCTGTTTCCGGCCTTGCGTACGCCGTCTCGCTTTTATTGTTCGGCTTGATGCCGTTGGCGATAGGCCTGCGACGGCAAAGCTGATAACATCAGCTTTGAAGCATCGGCCCGGAACCGGATATGGCATTTCTTGATAAAAAGATCCCGCCGCCCGTGATCGCATTGGCAAGCCTCGCCATCGTGTGGGGTATCGCCCGTCTTTTCCCGACGCTGTCCTTTTCATCGCAATATCTGCTTCCGACAGCATCGCTGATCGCGGCCGCGGGCTTTTTGCTCGCACTGTGGGGCATTGTCACGTTTCGGCGTGCAGGCACTACATTAAATCCTCACACACCCGAAAATACCGATATGATCGTCCGGAACGGCCCGTTCCGCTTCACCCGCAATCCGATGTATCTCGGCCTTGCGATCGGCTTGGCAGCAGCCTGCATCTTCTTTGGGAATCCGCTGTCGGTGATCGGCTTGGCGGCATTCGTCGCCTATATGACACAATTCCAAATAAAAGCCGAAGAGCGTGCCATTGAGAAAAAATTCGGCACGCCCTACGTTGAATATCGCTCGTCCGTGCGGCGATGGCTTTAGCCACGCCCTCAGCTCAGAAATCCGCGAAACTTCGCTGAGTTTGCCGTGTAGCCCGGAAATATCTTTGCCAGATCGCGTACGCCCATATGCTTGAGCGAGGCTTCTGCGAAGATGTCTCGAAAATCGGTTGTAACGTCGAGGTCTCGGCCTTCGTACAGTTTATCGGACGCAAGGCCGCGAAAATCGCCGTAGATCTTGCCACCTTTGACAGAATTGCCGATCGCGAACATCGTATTCGCATGGCCGTGGTCAGTGCCGCGTCCGCCATTCTCTCGCACGGTGCGGCCGAATTCGCTCATCGTAAGAACGATCACGTCATCCATTCGCTTGCCGAGATCAGCGGTAAAAGCCGCTATCGACTGCGAGAATATCCGCAAGAAATTGGCGAGCTGGCCGCGGCCACTGCCTTCATTCGTATGCGTATCCCAACGAATATCGCTCCCCGTATCCGTAAATGCTACCTCGAGGCCGACGCCGGCCTTAATGAGCTGAGCGATCTGCCGGAGTGAGCGGCCAAGCTGGCTGTTCGGATACTGTGCGCCGTTCTCGGGTTTGTACTGTCCGGGGGCCGCCCGCTTTAGGAAATCGACAGCCTCGAACGTCTCCTTTCCTGTCCCTTCGAGCGTATCCTTGACGTTCTGTTCGTAGATCCCTTCAAATCCATTTTTCAGGTCGGAGCTGAAAACGCCCGCCTTGATGGAAAAGTCGTTGAGATTCGCCATAGCCACCGACGGAGCCTTGCCGTACAATGAACGCGGCAGCACGGGTGTCATAGAAACTGCGCGGAATGGCGACGATCCCTTATCCTTCGATTGCTGCAAGAGTCTGTTGAGCCAGCCGTCCCTTGTGCTTTTTACGCCGGGCGTGGCCGATTCCATATAGTCCTGTGCGTCAAAATGCGAACGCGTATTGTCAGGCGAACCGACGGCGGTCAGTGCGGCAAGATTTCCTGCATCCCAAAGCGGCTTGAACGCAGCCATCGCCGGATGCAGGCCGAACGTGTCATCGAGTTTTATAACGCCATCCGAATCGCCCGGCTTCTTTACGGCGATGGTCGGACGAAGCCTGTAGTATTCGCTTTCGCCGTATGGTACGAGCACATTCAGCCCGTCAACGGCTCCGCGTTGGAAGATCGTGACGATGATCTTTTTTCTTTTTGAGTCCTTTGCCGCGGTCTGTGCGGCCGCAAATTGATGAAGAAAATCGGGAGCGGCTGCCATCAGCCCAAAACTCGCCAATCCGATGCCGCTTGCTTTCAAAAAATAACGCCTATCCATAAAACTCCTCGCGTAGCGTTCAATGTCACCATATTAGACGCATCGGCGGTCGAATTGGCCTATCTAATGATTATCTCATCAACAAAAATGTACGCGTCAAAACCGGCACCGGGATGCCACGCGGGGATCTTGCCGAGATTTTTTGCCTTTACGCGGACGTAGCGGGCAGAGACGGGCGTGATCTTTCTAAGGTAATCGCGAGTGATCGGTGTCATATCCTCGACCGGGACATCCGTCTTGATCTCGGCGACCGGGCGGAAATTCACGCCGTCGTCCGAGACCTCGAACCCGACTGTCGTCGGCATCCATATCCAGGAGCGCGCGACCTGAAGGAATCCGCCGCCGACCTCGCTGATCTTTGTTGGCCGCTTCATATCGACAACGGCCTCGAAATCCTGCCCTTGATAGCCTTGCCATTCACCGGACGCAAAATTCACAGTTCCGCGAATACCGTCGATCAGCCCCTCGTCCCCGCCTCCGTTGTACTGACTGCTGTAATGCGACAGTATCTTTACAGACCAGTCATTCGGACGTTTGTAAAATGTTGCGGAGACCTCGGGGCTTTTTATGCCGTCGCCGTTCTCGGCGGTGGCGGTGATGGTCGTCGTCTCAGATATCGGGATGCCTTCGCAGCACATCGAACGCCACGTCCTGTTATCGCGATCATCCTTCCACGAAATGATGGCTCCGCCCACAGGCGGTTCGATCTTTACTAGCGTTTTGTCCGTGAATATACGTTCGCCCTCGATGACAGGCACTGCGGTCGTCGAAATATCTATCGACGAAACAGGAAAGTGATCAAATGCGGTCTTGACCGGCTGATCGATCATTGAGAACTCGAGCACGCCGCCGCGCATAATATCTTCGTGCGTGATAAATGCTTTTTTGTACGGTGCACCGTTGAACTTAGCGTTGAGAATGTATTTGTTCGCCTGCGACACGTTCTTTGCACGAACGGTGAAGGTCTTTCCGTTCTCCAGATTGAATTTCAACTCGGGGAAAAGCGGCGTGCCGAAAGCGTAGATGCCGCTGCCCGGCGTTACCTCATAAAATCCCGCGGCGCTCATGATGTACCACGCCGACATCTGGCCGCAGTCCTCGTTGCCGATCAGGCCGTCGGGCGTAGGCTTGTAAAATTCATCGAGGATCTGCCGAACGTACTTCTGCGTTTTCCACGGCTCGTGAGCGTAATCGTAAAGATAGGCGATGTGGTGCGAAGGCTCGTTGCCGTGCGCGTACTGGCCGATCAGGCCGGTGATGTCGGGTTGGACGCGACCTGTCAGCTTATCCTTCGTCGTGAACAATTCATCGAGCTTCGCTGCGAACTTCTCACGGCCGCCCATCAATTCCATCAGCCGCGACACATCCTGCGGAACGAAGAATGTGTAAACCCACGAATTGCCCTCGGTAAAATTGAACGTCACCTCATTCGGAGCGAACGGCGAGACAAATCCGCCGTTCCTTTTCGGCCGCATAAAGCCGGTCGAAGGGTCGAAAAGGTTCTCGAAATATTGAGCACGCTGGATGTACTTTTTGAAGTCATCCTGGTAGGCCTGCTTCTCTATGTCGATCGGAAAGTGTGCCACGCCCTTGCTATCAATGTTCGCTTTCGGGGCGTTCTTTGTTGGCTTTTGGTCGCGAAGGAACATTACCTTCGCCATCTGCGCGATGCACCAGTCGTCGTACGCGTATTCGAGCGTTTTCGAGACGGACTCGTTCTCGTCCTCCATCGAGATGTAGCCCCGTTTTTTGTATGCGGCGAGGCCGAAATGGTCGAGTTCGGCGCTGTGTTTCGCGGCCTCATACGCCTTTTCGTAATCGAAGCCTTTGATGCCTTTTGCCATCGCGTCGGCGATAACTGAGACGGCGTGATAGCCGATCATCGTGTCGGTCTCTTCGCCCCACAGTTCCCAGACAGGCAGCCGTCCGCCCTGCTCATATTGGCGTATGAATGTGTTGATAAAATCGACCGTGCGTTTTTGATCGATGATCGTATAAAGCGGATGCGCCGCCCGGAACGTGTCCCAAAGCGAGAAGACAGTGTATTGCTCCGACGGAACGCGGACACTCTTGTCCGCATGAGCGTCGTTTCGACGCGAACGAGCGTGTGTGTTGCGAACTTTTTGCTTGGCCGCGACCGTTTCGCCGGAGGAACCGGCGATGCGGACAGGAGTGTCCGCGTTCCGTAGGCTATGAACTTTCCCGTCGTGGCCGCGATATTTCCCTTCCACATCACTAAAAACATTCGGCTGGATCGCGGTGTGGTACAACGCCGTGTAAAAGTTCGTCATTTGAGCGTCGGTGCCGCCCGAAACCGCGATCTTGCTCAGCTCTTTATTCCACGCCGCTTTTGCATCGGCCCGAACCTTGTCAAAATCCCAGCCGGGAAGTTCTGCTTCGAGGTTCTTCCGCGCACCTTCGATGGAAACGTAAGAGATCGCAACTTTTATAAGTATCTGTCGATTCTCGGGCCTACCGAAGGGAAAAGCAACTCGGATGTGTTCACCCAAACTACTGTCTATCCAATCTTGATCTTTCGTGATATGAGGCGTTGGGTAGGTGTATTCTTCGTACCAATACGGTGCAGCGAAGCGTTCGGAGAACTGGGCGACAAAGTATACGGTCTGATCCTTCGCCCATGAAGAAGAACGTCGCCATCCCTCAACTCGATCTCCCTTGACATCGATCTGTGACATCAACGTCTTGTCGCGCCACGTCAAATCGAGTGTGATTTTCGCTTCGCTGTTGGCCGGGAAAGTGTATCGGTGCAGGCCAACTCGCTTTGTCGCCGTCATCTCTGCCAGAATTGCGTCATCGTCCAATTTTACGGAGTAGTACCCAGGCTCGGCCTTCTCGTTCGCGTGCGAGAATTTCGAGGCGTAGCCGTTTACCGACTTATCGCCCTCCTTCGCAAAGAACTGCGGCTCTCCGACCGTCGGCATAAACAGAATATCGCAACCATCCGGGATGCCCGTGCCGCTCAAGTGCGTGTGTGAGAAGCCGTAGATGATGTCGTCGGAATAGTGGTAGCCGGATGAGCCGTCCCAGTTGTCGATGCGTGTGTCGGGCGAGAGCTGCACCATCCCGAACGGGATGGTCGCACCGGGAAATGTGTGCCCGTGGCCGCCCGTACCGATGAAAGGGTTTACCCAGCGGGTGTAGTCGCGCGTCTGCGCGGAGACCGATGGCAGTAAGCAGGAAGCCGTGAGCAGAAGTAGCCCGCAGAATCGCAGAGCCGCAGAGAAGGGAAGTTTCCCGCAGAGACGCAGAGGCGCAGAGAAGAAACGCTTAGATGCAAAGGGAATTCGTTGTTTCATATTGGCATTAGCCTCGTTTGCATTATCGCCATTTGATGATCGTGAAAGCGATCTGTCGATAGTTCTCATTCTCATACAGAACTCCGATACGGCGTTTGTCGATCACGACGATATCCGAATACCCGGTCGGATCGTTTTTCGCGTCAACGCCTCGATCGACGGGGAAGCCGCGGCTCCAGGTTTTGCCTTCGTCGCGGCTGATCCGCAGCGTAAGGTTGTTTCGAAATTTTTGATCGGCATTGTTCGCAAAAGCGATCGTGTTGCCGCCGATCGAGAGCAAGCTGCCCTGGCAGACCGGATCTGGAAGCTGCGTGTCAAAGCCTGCTGATTCCCATGTCGCGCCGCCGTCGCTGCTTCGTGCCGAAATACGATATTTCTGATCGCCTCGTTGATTACGTGCGTTAAAAAGCACACCGCCGTTAGGTAATTCGGCGGCCGTTGCCTCGTTGCTGCCCTTGATGCCAATGTCGGCGCTTATCTTGAACGTCTTGCCGTGATCGTCCGAGTAGAACGCCGCGGCCATGTAATCCGAAAAGTCCTTTTGGGGTTCGCCTGCCGAATAGTTGATCGGGACAAAAAGCCTGCCTTTGTATTTGCCTGTTGTGAGTTGGATCGCATGGCCGGGCGTATTCGCATAAGCACGCCAATCGGTGCGTTTGACCTGTGCGGTGATATTCACGGCCTCCGACCACGTGCGGCCGTCATCGACCGAAGTTTTGTACCAAACCTCACGCGTTCCCTTGCCGAGGCGTACCTGAGGCTCTGTCGCATCGCCTGTGTTGTAGAACAAGAAGATCCGACCTTTCGGATATCGCTTGTCCAAGAGATCGACGACCGGAGCCGGATTCCCTGCCTGCAGGCGGCCGTTATCGACGACCTCCTGCAGCGCTGACCAGGTCTTGCCGTTGTCGCTGCTTGTCTTCAGGACGATGTTGACGTCGCCGAAATCACCTGCGCCGTCACGGCGTCCTTCGGCGAACGCAAGGAGTTTGCCCGAAGGCGATCTGACGATCGCGGGAATGCGATACGATGCGTTGCCGTCGCTGCCGCTCGTGAACACGACCGTCTTTTGCGCAAAAACGGTCGCGGAAAGTACGAGGATGAGCAGCAAGGCCTTTTTCATTTTGTTTCGTAAAGTATCTCGGGCCCGGCCTTCAAGGTTCGCGTGCCCTTGTTCTCGAGGTCGAGGACAACGATCGAGTTCCGGCCTTTTTTGAGCCAACCGATCGGAAGGTATAGCGACTGCTGCGGTCCGATGCTCCAGAATCGCCCGAGGTGGTGGCCGTTCACCCAAACGTGGCCTTTGCCCCAACCGCGCATATCGAGAAATGTGTCGCCGAGTTCCTTGAGCGTGAACGAACCGCGAAACAGAACCGGGTCGGACATGCCGCGTTTGAATTTCACCCGTCGAAGATCATTGAATGTGAGCGGGATCATTCCCCAATTCCGCAGCTCGCGGCCGTCGAGTGTCACCTTTCCGGTAATGCCCTTGCGATCGAGAACGAGATCGTTCCCCCAGTTAATTCGGCCCATATTCTCGATAAGAACCTCGAGCACATCGCCCTTTCGTGCGTCGATGCCGATCGACTGTTCCTTAAGCCGTCGGTCGAGCTTGCCGACAAACTTGTGGTTCACGAAGACGTGCGAATAGTCGTGCTGTTCGGCGAACTGAAGCTTTCCCCTATCGTCCGCATCGAAGCGGTGACGGTAGAGCACGAACCCGTGCGCCTGCCCAAGCTGCTCCATTGTTTTCGGTTCCGCTGAGCGAATCGGCTTGCCGAACGTCCTCACGGCATCGGCGAGCGTTGCGAACTCATCGAGTCGGATCTCAGGGATCGTGATGAACTTCGTCTCATCTCTTAACGATGGAAATCGCTCGTCGGGAAAATGCCGTTTCAAAACTTCGCGAAGTGCGAAATATTTTGGCGTCGGCCGTCCGGCAGAATCGAGGGCGCCGTCATATCCGTAATCAGAAGTATCGGGCTGGAACGGAACATCATTAGAATAATTCGCTCCGGCCATATAGCCGAACGACCATCCGCCGTGAAACATATAAAGGCTGAAGGAAATGCCGTTCGCGAGAAGGCGGTCGACGCCTTTTGCCACAGCATCGGGATCGACGGTGTGATGCTTATCGCCCCAGTGGTCGAACCAGCCGGTGTAGTATTCGCCGACCATACGCGGTATGCCCGGGCGGAATTTTGCAAGCATGTCGAATTGTGCGATCGGTTCCGGACCGGTTCCGAAATTGATCACGGGTAGGACGTCGGGTAAGGTGCCGCCCCTTAGGGTCCATTCTTCAGGACCGTCGGCGGTAAACAGCGGTACGGTGAAGCCCGCGTCGATGATGCTCGTCTTTACGGCGTTCAGATAATCCTTGTCGTTGCCGAAGAAACCGTATTCGTTCTCGACCTGCACCATTATGATATTGCCGCCGTTCTGGATCTGGAGCGGGGCGAGCTGTCGCCCGACCTCTTTCATATATCGAGTCGATGCGGCCAGAAATCGCGGGTCTTTCGTACGGATCTGCATCTTGCCGTCACGGACGAGCCATGCGGGCAATCCGCCGAAGTCCCATTCGGTGCATATGTACGGCCCGGGGCGGATGATCAAAAGCAGGCCTTCTTCCTGAGCGATCTTTGCAAAGCGGGCAACATCGAGCGCGCCCGAAAAATCGAATTTGCCCGGGCTCGGTTCGTGTAGATTCCAGAAAACGTAGGTTGTTATCGCATTCAGGCCCATCGCCTTCGCTTTGCGAAAGCGGTCGCGCCAATGTTCGGGCGGAACTCGCGGATAGTGCATCTCGCCCGAGCGTATGACGACCGGTTTGCCGTCGAGGAGGAAATTCGTGCCGCTGATAGAGAAGCTCCGGCCCTGTCCCGCCACGGCAACCGCGGCAAGAATTAGTAGTACAAGAGCCAAGAAGATCTTCATATCAAACCATCTCAATGCACGAATTCCCCGCCGTATGCTTGATTCAATCCACGCCCTTTTATGCCGTAGCGGAAACGGAAATACGCATCGCCGCCGCGGTGGTTGTAGCGAAGCGATATTTTGTGCGGCCCGGCCTTTAGCGGAACGATCGCCGATTTGATCGAACTGTTCTTCGTTCCGGCCTCATCAATGACCTTCTTTTCATCAAATACGAGAGTTGCGTCCCACGTCGAATCGATCAGAAGTTCGTAAACGCCGTCTTCGGGAATGTTTAGATATCCATCGAATGTCACGGCGAATGGTTTTGTCAGATCGAATGTTTTTGCGAATTGGTTCAGCATTATCGAACGCGTTTCGCCTGTGCGATGTTCGCCTTCGCCTGACATATCACCGCGTGGAATGAAGAAGTCGTAAGATACGCCCGGTTTTGCGGCCTTCCCTACCTCGGCCGGCGATGCCAATGTTCCACGAACTATCGTCGCGGCGTAGATCGAACTTTCGCGTCCGGCGGCGTTTACGACGATGGTTTTCAGCGTCACGGGTTCTTCATCCTTGAGTTCGATCTTGACCGGGTCAGAATAGACGGCGGAGTTGCGCGTCGGCGCGGAACCATCGGTCGTGTAATAGACTTTCGTTCCCGGAGCCGGCGTCAGCGTAACCGAAACGCTCTTTTCAGCAGTAACGATATTCTCTAGGCCGCCCGGTTCGGGAATGCGGTAATTTACGTGTTCGGCGTCTAGCCGCGGCAGGCTCGCGACAAGGCGCCGTTTGAAATCCGCATAGTTCTTATTTGCGGGCTGCGTCCACAGAACCTCGGACAGGGCGAGCATACGCGGGAACGCCATATACTCAACATTCTCGGGCTTTTTGAGGTATTCCGTCCAAATGTTCGCCTGGCCGCCGAGGATGTATTTCACCTCGTCCGGAGCAAGCTCTTTCGGTACGGGATCCCAGCCGTAAACTTTCGAAAGCGGAATGTAGCTGCCGATATTTAGCGGCTCGTATGCCGGATCACCTTGGCCATAGTCAAAGTACACGTACGTGTTCGGTGTCATTATCACATCGTGGTGTGCGTTCGCTGCCTCGATCCCGCCCTTTTCACCTCGCCAACTCATAATGGTCGCGTTCGGTGCGACGCCGCCTTCGAGGATCTCGTCCCAGCCGATGATCTTCTTGCCCTTCGAGTTGATGAACTTCTCGATACGGCGGATGAAGTAGCTCTGTACTTCGTGCTCGTCCTTGAGGTTCTCGCGTTTCATCAACTCCTGAACGAAAGGCGATTCTTTCCAATGGTCTTTAAGGACCTCGTCGCCGCCGATGTGAATGTACGGCGAATCGGGAAAGAGCTTGATCGTCTCGTCGATCACGTCTTCGAGAAATTTGAAGGTCGTGTCAGTCGGGCAAAAAACTTCTTTGAAAATGCCCCACGTCGTCTGAACTTTGTACTTGTAGTCGGTCTTGCAGCCGAGTTCGGGATATGCCGCCAAAGCGGCCGAAGCGTGGCCCGGAAGCTCGATCTCAGGGATCAGGGTGATGTAGCGGGCTTTTGCGTATGCAACGACCTCTCTGATCTGTTTTTGCGTGTAAAATCCCTCGACCGGAATGCCGTCGCCAATGTAAGGCGAAAAGTTTCGCGCAACCATCGTCTCCGGCCGCTTCGAGCCGATCTCGGTAAGTTTGGGATATTTCTTTATCTCGATCCGCCAGCCCTGATCGTCGGTCAAATGCCAATGGAACGTATTGAACTTATACTGCGACATCAGATCGATGTACTTCTTAACGAACTCGATCGGCATAAAATGCCGCGACACATCGAGATGCATCCCGCGGTATCGGAAACGCGGCGAATCCTGCACCTCCATCGCCGGAATTTCAGCTTTGCCTTTGAATTCTGTCGGTAACAATTGAAGCAGCGACTGAATAGCATGAAACTGTCCTTGTTCGAATGCTTCAATTATGATGCGATCTTTATTGATCCCCAGCCCGTAACTACTGAGATCGGATCCGGGAGTGTGCTGTATCGCCAAAGACGGAGATTGAAAACTAATATAGTTATTGTTTTGTTTTTTATTTGTATATTCTAATTTAAAGCCATATCGCGCCATAAGCAGGTCGTTAAGAACACCCGCAGACTTTCGCCCTTCTTTGTTCGTGGCAACGATCTTGGTCTTATGGTCAAGTGTAAAATTTCCTTCTCCCGCTTTTACGTAATTCGGCCTCGGAATGATATTGATCTCATTCGCCTTAGCAAAATTAACCGAGACAAGAAGCAAAGAGAGCGCGACAGCTGCAAAAAGGTTTTTCATAAATAGTTCAATTGAACGACCGGAACGCACGCGTCCCTTGTGCGTTCAAGGCTTCAAAGCATTTTCAGCAATTGTGCCAGTTCCTGTGGAAGTTCGGAAGTGAAATGCATGCGTTCGCCGGTCTTTGGATGATCGAACGCAAGGTGTGCCGAGTGCAGGAAGAACCGCCCGAGATGCTCGACGGCCTTTCTTACCTCGTTGTTTGCGATCGAATTGTCGCGGCCTTCGTTATAGATGCTGTCGCCGACGACAGGATGATTTATCGAGGCAAGGTGTACGCGAATTTGGTGCGTGCGTCCGGTCTTGATCTCAACGTCGAGGAGCGTGAATTTCTCGAATCGCTCGCGAATCTTCCAGAGCGTTAGCGCGCTGCGGCCGTTCGCGGCAACGGTCATTTTTGTGCGGTGCCAGCGGTCGCGTGCGATGGGCCGGTCGATCGCTCCTGAGTTCTCACGCGGACTGCCGTGTACAAGAGCGACGTACCTCTTCTCAACCTCACGATCTCGGAACGCTGCGGACAGTGCCTCCTGCATCTCGATGTTCTTTGCGACAACGATCAACCCGGAAGTGTCTTTGTCGAGGCGATGTACGATACCGATCCGGTCAGAACCGCCCGCTGACGCAGGCGGTTCTGACCGGAAATGCCACGCTATCGCATTCGCGAGTGTGCCGCCCGAGACGCCGGCACCGGGATGGACGATCATTCCGGCAGGTTTATTGATAACGGCAAGGCTGTCGTCCTCGAAAACGATGTCAAGCGCAATGTTTTCCGGCTCAAATCGCACATCATCGCGCAAGGTCAATTCGACGTCGATAACGTCGCCCTCGCGTACTTTGTAGGAAGAGCGCGCCGTCTCGCCGTTTACAACTACATCCTCTTCGTCGATCAGTTTCTGCAGTTGCGAACGCGAACGGCTCTCGATCTTTCCGGCAAGAAATGCATCGAGGCGCGTGCCGCTGTCATCGGACGAGACTGTTATTTGAATGATCTCTTCTTGCTCAGACAAATCTTTTCACGCTCCTGCACGACCAATTACGTGATCCTGATCACTTAACTTCTGCGCAGAAAGCGGCGTGGCCGCTCACGCGTTCCGTTGTTTGAGCGAACGCAGGCGAACGACCATAAAAACAATACACGCTGCGGCTACCAATAGGCTTGCAAGCTGCGAGGTCGAGAGGCCGGTCATTGTCGTGAGACCGAACAGGTCGCCGCGCGGATCGTCTCGAATGAACTCGATCAGGAAGCGGAAGATCGAGTAGATGATCCCGTACGCTATCAGTATCTGACCATCGAATTTCTTTCTCTTGTGGAGCCAATACAAGAAGAAAAATACCGCGAGCATCGTGAACGATTCTATAAGCTGCGTCGGGTAGAGGAACAGATCCGAATGATCCGGCCCGTAGATCGGAACGCCTGTGTATTCGTGTCCCGCTTCTGTAAAATGAACGCCGATCGGCAGCACCGTAGCCTTTCCCCAACAGCAGCCTGCGGCAAAACAACCCTGTCTGCCGAATGCCTGTCCCAAGGCGACCGCCGGTGCAAAGGCATCGGTGATCTTCCAGAACGGCAGTTTGTAATAGCGTACCGCAAAGGCGACCGTCAGAAATCCGCCGATGATGCCGCCGTAAACAACTCCGCCGCTTCTTAAAAAGTCGAAGGTGAAGATCTGAACATCCGGTTCGACGAGGGCCATCAACAGCTTTGAACCGACGAGGCCACCGACAAGTGTCCAAAGGCCGAGATCAAAAACGCGGTCGCGCGGTATGCCGTCACGTGCCGCAAGCCTCGCCGCTGCAAAAAGGGCGAACAGCATTCCCAACGCCAGCCAGATACCGTAGGTCGTGACCGGAAAATTGCCTATCCTGAATAATTCGGGGTACATCTTCGGTTAGTGTGCGGCCGTTCGTTTCTCGGCAGCCTCCTGCCTTTTTGCGAGCATGACATCAATAAGAAGGATGCCTGCACCGACGCAGATCGCGACATCGGCAACATTGAAGGTCGGATAATGCCAGGCTCCGAACTTCACGTCAATAAAGTCGATAACGTAACCAAGCCTGATCCTGTCGGTCACGTTTCCCGCAATGCCGGCAAGCAGCAGGGCAAGGCCGCCAAGGATGCGGTCGTCCGTACGCGGCGTCCGCCACAGGAAATAGATGACCAGCGTTGCCGCAATAAATGCCACCAGCGAAAGGCCCCAGCGTCCTGTGTCGCCGTGTTCGTCAAGCATTGAGAACGCGATGCCGGTATTCTGTGCGTACGAGAGGCTGAGAAATCCCTCGATCAAACTGCGGTCGCCCGCATGGCGGAGGTTAGCCGCCGCCCATGCCTTTGTTGTCTGGTCGATAAGAAATACGCCGCCCGCGATCACGAGATAGGCGAACTTCCAAGCTAGGTCGATCTTCTTCACGCGTTATTCAGTATAAGGGAATATGGCCTTTGGTGCCTTGTATCGGCGATGCCAATCTGCGTAACAGACGTCCGTGCAGCCGATGTCATAGCGGACGACGCGCCATTTACCCGCGGTCTTTTTCAGCAGCGCAAAGAAATTATTGTCGAACATATCTGCGTCCTTTGCTTCTTGATAAGGCGTGCGGCGATAATCCGGCTGTCCGCCGCCCGGCGCCTGCGGCGTGCCGCCCAGAAACGCCCAGTTACCGGACACATTAAAATTGTCGGCGACGAAAACGATCTTCTGCTTCAACTCCTTTTCGACAGGAATACGAAGAGCATCGAGGATCGCCTGCCGCTCCGCCGTGCCTTTCTGTGGTGTATAGACAGTTTGTGCCAATGATGCGGCAACGGCGAAAATGATGACCGCGGCCGCGTTAACAACACTTCTTAACTTCATATTGTCCTCCTAAGACGCCGCTCCGAAACCGATCTGATCGAGTGCCTCGACACAGCGTTCGCAAACTGTGGGATAGCTGCTGAATTCACCGACATGCACCGAGTAGTTCCAACAGCGCTCGCACTTGTTACCCGCAGCCTTCTGTATCTCGACCGCCGAGCCGTCGCCTTCGCCGATCTCGACCTGCGAGACAATAAAGATGTACCGCAGGTCATCAAGGCGGTCAAGCAATATCTGCCGCTGGTCATCATTGGGGCGGATCACAACCTTCGCCTCAAGCGATGAGCCGATCTGCTTTGCATTGCGAGCCTCCTCGAGTGCTTTCAAAACATCATCACGAATGGCAAAGACGCGCTCCCACACGGCAAGCAAATCTTCATCCGCAGCCTCGCCGAATGACGGGAATTCCGCGAAGTGCACGGACGCGGCACGCTCGCCCGGCAGGTTCTCCCACGCTTCATCTGCCGTAAATGCAAGCATCGGAGCAAGCAGAAGGCAAAGCGACCCCGCGATCTCGTAAACTGCAGACTGCGCCGAGCGCCGAGCTTTGCTTTTTGGTGCGAAAATATAGAGCCTATCCTTGATTATGTCGAAATAGCGTGCCGACAGCGTTACGGTACAGAAGCTGTAAAGCGCTCCGTAAGCCGCCTGAAAATCGTAGGCCTCATAGCCGGCGATGACTTTTCGCTTGACGGCATCCAACTCGGCCAGAGCCCATCGATCGACCTCTTCCATCGCCGAACGCTCAACTGCATCGGCCGCCGGATCAAACCCGTCAAGATTGCCGAGTGCGTAACGCAGCGTGTTCCTGATCTTGCGGTATGCATCGACGATGCGGTCGAGTATCTCGTCAGAACAGCGCATATCCTGCGTATAATCGACCGCCGCAGCCCACAGACGCAGTATCTCAGCACCGCTCTTTCCGACGACCTCATTGGGCGACATCGAATTGCCGGCCGATTTGTGCATCTGCTTGCCTTCACCGTCAACGACCCAACCGTGGGTGATGATCTGATCGTACGGCGAACGGCGGTGCGCCGCGATACCGCAGCTCAATGATGAATTGAACCAGCCGCGATATTGATCGCCGCCTTCGAGATATACATCTGCAGGAAAGTGCAGCGTGTCGCCCCGAGTCTCGAGTACCGCAACACAGCTCGAACCCGAATCGAACCAGACATCCAGAATGTCCGTCTCCTTTCTCAGATCCGCGCTGTTGCAGTTCCGGCAGCGGAAGCCCTCGGGCAGCAACTCGCTTTCGGGGCGAGCATACCATGCATCTGCCGTCTCTTTGGCAAAGATGTCGGCAACATGATCGACGATCTGCGGATCGGCTACCGCTTCGCCGCATGCCTGACAATAAAAAACAGGTATCGGCACGCCCCACGAACGCTGTCTCGAAACGCACCAATCCGGACGGCCCTTGAACATATTGCTCATGCGGCCTTTACCCCACGACGGATGCCATTTCACGCGCTCGATCTCTGCCAAAGCGTTCTCGCGAAGGCTGGGCCCTTCGATCGACGCGTCCATCGAGACGAACCACTGCGGAGTCGCCCGAAAGATCACCGGCTGCTTGCATCGCCAACAGTGCGGGTAGCGGTGCTCGTAAGTTTCGACACTCAGCAGGGCTCCGGTCTCGCGCAGGAATTGGACGATGTTCTTGTTTGCATCAAATACATTCTGTCCGCCGAAATGCACGACGTCGGGTGTCAGGTTGCCCGCCGCATCGACCGGTGCGTAGATGTCGAGGCCATACTTTTTCGCAATGGCAAAGTCATCGCCGCCATGCCCCGGCGCCGTATGAACACAACCCGTTCCCGCGGGGCCGGTTCCTTTGCCTTCGGCACGAACGTCGAGTTCTACCTCAGCATCCGCTTCGCCAAGCGTTACGTGTTCGCCGTTCATTATCAGCGACCGACGGTCGAGCCACGCATGGCGGCATTCCAGCCGATCGAGCACGGAACCCTTGAATCGAGCAAGCTCCGTCACTGCGCCGAGGCCGCACGCCTCTACGAAAGAGCCGACAAGCTCAGATGCGACGATATACACCTCACCATTCGATTCTACGGCAGAATAATCGAAGTCCGGATGAACCGTGATGCCCATATTCGCGGGCAGAGTCCAGGGCGTTGTCGTCCAGATGACGACGAAAACATTCTTTCCGACCAATGCCGGATCGATCTTGGACGGTTCGCTTCTGAGCGGAAATTTGACATAAACGCTTGGCGATGCGTGCTGTTTGTACTGCACCTCGGCCTCGGCAAGCGCCGTCTGATCGTGTATGCACCAATAAACGGGGCGAAGGCCCTTATAAACGAAACCGCGCTCAAGAAAGCGGCCGAACAAACGAGCTGTCGATGCCTCGTATTCCGCCGACATTGTAAGGTAAGGGTTGCCCCAATCGCCCAAAATGCCGAGCCGTTTAAAGTCGCGCGTCTGGTTATTCATCGCCGTTGACGCATGCTCGCGGCAAATGCGTCGAAACGTCGCGACGGGTACGTCAGCCTTTGTCTTGCCCTTTTCGGCAAGTTTCTTCTCGACATAGGTCTCGATAGGCAGCCCGTGGCAGTCGTAGCCCGGAACGTAAGGCGCATCATAACCCATCATCGAACGCGATTTGACGACAAAGTCCTTCAATATCTTGTTAAGTGCTGTCCCGATATGAATGTCCGCGTTCGCGTACGGCGGCCCGTCGTGCAAAATGAATTTCTGACGCCCCGCTCGTGCCTCGGCTATCGAGTTATAAAGGTCAAGATCCTGCCATTTCTTAAGTCTGGCAGGCTCCATTTGGCCGAGATTCGCCTTTTGTGAAAAGGCGGTCTTCGGTAAGTTAACGGTCTTCTTAAGGTCTAATTGTTCACTCATCTATAAAATCAAAATCCCAAGCTATCGGTTTAGCTTGGGATCGCCTGCAGCACAGTAACAGCTGTCGCTCAACGCTCGGTGAGCACGCATCCCGCGATATTGCTAATAATGGGCGATGGCCTCCGCATAAAACATTTATTGTAACATACATCTTCTCAAGAGCAGGCAAGAGTGGCGAAGGCATTTCCGAGTTGGTGCACGCTTATTCTTCTTCGAGCGTGCAGAGCAGTGGAAACTCGTTTGCACGGGCAAGATTAAGAGCTTTTTCGCATTTTGCCTTTGCGATCTCGTAAGGATAAACGCCTGCGATGCCGATCCCTTCGCGATGGACCTTGAGCATGATGGTTACCGCGTCGGCATCGGAGCGACGGAACACGTGTTTCAGTATGAAGACGACGAAATCCATCGTCGTGTAATCATCATTATGCAGCAAGACCTTGAACAGCTTGGGCTTTTTAAGTTTGGTGCGTTTCTCGGCCAACACCTCGCCGTCTATATCAGGCAGATCGACCACGGTAATATTTAATCACAATACTGCGGCGCTTCCACATCTTTCAGGCAAGGCCCGAAACCTGAACCGGCTATGTCTCGACCGTTGCTTTTCGCTCCAGCTTGCCCCAGCCCACGACAGCACCGCGGATCGCCGTCCAAACAGCCTTCACCATCACCCAATACATCACTTGGCGATAGCCGAAACGCTGGATCAAGAGCCATACAAGCAGGCTTTTCTGCTCCTTCTTTTCCATCAGGAACGCAATGAGTGCGCCGACCCAATCGACCGCAAGAAAAAGGGCATAGTAGAACAACACCTGATTCAGGTTGGTAGGCGTGTGGTCGTATTCGCGCTGATGTTCGAAATAGCTCATCGCCGCTCCGATAAGCGTCCAGATGAACATCAGATCCATGAACGGAGAGATGAGCGGGAAGAATACCTGAAAGATCCAAACATTCGGCATCGCGACCAGCCCGAGTGAACCGTAGCGTGGGTTCAGCAATGCCGTCCGATGCTTCCACATACACTGCAGCGTTCCATACGACCAGCGGAAACGCTGCTTTGCAAGGTTTCGCAGCGAATCCGGAGCCTCGGTCAGGCCGACGGCACTCTCTTCATAACCGATGACGTAACCGAGCCGCCGCACTTGTATCGTCAGATCCTGATCTTCAGCAAGCGTATCAGATGAGAAGCCGCCAGTTTCTTCGAGAATGCTTCGCCGCCAAGCGCCGACCGACCCCGGAACGACAGTTATCGAATTAAGCAAAGAAAACGCGCGCCGGTCGAAATTTTGCGAGGTAACGTATTCGAGCGCCTGCCATTTTGTAACAATATTGATCCTGTTGCCGACCTTTGCATTCCCCGCAAGGGCGCCCAGCCGCTCATCCGCAAAGCGGTGCGCCATTGCACCAATGGTCGTCGGCGTAAATAGCGTATCCGCATCCAAGGCGATGATGACCTCGCCTTTTGCCCGACGCCAGCCGAAATTGAGCGCCGCCGCTTTGCCGCCGTTCTCTTTTTTATAGAGTGCTACAAGCGGAGCGTCCTTAAAATTATCAGCCGCGACATCGAACGTACGATCGGTCGAACCGTCATCAACTACGATCACCTCGAACTTCGGATAGTCGGATGCGATCAGTGCCTCGATCGTGCGAATGATGACCTTCTCTTCATTAAATGCGGGGACGATGACCGAGACGAACGGCTGATACGCCTCGCCGAAGTGATCTCGCTCACGTTTTCGCGAACGCAGGTACTGAATAAAAGCAAACGTGCCGATGAACAGCATTCTGCCGATGCCCAGGACGATGCCGATCAAGAAAAGCCAGCTGATAAGCCACAGCCCGAGCGAGACCGCGTAAAACACGTATTCGTTCGCCTTCGTGGTAAGTGTTTGATCTTTGGGAACCTCCGGCATTGCCTGCTCGGGCGACATATTCGCAAGTTCCGGAACAGTAGTGAATTGGTAGCCGCGTGCACGAAGTTCATCAATTATCCGCGGCAGTATCGCGACAGTTGCCGATCGGTCGCCTCCGCTGTCGTGCATCAGAACAATGTTTCCGCGTTCTTCAGGTGTTTTTATCGCGACCTGCTTCAACAGTTCATCGACCATCTGATCCGGCGTATGCGGAGTGCCGTCATCGTTCACCAATTTCCAATCATCAGGGTCAAGGTGCAGGCCGACCGAAACATAGCCGAGCCGCTGCGCTTCAACTGTCGGGTTAACCTCATCCGGTGTTCTCGGTTCGGCGTCGCCAAAGTACGGTGCTCGGAATAATCTGGTCGAATGGCCGGTCAGGCTCTCGATCAGCCGCTGAGTGGCATTGAGCTCGATATCGGTGATCTGCATCGGCACTTCCGCCATATTCGGATGGGTGAATGAATGATTTCCGATCGTATGCCCTTCGGCATATATCCGCTTAACTAGGTCGGGATTCGCCTGACCGTTGACGCCCAAGATGAAGAAGGTCGCCTTGACGTTCTTTTCCTTCAAAATGTCCAAGATCTTGGGTGTCCACACGGGATCGGGGCCGTCATCGAATGTAAGTGCGATCTGCCCCGGCTTATCACCGGCACGCTGAATGACGTAGGACGAAGGGATCTGCTTGTACTTCTCATCCGTTACCATGCCGTCCGCAAGCGTCAGTTCACGCAAGCCTTCGCTTGGCTGCGAGATCACCTGAAGTATCTCGCCCGTTCCCCGAAAGTCCACGTCATAACCGTACTCGATGGTTCGCAGATCATTGACCGTACCCGTCGCCGCGCTGCCGAAGACATCCCACAGCGAAGGGTCTTCACTGCCCAAACGCCAAAGAGCGAAGCCTGCTACCTTGTAGGGCTCTGCACTTTTTATTTGGTTGTATGCCGTCGCAGCATCGAGGAACCAAACGCTGTGATCCTTTCCGTCATCCTCGGTGTATGTAAAATACGGATTCTTTGATTCACTGTCGAACTTGATCTGCGACGGCGAATCGAGCGATTCTTTTGCGGCAAGCAGAGCTTCTTGGAACGAGATGGTCTCGGCCTCGCTCTTATCATCTGCCCAGTTGTAACCGTAGTTACCGAAACAAACGATGGTCTTTGCGGGCGAAAGCTCGGCCATTCGCTTCTTCAAGATCGAATCATACCAATCTTGGCCTGCTACCGGCCCGGCGTCGCCCGTTGACCAGTGCTGATCGTATGCCATCAGCATCAGGTAGTCCGTAACGCCAGCGTATGCTTTGTAATTCCATTCGGGATCGTTGAACGGAACTGCTTGGGCAAGGATCAGCCCTCGCTGTGAAAAAATGTCGTGAAGCTCGCGCATGAAGAGGAACAGGTCCTTCTGCGATGCGGGCGGCACTTCTTCGATATCGATCGTGATACCGCCGAAATTATATTTCTCAATGGCTGCGAGAATCGCCCGGATCAATTTTTGGCGGCCCGGCTCGTCGCCGATCGAATTGATGAGGATGCCTGAATTCCATTTCTCGTTCTTATAGTTCTGCAGTAGCGGAAGCACAGGCATCTCAGGCTTGTTTCCCTGCAGAAAATCGAGAGCCGCCTCATCCACATCAAAAACAAGCGGCGAATCCGCATTGCCCGAAAGGCGTATCCACTCCGGCACCAGCCAATCAAGCGAGCGGTAATTCTGCCGCAGCGAGGCGAGGCTGGAATCATCCCAATTAACATAGAAGCCGATCGAGAGCGGCTTGCCGTCATTAACGGCTTTTGTTCCATTGTCGGAGTGTGCCGCGCGAAGCATCTCGGCATTTATCTTTCGATCGATGCGCTGTTCGTCGCGGCTCCGCTTTTCCGCCTTTGCCCTGCCGCCGGTTCGTTTAATTGCCGCCTCGGTCTCTGTCAGCGGCAGTTCCGGTGCCGGCAGATTAAGATCATTCTGCTGCGGGAGCGCGGCGGCCGGGTGCAGCCGAAAAGCCGGAAGGAACGGATTTGCAAGGATACTAACAATAAAAAAGCCGGCGACCACGGTTACAACCAACGCCAGCGAAACACTAAAGATCGAGACAAACTTGCCGCGCCGGCCTCTTGAATCCGCAAAAACTGTCTTCGAAGGCGCCTCGCCGCCACGCTTATCGCTCATTGCTCCAATCTGCCTTTATGCATACGCAGTTCGTATGACATTGTTCAAAGTAGATGCGCCATTCCACTGAACGGTTTACAGCCGCCAAAAAAGCAGTGGACTTTATTGCTCAGTATCTGTTAAATTCAGTTGCGCTGGCTACTTAGTATTCAATTGAATGAATTTGAGCTGACTGCCGCTGAAATGCACGGCAGATTGTACGTTTACTTGCGGCAAAAGAACAATGCCTGAACGACGCTCCGACAGCACATCCGCACTGCGAGAACCGCGAAATCAACGCCGCGCCTCCGCCGAGCGCATGGATATCGTTTTCAATCAGATCGGCAGACACCTTCGCGAGGGCCGCTCGGGCGAAGCGGAACGCCTGATAAATAATTCACTGCAAAGCTACCGGTTCTCTGACGACAGTCTTGCCCACCTCAAGCGCCTTTTGTCCTTCACGCTCGAAACGACAGGACGGTATAAAGAATCGCTTGATGCCGTAAGGCCATACGAGGACGAAGTAAATCTCGACAGCCTTGGTGCGGACGCGCGTGTTCGGGTTACGACCCAACTCGGCATCGCATACAGCAATGCCGGCGACCAACCGAAAGCAGTTACGATCCTCAAGGACAATAAGAAGCGGGCGCGGAACGAGCAGTTGAGCTCATCTTACGGCAGCATTGATATCGGCCTTGCCCGTGTTTACCGCAAGCTGGGGCAGTATCCGATCTGCCGCGATCATGCAATGAAAGCTCTCGAAAGCTACCGCGAGAACGGCGACTGGCTCGGCATGGCAGAGGCTTATCGCGAGATCGCCAACAGCTATCACCAAGAGGGCGACAGCGAATCGGCGGTCGCAAACTTTCAACTCGGCATCAAGATCATCGGTGAGAACAGCGCTCCGTTCATGCTCGGCAAACTCTACACCGATATGTCGGGTGCTTACTGGTTCCTGCGTAAACCGCTTGAGGGTATTGAGTGTCTTGAACGCTCGCTCGAATTCTTTGACGAGACGGAACACGCGCTGAATTCGCTGATCGCATACGGCAATCTGGGTATAAATCTGATACTGATCGGTGAGTGGCAGCGTGCCGAGAATATGCTTGAAAGAGCATTGGAGATCGGGCTTCGCGAAAATTATGTGCATGTGGCCGGACTTTATGATTCGCTCGGCGAGCTTGCCCTGCTGCGCGAGCGATTCGAGGATGCGGAGTCGTTCCTTGATTCGGCACTGGATGTCGCGGAGCGCTACAACCACAATTGGTACAGGCTGCAGGCAATGCGTAACCGTGCGCGCCTGTATCTTGTCACGGGCGAGCCTGAAGAAGCGACCGCTCTCGCGAACGAGACCATCGCACTTGCCGCCGAGGCGGGAGACAAACATTACAGCAACATGGCTGGCCTTGTCCTTGCCGAGAGCTATCTGGCGCTTGGCGACAATGATCTTTGCGAAGAGGCCATCGAAGCGATCGAGGCGAATGACGCGCGATCTGATTTCTTCGTTCTCGGCAGCATTCAGCGGATAAAGGGACTGATGGCTCTTTCGGATGGTGACAATGAGCTCGCCATCCATCATTTTAACCGTGCGTTGACCACGTTCGAGGCTGCTCAAGACCTATTTCACACCGGGCTTATCCGTTTCCTGCTGGGGGCTAATCTTGGCTCGACAAATCTTGTGCGTGCCCGCGATGAACTCGGAACTGCCGAGCGTATCTTCCGGAAGCTCGGCGTGTCCTCTCTGCTGGACAAGACTGACGAAGAGCTGCGGAAGCTCGATGAAAGACCGCAGCACAAGTCGGTTGCGCAGCGTTCAAATTCGGTGGTATCACAGCTGCTGACGGTTCGGCTCGCTGAGGCGACGGCATCGCGTGAACTGATCTTCCGTGAGCTGAGCGCCGTGCTCCAACAGGAAAGTAATGCGAAAAAGCTCGTGATCGCGGAACATTCTGAAGAAGGAGCGATGCAGGCATTCATAACGCACGGCTATTCGCCGCAGGAGAGTGCAGAACTTGTTTCACACCTCGTTCATGCACAAGAAAAGGGCACTGAGAAGGCGTTTCTGCGCACTCGCAACATCGCCGTATTTCCGCTGCGAGGCTCCGCCGCTCCGCCCGCCATGCTGATCGTTCACCCAAGTGCCGGCGCGACACTCTCGGACGGCACATCGTTCGGGCCGCTGCTTCGCGTTGTCGAGCTAGGCATGGATGTCGTCGCGCTCCGAGATCGCGATCGTGTTCAGCACAGCACGCCCGAGCTTTCGCCGTACACATCGAATACCTTAATGCCGGGCTTCATTCATTCGTCGCCGGCTATGACCTCGCTGGTCGAAGAGGTCTATAAGATCCGCTCATCGGATGTTACCGTGCTTGTTACAGGCGAATCGGGTACGGGTAAGGAGCTTGTCTCGCGGGCGATACATACGCTTTCGAACCGAAAGGATAAAGTGTTCGTGCCGTTCAACTGCACCGCGATACCGAAAGAACTTGCCGAAGGACACCTCTTCGGTTACAGAAAAGGCTCCTTTACCGGAGCGACCGCCGATTCGCCCGGCGTGATCCGCAGTGCCGACGGCGGCACGCTGTTCCTTGACGAGGTCGGCGACCTGCCGATAGACGTTCAGCCGAAATTGCTTCGCTTTTTGCAGGAGGGCGAGATACAACCGCTCGGCGAGAAGCATCCGATAAAGGTCGATGTCCGTATAATTGCCGCAACGAATATGCCGCTCGAAGATAAGGTTGCTGACGGTTCATTTCGCGAGGATCTGTATTACCGGCTTAATGTCATTCGCCTGCGCGTGCCGCCGCTGCGTGAACGGCGCAGCGAGATACCGCCGATCGTTACATACTACACGAATCATTACTCGGCACGATTTAATAAGCACGACGTTACTTTCGCACCGCAAACGCTCGATCTGCTCATGGTCTGCGATTGGGAAGGCAACGTACGCCAGCTCTGCAACGAAGTCCAGCGTATTATCGCACGTGCCGAAGACGGCGAGGTTATCACGCCCGATCATCTTTCGGCAGACCTAAAGCGTGCGACGAGGCCGCTGACGCCATTTGGTGAGCCGAGGGCGTCAAAGCCTATTACAACCTATGACGGCGGGATAATGCCCTTCGTAAATATCAATGAGGGCAGCACGCTTGAAGAAGCCGTATCAGAGCTTGAGATGCAGTTGATAAGGGCTTCGCTTGCCAAACAGAATTGGAACATCTCGCGCGTCGCAGCCGAGTTGGGATTGACGCGCCGCGGCCTCTATCTGAAGCTTGCGCGCTACGGTATTAAGAAAGCTGTTTGAGCTATCGAGCATTCATTCGGCTCCGCTCTTGAATACTCGCGCCTTGTGTGCCATATTCTATTGACAATTCCAAGTTGTCTTTTTGGAAATTTTCAACAATTCAAAGGAGAGATCATGGCAGGAAAGTTTGAGATCAAAACCGGGAAGAACGGCAAATTTCATTTTAATCTTAAGGCCAGCAACGGCCAGGTGATTTTGACCAGCGAAAAATACGAGAGCCGCGCCGCCGCAGTTAAGGGCATTGCCTCAGTAAAGAAGAATGCTGGTAATGATAAGCGTTTCGAGCGCAAGACCGCTAAGGACGGCTCGCCGTATTTTGTGCTCACAGCATCGAACGGTGAAGTGATCGGAAAGAGCGAGATGTACAAGGCCGCCCGCTCAATGGAGAACGGCATTGCTTCAGTTGGTAAGCATGCACCTGACGCAGCAGTGGCCGACGCCGAGTAATTTCGGTATTCTAGCTCGGTCTTAACAGATCGAAGCCCGTGCCGACATCCGAGTGATACCGATTTTGTATCAATTTGTATCGTGGTGTCGGCGCGGGCTTTGTTCATAATGATGACAATGAACCGCACAATCCTCGGGATCGAACGTATCGTCAGTGATAAGATCGGCCTCATCAGAGGCCGCCGCGTCGCCCTCGTCTGTAATCAGGCCTCAGTTCTGCCGGCCACTTTTCAACACGCGGCAGATGCCTTCTTTGAACATCCGGGAATTAACCTTACTACGCTTTTCGGGCCGCAGCACGGCATACGCGGCGACGTTCAATACAACATGATCGAGACGCCGCATGTCCGTGACAGCCGCACGGGTATAATGGTCTATTCACTTTACAGCGAGGTACGCGAACCGACCGAGGAGATGCTCGCCGATGTTGACGACATTGTCATCGATCTTCAGGATGTCGGCTGCCGCATATATACATTTGTTTATACGATGGCGAACTGTATGCGTGCCGCTAAGAAATTCGGCAAACGCGTCATCGTTTGCGACAGGCCGAACCCGATCAACGGGAACGATGTCGAGGGCAATATAACCGAAGATGCTTTCAGATCGTTCGTCGGGCAGTTCGCATTGCCGACACGCCACGGAATGACCGTCGGCGAACTCGCGAGGATGTTCAACTCGCATTTCGGTATCGGCTGCGAGCTTGAGGTCGTCGAGATCGAGAATTGGCGACGTGAAATGTGGGGCGACGAAACAGGCCTGCCGTGGGTTCTGCCTTCGCCGAACATCCCGAATGTCGATACGTGCGCGGTCTTCCCGGCAACGGTCCACATCGAGGGCACAGAACTGTCGGAAGGCCGCGGCACGACGCTGCCGTTTTTCCTGAACGGAGCTCCGTTCATCGACCCTTACGAATGGGCCGCTGAATTGCGCAAATTCGACTTTCCCGGCGTAGCTTTTCGCGAAGCATACTTTCGGCCGACGTTCTGTGAATTCGCGGGCGAGACCTGCGGCGGCGTGCAGATCCATGTGACGGACAGGAACATCTTCACGCCTGTTGCCGTGGGCATAGCGATGGTCAAAACAGCCTGCGACCTCTACCGCGACAAATTTCAATGGCGGCAGAACGCCTATGAATACGAGTTCGACAAGAACCCAATGGATGTCGTTTGCGGCACGGACAAGATCCGCAAGGCGATCGAGGCCGGCTGGCCGATGGATTCTATCACGCGCGATTGGCCGGCAGGCGTTGCCGCATTCAAGGCCGCGCGTGAAAGCTTTTTGCTTTATTGAGCGGATCTAAATGCCGATCGCACCAACCGCTATTTTATAGCCGCCGGATCGGTCAGAAGCCTGCCTACCGGGTATATGCCGATCCGCTGATCGAGGAAATAACGTGAACGCTCGTAGAAGAATTGCAGCCGTGCACGCAGATTCTTTGCGAACGCCTCGTCTTTCAGTTTCTCTTCGAATTCGGCCTTTATTTGCGGGTCGTCTGCGAGCATCTTCTGCGCGACCTTTTCGATCTGATAGCTCTCGCCATACTCTTTCATCTCAAATATCGCGTTGAAAAAGCCCCAATAAACGAATGAGTCAGGCCCCGCGGGTTCGAGTAAATGGATCGCCACATTCGCCGTATCCTGATCAAGCGGCACAACGGCAGAGCCGGCCGGAAAGGTGCGCGTTTCCTTTATCAAAATAGGCTTGCAGTTAAGCGTTACGCGGTTCTCAAAGGATGTCGGCGCCCATTTCGGCTCCGTAAGGCGATAGCTCTCAACCTCGATCGCCATCGGTTTTGCAAGGGTATGAAGCTTGATGCCGTGCCAACGCAGCCGATCGATCACCTCAGTATATTGCACGGGGATGATGTAGCCGCGCGGCGTCGGGACGCTCTCGGTAACCTTTCCTTCATCAAACTTCTTTATCGTGAAGGTCTTCGGCGTGGTACCGTAAACAAGCCTCTTTCCTCCTGAGATCGGTGAATCGTCGATCTTGTAGTCGAGGCCTTTGAATTCGATCTCAGTTGCCTTATCTGTCGTTCCAAGCCGAAGCGGATATTGCGTACCGGGCTTTGCCGCCCTTGCGACAACAGCATCGTCCGCGGCTTTGTTCACTGCAAAAAGACTCTCGCGGCTCGCACCGATCTCCTCGATAAAATAACGCAGCACATCGTAGGTACCGCGCACGCGCGAGCGATACGGCTTGTAAACGTGAGTTTCGATAAGCAATCCGGCACGGCTGCGAAGCGGAGTATAGCCTGTCGCAAAACGCGGTGTAGCGATGAACGTCGCGATGCCGCTCGTAACCTCACGTCCGGCGAACTCAATGTAATGCGTCATCACATTGCCTTCTTTCTCAGCGTTCGACACTACTTTGCCATCAAAGTGTTCGTTCATCCATGCGCTGATCCGCGGATCGGACTCTTGAAAATGCGCGTACTCAAAAGTTACGTTGTATTGGAAATCCGCTCCGTCCGTTACATGACAATCAACAAAGGCATCCGGCCGCCACTTGTTCCAGAGTCCGAGAAACGCACGCGTCTCCGGCGCGTCGGCCTTCATGTAATCACGGTTCAGATTCAGGTTCGTCGCATTCGCGCGAAAGCCCATCTCATCCGGCCCGTTCTGATTGATACGCATATACGGCGAGCGGTTCTCGTGGCCGTCAACGTTATAGATGACCTGAAAAAGAACGACCACATGATCGAGCAGCTTGGCTCGCGTGCCGATGATCCCGATATCCCTGAGCAAAGCGAAGCCCGCATCCTTACCGTCGATCTCACCCGAGTGGATGCCGGCTTGGATCAGCATAACGGCCTTGCCTTGCTTACGTGCCGCCTCCGGCGTAAAGGCACCGTTCGAAGCAGCTATCAAAAGCGGCATTTCGCGCCCTTGTCCGCTTCTGCCGTAGGCTTCGTAGCGGATAAGGCCGCGAGACGCCTTGGCTAGACGCTTTGCATATTCGATCGCTTCATCGAATGTCGAGGTTCGCGCATAATTCGTTTCTTCTGCCGTCGTGCGCCATTCGGCAGGTACATTGCCTTCCTCACTCTGGGCCGAAATGCCGGTCAGCACACCGCAGATCAGCAACGCCATCGTTATCTTTATCAATTTCATGCTCGGATTATATTAGCATTCTCAATGGAGCTCCTGACCTTCGAACATATCAAAATCGCAAATTTCGATGTTGCTGTGTAAAATAGCATCATTCGACGGCACTTTGGCAAACGCCTCGGCGCCGTGCAAATTTAGATATTCTCTTTAAATATTATGGCATTAACAGTTGTTGGTTCAGTGGCTTTTGACGCGTTGGAAACGCCATTCGGCAAACGCGAACGTATCTTGGGGGGCGCGGCAACGCACTTCGGCCTTTCGGCCAGCTTCTTTACAGAAGTAAACGCGGTCGGCGTGGTCGGCGGTGACTTCGGCGATGCCGAGTGGGACGTTTTTCGGCGGCACCGCATCAACACGGACGACATCGAGGTGATCGCGGACGGCAAAACGTTCTTTTGGCAAGGCCGCTACGACTACGATATGAATACAGCCCACACGCTCGACACGCAGCTGAATGTTTTTGAAACGTTCGATCCGAAGCTGAGCGTAAACTCAAGGGAAGCGGATTTTCTTTTCCTTGCCAATATCCTGCCGATGCTGCAGAAACAGGTTCGTGAACAGATGCCGAAGGCAAAATTCGTCGCAATGGATACGATGAACTTCTGGATCTCCTCAATGAAAGACGCCCTGCTCGAAACGATCAAGGTCGTCGATTGTATCGTGATCAATGATGCGGAAGCTCGCCAGCTTACGGACGAACCGAACATACACAAGGCCGCACGCCGGCTTATGGCCCTCGGGCTCAAAGCAGTAGTGATCAAACGCGGCGAATACGGTGCGACCCTCTTCACACCGGGCGGCTTCTTCGTCGCGCCGGCGTATCCGCTTGAAAGCGTATTTGACCCGACAGGTGCGGGCGACACGTTCGCGGGCGGTTTTATGGGTTATTTGGCGGCGACCGGCGATGTTACCGATGACGCGCTCAGGCGTGCCATGGTTTACGGCTCAGTGATGGCGTCATTCAATGTCGAAAAGTTCGGCACGGAGCGCGTCGATACGCTCGATCATTCTGAGATCAATGAACGATTCAAGGCATTCAAGACAATGACGCACTTTGACGATATCCCTTTTGAGAGGGGTGCATCCGCATAGGCCGCGTATTGCGTCCGCATATAATGAATAAACACGGCAACAACGCGCTTTTGCGGCTCGAAAAGCCGACGGTGAACTATCCGCTGCTCGCCGTGTTGGCGGTGCTGCTGCTTTCGGTCGCCGGAGGCATTGTATTTGCGGCCGGCAAAGGCGAATGGGTGTTCGCTATTCTCTTCGGCCTCATAGGAGCGTTGATATTGTTAGCGGTCTTGATCGAAAAAGCGTGGCGAAGACGGCGGGACGCGGTCGATGACCGGAAATTCATACGCTGGAATTCGGCATTGCCCGAGGTGCAGCAGCAGGACGTCAATGTCGAGGTTCACGAGCTTGCCCGCTTGCTTGGCGTCGAAGACGATGCTCTCAACGACCTACTCAGTGCCTATATCGTCGCGGAAGACCTCGCTCTGCGGCAGATACAACAGGAAGAGGATCTGCCGTTGATGCGGCACGTCGCCATCGGCGGATCCGCATTTGACGGCATAATGGTCGATCGCGATCTGATCACCTGCATCGAAGTGTCGTTCATCGTAACTCCTGACGTTCGTCAGGAGCGTATCGAAGCGATGATAAAGAAGGTCGTTACCGCACGGCACAACCTAGCGGAGCACAAGAGCCGGCTGCGGCTCAAGCTTATGTTGGTTTTGGTAACGCAGATCACAAAGGAAGAAGAAGATCTGCTTCGCGGCAAGCTTATGAGCGATCGTTTTGCCGAGACGCCGGTTGACATTGATATCAGAATGCTCGATTTTGAAATGCTGCAGCGGCTTTACGTAGGCGAATAGGGTACGCGGGCCGACAGCTTTTAGTGAGGAAGGTTATTATGCTTGAAAATAAGGTCGGAATGGTCTTTGGGGTCGCCAATAAGCGGTCGATCGCTTGGGCGTGTGCAAAGGCGTGCGGTGAACACGGTGCGAAGATGGCTTTTACATTCCAATCCGAGCGCCTAAAGGATTCTGTTGAGGAACTCGCGGGCACGCTCGACGGTTCGCTGGTCATTCCGTGCGATGTATCCGATCAGGAGCAGGTCGATGCTGCGTTCGATGCGGTGAAGACAAGATACGGCCGGCTCGATTTTCTTATTCACTCGATAGCGTTCGCCCCGAAAGAGGCACTCGAAGGCGAATTCATTGCAACGACACGCGATGCCTTCCGCACCGCGCTTGAGATCAGCGCATTTTCGCTTACACAAGTTGCTCTTGCCGCGCAGCCGCTGATGACCGAAGGCGGTTCGATCGTTACCATGACGTATTACGGAGCCGAAAAGGTCGTGTCGAACTACAACGTAATGGGCGTCGCAAAGGCCGCGCTCGAATCATCAACACGTTATCTTGCGGCCGATCTCGGCAAGAACAAGATCCGTGTGAACGCGATATCCGCAGGGCCGATCAATACGCTTTCCGCCCGCGGTGTCAGAGGCATGGGTTCACTGCTTGGCTACGTCGCCGAACGTTCGCCGCTTCAGCGCAACGTTACGGCCGATGAGGTCGGCAACACGGCTCTCTTCCTTGTAAGCGATCTTGCAAGCGGCATCACAGGCGAGACCATCTATGTGGATTGCGGCTATAATATCATGGGAATCTAAAGAATATGGGCAATTCAAGGTCATCACATCCGTCAAAACGAAGGGCAAAAACAGGCGTCGATCCGCGTACGGTCGCCGAAGCGAAAGAATTGGAAGCGGCTCCTGATTATTGGCGGCTGACAGATGATGAGATACTTCTTCGGTCGCCTCAGCCGGAGGACGATTATCGCACTTCTGATTCGTGGCGCGTATTTCGGATCCTCGGCGAATTTGTCGGCGGTTTTGACAATATGGCGACTGTTATGCGCGGCGTGTCGATCTTCGGCTCGGCCAGAACTCACGAGGACGACGCAGATTACAAAGCGGCATACGAAACGGCGTATCTTCTGGGAGCAGCGGGTTTCGAGATCATAACCGGCGGCGGCCCCGGCATTATGGAAGCCGCAAATCGCGGTGCGCATGATGCAGGTGCGGTCTCGATCGGCTGCAACATCGAACTTCCGATGGAGCAGACGCCCAACCCTTACCAGAACCGCTCTCAGACGTACAAATATTTCTTCGTCCGCAAGACGATGTTCATAAAATATTCCAATGCATACGTGATCTTTCCCGGCGGTTTCGGGACGATGGACGAACTATTTGAAGCTCTGACCCTGATACAGACACGCAAGATACGGAACTTTCCCGTCGTACTTTTCGGCTCGCAATATTGGAAGGGGCTGTTGGCGTGGCTCACCTCAACGATGCTGAATGCGAAGATGATCAACGCGGACGATCTGGGGCTTATACATCTTACCGATTCACCGCGCGATGCTGTGGATTTCATCATCAAGACCGCGTACGAAGGCCTTATGATAGAACAGCATGAAAAAACGCCCTAGCCCCGTGCTAACGCCTGAGTTGCCCATTGCAGATACGGCTCCGACACACGATCGGCATCAATGGCAATGATCTCAGGCACTTCGTAAGGATGTTCTGCGGACAGGAATTCGTGGATAGCGTCCCACTTCTCATTTACAGTTTTTATGAGCAGCAAATGCTCGCTTTCGCGGCACATTTCGCCCTTCCACATAAAGACAGACGTCATCTTCGGCAAGATCTGGACACACGCCGCGAGACGCGTCTCGACGAGCTTCGCCGCTAATGCATTCGCGTCGTTAATTTCCGGAACGGTTGTGAATATGATCAACATTCGATCCTGACCGATCTCGTCGGCCGCTAGTTGTTCTCCATTAGGGTCTCATATTCGCCGGACTCGACCCATTCGATAACCTCGGCGACGCGCCATATCGGCAGCGGATGCGTGAGGCCGGCATTGACGGCATTCGCCCAGAATTTATCGAGGCCCTTCTCGTCGCAGTCCTTTTGGAATTGCCGTCCTTGCTCCAAAAAGAGGTCGTAGTCGATCCGCGACGCAAATGTGCCGCCTGCAAGCTTCATCATCGTCCTGCCGACGGCGTGCGGATCCTGTGTTACAAGTACGGCCGCACGATCACACGAGAGCTCGGCTCGCCGCGCCCACGCCAGAAGGGCGCTGTTGATGCCCATCGCAACGATAAGCTTTATTATGTCGGCACCGGGCAGAAGGGCCGCGACAGAAGCGTTCGCCAGAAGCTCGATCAAGCGCGCCGCGGTCAGATAAAGAACGTGTTCGGAATGAACATGCCCGACCTCATGCGCTATCACGGCAAGCGTTTCATCCTCGCTGAGGCGTTCGAGCAGTGCAGAATGAAGCACGATGTACGGCCGCTCAACGCCGTAGGTGAAGGCATTCATTATGGGATTTTGCTGAATGAACATCTCCGGCATCTCGACGCCGAGTGTCGAACACGCGATGTCGAGTTTTGCATAAAGGTCAGGACAGTGGTGCTTTGTAACCTTTATCGAGCCTGCCATCAGCCCGACGCGTATCGCCGACTCGAATGTTACGGAGATAAGCTTTTTGAGTGCTGAATCGACGCCCGGTATCGCCTTCAGCGTAGCAAGGGTCCGCTTGTCATCGGGGTGAATGTAGTCATCCTTGCCGAGGCTGCGGAACTTCTTGTGCGGCTCATCGGACAGCGGCAGTTTGCAGCGCCCGCAGTTCGCGGCTCCGTTGACGTAGTTCGCCTTTACGGCGTTCTTTTGCCCGCAGTAGCGGCATGCAATGCTGTGCCTCTTTGCCGGCACGTTCGATCCTTCTTCTTTCTTTCGCGGCATAATTCCAATTGAATGATAACAGGTTTACGTCATTTAAGGCCTTGCACCTAAGGCGCTCTGCCCTTGAGGCTGAGCTGCACGACGGTTTCGATGTGATGGGTCTGCGGGAAAAGATCAAGAGCCTTGATACGCACGATCTCATAACCGCCGTCGCAAAGGATCACGAGGTCACGGGCCAGCATCGACGGCTCGCACGAAACATACGCGATCGTTCGTGGCCTCAGCCGAACGATCGCTTCGATAACACCTTTATCTGCGCCGGAACGCGGCGGATCGAGCAATATATGATCGGGACGCTCGGCATTCGCAGCCAGAAACGCAGCGACGCGGCCTGCCGCAATTTCAATATTCGTCAGATCGGCACTGTTCCGCTTGGCGAAATGCACGGCTTCTTCGTTCTCTTCAACGCCGATCACGCGATCGAATCTTTGAGCCAGCGGCACCGTGAAAAGTCCGACGCCGCAATAGAGATCGAATGCAAGCTTGCCTTCTGCATCGCCGATCGCGGCGGCGGTAAGCTCGTCAATAAGGAATTTGTTCGCTTGGAAGAAACCGGCGGCTGAGTAGCGGAAGTTTCCGGCGGCTGTCCGGTGGACGAGTTCGGCGGCCGGCTCTGCGAATTCTTGCGAATAAAGCGAGATCGTGCCGTCATCATCTTCGGCCGCATCGATCTCGAAATGATCATTCCACGCCTCGCTAAGCCCGCCGCGGAGTTCGGCGATCTTTGACTCAAGGCTCGGCACGAGTATCGGACACTCCGCAACATCGACGATGTCGTGCGAGCCGCGCTCGTAGTAGCCGATCTTGTTCGCAGGCCGATCCGCATGCCAGCGGGCACGCGAACGATATCCAAGATCGTTGCGAGATGCTGCAACTTCGACGTCGTCGGCGAGATCGATCTTCGCAATGTGCTTGAGCGCATCGCGTATGATCGCGGCCTTCGCGGCGAGTTGTGCCGAATGCGACATCTGTTGAAGGTCGCAGCCTCCGCATACACCAAAGTGCCGGCAACGCGGCTTTACGCGATCGGGCGAAGGCTCGATCACCTCGACGATCTCAGCGAACGCAACTCTTTTCTTCCGCCGAATAACCCGCACGCGAACGCGGTCGCCGACCGCCGCGAGTGCAACAAAGACCGTTACACCCTCGGCAAAGCCGATACCGTAGCCGTTCGCGACGATACGTTCGACCCGCAGATCGATCTCGCTGTTGTTATCGTGTTCTTTTTTCAATGAAATAAATGGCAGCCGATGCTTACTGCGTGCCGAAGTCGGCGTCCTCCAACATTCGGCGAAAACGCGCGAGGTCCTCCGCCTCGCGATACGAAATGACCATTATAACGGCAGATCGTTTATACAGCCGCACGTACATCCGCTTCTTTGCCGAGCGTGTCTCTATGTCGAGGAATGCGAACTGGCGGCCGCCGATCGCCTCTGCGTCCGTTTCACCGTATTTAAGATCGACCGGCACGCGCATGGTCCGGTAGGCATTTCGCACGGCATCAAGGTAATCGACCGCATCGCGGATCTGCGGCTGATCGGCGATATCTTCGGTCACGAAGCGTATCACCGCTGAGGTCTTGCTTTCGGGCGTCGAGCGAAATGCGGTAAAGAGTACCTTGGTACGCTCATTCTCACTGACACTCAGGTCGATTCCCTGCTTGCGAAGGGCCGCTTCAAAATCACGGCCCGCAAAATACCAGTCATTGGGCAGAGTGAATGCCAAGTGCAGTGCCGCATTCGAATAGGTCTTACCGTCGATCGAACCGCCGTTCTTTACGACCATATCCTCAACTTCGGGCGTCGGTGTCGGCTTTCGCTTCGTTCTTTGTTTGGATTGTGCTGCCGCAAAAGGTGCAAATGCCAAGATCGCGGCGGATATCAGTATGATGCTTCTCATAGGTAATAAAGGCCGAGCCGCGGGATGCCCGCCTCTTCGCGAAGCCTCTTTAACAGCATCAGTTCGAAGGTGTTCTTGTACGCCTCGCTTCCCATCTCGGCCTTGTATTGCCGTAATTCGTCCGCTGTAAGCTTCTCCAGATGCTTTAGATGCACCTTATCCCAATTTGAAAGCATCGAACGTTCAAGCAGCTGTTCGATATCGCTGAGCGTAGCGTCGGCGACAGATGCATCGTCAGTAAGATCGCGGCTGAGTTGTTCAAGCCGTGCGACAGCTCGTCCGATATCCTCCGCAAGCGGCACGGCAGCAACCTGCTGCAACTTCTCGATCGAGGCGGCGATATGCCTCCGCACCAGCTCGACATCGAATTCCTGCGTTTCTTCCGCAGCCTCGGCGCCGCCGATGCCGGTCTGCGAACGCAGCCATTCCGAGTGCTGTATCTCGACCTCCTCGCGGCAGTAGAAAAGACTCTTGATCGAGCGTGTGCCGGCGGGCTGCTTATCAAAAACATCAAAAACAGACTCGATCGCTCTTAAGACGATGTGCAGCGGGATGCCTCGTTCCTGCCATGCTTCGATCAACGCCCAATCGATAGGGCTGAGCAGCAGGTGTTTGCCCCGCCGCCGTATGAAGGCATCCTCGATCTCGGTGTAGTAGTTAAAGTAGTTCACTCTGCTTCCGTCTGCGTCCGGCACTAGATTTTAGCATTCGCATCTGAAACCCGCATCGGGCGGCATGCGTACTGTGCTGGGAAATCACTTCGTGATAGCATTAGGTAAATTATGAAAAGATCATGGGCCGAGCCTTATAAGATAAAGGTCGTTGAGCCACTTCGCATGACGACGCGCGAGTATCGCCGGACAGCACTCGAAGAGGCAGGTTACAACACTTTCCTGCTGCGTTCCGAAGATGTCTATATCGACCTTCTGACCGACAGCGGAACGAACGCCATGAGCGATCGGCAGTGGGCAGGAATGATGATCGGCGATGAGGCGTATGCCGGAAGCGCAAATTACTACCACCTTGAAGAGAAGGTGCGCGAATTCTACGGCTATAAATACCTTGTCCCGACACACCAAGGCCGCGGCGCTGAACACCTGATCTCGCAGATCCTCGTAAAGCCGGGCGACTATGTGCCGGGAAATATGTATTTTACGACAACGCGGCTTCATCAAGAGCTTGCCGGCGGCACGTTCGTCGATGTGATCGTTGACGAAGCACACGACCCGCACGACCTAAGCCCGTTCAAGGGCAACGTCGATCTCGAAAAGGTCCGCGAGCTTATCGAGAAGGTCGGCGCAGATCGAATACCGTACATCTCCGTCGCCGTTACGGTCAATATGGCCGGCGGGCAGCCCGTTTCGATGGCGAATCTCAAGGCCGTGCATGAACTCTGCAGCGAACACGGTATAAAGGTCGTGCTCGATGCGACACGCGCCGTCGAGAACGCTTGGTTCATCAAGATACGCGAAGAAGGCTTTGCCGACCGCTCGCTCGCCTCGATATTAAAGGAAATGTGCTCGTACACCGATGCGTGTACAATGAGTGCGAAGAAAGACCTTCTGGTAAACATCGGCGGCTTTCTGGCCGTTAACGACTTTGACGTCTTTGAAGAAGCACGCAACATGGTCGTGATCTACGAAGGGCTGCACACTTACGGCGGGCTTGCGGGACGCGATATGGAGGCTATGGCGATAGGCATCTCGGAGGCCGTGCATGAGGATCACATTCACGCACGCATCGGCCAAGTGGAGTATGTCGGCTACCGCCTGCTTGAGAACGGCATCCCGATCGTGCAGCCCATCGGCGGCCACGCTATCTTCTTGAACGCACGGTCATTCCTGCCGCATCTTGAACAGACACAGTTCCCCGCTCAGTCTCTCGCCGCCGCTCTTTATCTCGAATCCGGCATTCGCTCGATGGAACGCGGCATCGTCTCAGCCGGCCGCGACAAAGCCACCGGCGATCATCACTACCCCGAGCTCGAACTCGTGCGGCTCACCTTCCCGCGCCGTGTTTACACGCAGGCGCACTGCGACGTTACGGTAGAAGCCGTCGTCGAAGTCTTTAACAAACGCGACCAGGTGCCGCCGCTCGAAATGATCTACGAACCGAAATATCTGCGCTTCTTCCAAGCTCGCTTCAAACCCGTGAGCTGAGAGAGGATACAGCGAGCAAAAAAATGCCCGGGTGCTTTCACACGCGGGCCATGTTTATGATTTAACCTACGAAATACTTCTTGTTATAAGAAGCAGCGTATTCTCTTATCTACTAAACTTTGATAATCTTATCTTCACTGACAAGAAAAATCAAGTAGATCTAGGATTGTTTATGACAAACACTTTGAATGTCTTAGGGCTTGACCTAGGGCCGACCTCAATCGGATGGGCATTGCTGCACTTAGAATGTGATGAGGACGGCAAAATACTTCGAGACCAAGAGGACTTTCTTATAAATGCCAAGATCAAGGATATTGGCGTCAGGATATTTCCTGCAACAACCGACGATAAGACCAAGGCCCCGAAGAACCAAAAGCGACGAGCGTCGCGGCTTCAAAGACGGCTCGTAGCTCGAAAAGCTCAGCGGCGAAACGATATCCGATCTTTTCTGATGGAACACGGACTATTACCCGAGCTATCCGCTGCAACCTCAGCCGCTAGATTCGACGAGCTTGGCGATCCGTTCGAATTGCGGGTTCGAGCGCTCGATGAAAAGCTTGAGCCGCACCAGATCGGCCGCGCGATATATCATCTTGCTAAACGGCGCGGTTTCCTGAGCAATCGAAAGTCCGGCACCACAAAGGAAGACGGCGTGGTTCTTGGCGGTATAAAGGAAGTTCGCGAGGCTATGGAGGCCGGCGGCCATCGAACGCTGGCAGAATACCTCGTCACCCTGCCAAAAAAGCGAAAACATTTCACCCATAGGGCGATGACCGAAGATGAGTTTGAAACGATCTGGAATGTTCAGTATCAATTCCATCCTGACATTCTGACCAATGAACTGCACGCAAAATTAAAGAACGCAATATTTTATCAGCGGCCCCTCAAACTACAACGCGGACTTATCGGCAAATGCACTTTTGAAACGGATAAGAAACGCTGCGATATTGCGCGACAAGCCGCGCAACGCATGCGTTACTGGCAAGACATCAATAATCTGGCATGGCAAGACCAGCAGACGCTCAGTTGGCAAACGTTGACGCAGGAGCAAAAGATATTGCTTGCCGAGGAATTCGAACAGTCAAAAGAGGTCAGCTATAAGAAGCTGCGAAAGCTATTAAAGCTTTCCGACGATATAAACATCAATCTCGATAAAAAGCTCTATGGCAACAAAACCGCGTATGCGTTCCGAAAAGCGATTCCCGCAAGGTGGGATGCGTTGAACGAAGAAGAACAAGATCGACTGACTGAAGACCTGTTCCGGATCCAAAATGAGAACGGCCTCAGGCGTCGGCTAAAGGAATTCTGGCAATTCAGTGACGAAGACATAAAAAAACTGGAGGATGTCTGGTATCAGCTCGAGGACGGTTATAGCCGTCTGTCGCTAAAGGCGATCAATAAGGTATTGCCAAAGATGAAGGAGGGCCTGCGATACGATCAGGCTGTACTAGAGGTCTATGGTGATCATCGCAAGCAATTTGGCGGCGACGAATCCCAAAAGCTTCCGCTTCCGCCGAAAGACCTGCGGAACCCCATCGTCTTTAAGGCCCTTTGTGAACTGCGCAAGGTTGTCAACGCTGTGATACGTGAATATGGACGTCCCGACATCATCCGTATTGAGATGGCACGCGACCTCAAGCTGACTGAGAAACAAAAGGAAAAGGCGATCCAGCAAAATCGAAGCAATGAGAAAGCGAACCAAGAAGCAGCGGCATATATTTCTCAACGCATGGGCATAAGCCCTGAGAACGTTTCCGGAACAGATAAGTTCAAATATCGCCTTTGGAAAGAGTCGAACGAGCGCTGCCCTTACACGGGCAAGTTGATACCGCTCAGTAGCTTATTCGATGACGGCGTTGTAGATATCGAGCACATAATCCCATACAGCCGTTGCTATGACGACTCTTACATGAACAAGACCATTTGCGATGCGAAGTTCAATCGAGAGGTAAAGCTGAACCGGGCGCCGGGCGAGATCTTCGATACGGAAAGTGAGGAACACTACCAATTGATGCAGCGGATCAGTTGTCTTCCCCGCGGAAAGCAGCGGAAATTCACGATGACGGCCGAGCAGCTCAATACGACGGATTGGGTCGGCCGTCAATTATCCGACACCCGTTACATTTGTCGAGAGGCAAGAGGATACTTACTTCAGTTATTTCCAAGCAGTAATGATGAGAACGCGTACGTTCAGGTCGTTGCGGGCGGAGCCACGGCGAATCTTCGGCGTGTTTGGGGCATCAACGCGATCCTTTCGGATGGTGATATCGATGTCAAGAACCGTTGGGATCATCGCCATCACGCATTGGATGCGCTTGTCGTTGCCCTATGCGATCGCGGCCTTTATCAAATGATCTCGAAACTTGCCGGCCGCAATCGCGATATGATGCGTTACATCTTAAAGGGCATCGGCGAACCGTGGCGAGGCTTCTTGGATGATGTCAACGCAGCGGCGGAAGGGATCGTAGTATCGCATGCGCCTACACGAAGGGTTCGCGGCCAGCTTCTTGAAGATACCGCATACGGCGCTACACAGACGCCGGGCGTGTATGTGGTCAAAAAGGCACTTGCGTCTATCACACTTCCGGCTATCAAGGCCATCGTAGATAAGGGTGTCAAAGAGCTTGTCGAGCTCCGCCTGTCGCAATACGGCGGCGATCTGAAGAAAGCGTTTGCCGATACTCTTTACCATAAGGACGGCAAGACACCGATCCGCAATGTCCGATGCTTTGTGGCAATGTCTCCGGACACTGTTGTAGGCATAAAGGACGCTGAGGGCAAGGAATACAAATACTATCCGCTTGCCGGCAACCATCATGTCGATATCTTCGAAAACATCGACACCGGTGAGCGAAAGGCCGTCCTTGTACCGCGCTTCTATGCCGCAAAGCGCGGGTGGAAGCCCGCAGATCTCGGCAGTGAATGGAACAAACTCTTCTCGCTCTGTGCCAACGACTATGTCGAGTTTCGTGGAGATAAAGGCGAATTACGCATTTTAAGGATACAGAAGATGTCCGGCGGTGGAGATACGCGTGTTGATATGCGACCACCGGAAGATGCAAGAAGTGATTACATCAAAGGAACAAGTGTTGCTCTAACAACGTCTAACGGTCTTCGGAAGATCGTAAGAAAACTGCAGGTTGATCCGTTGGGACGGCTCAGAGAGGCAAAGGATTGAAATTTTTCGGTTCGCTTGCCGCATTGAAAATTATGATCAAGCGAACCGTAGAAATTTCGACACCGGGATGCTACGTCCACACCAAGGATGACCAGCTTGTCATAGAAAGAGACGGCTTCAAGGTCGGCAGCGTTCCCATCGAAGACCTTGGCGTGCTGATACTCGACAGCCCGCAGCTTCTCATCACATCGTCTGTGATGCGTTCATTAGCTGAGCAGAATGTTTCGGTCATCTTCACCGATTCAAAACATCTGCCATCAAGCCTTACGCTGCCATTTTCTGTTAACTCCATACAGACAAAGGTGCTTAACGGGCAGATCGGCATTTCACTGCCGACAAAGAAACGCCTTTGGTCTGCGATAATATCTCAGAAGATCTCAAACCAAGCCCGTTCACTTGAGCTATGCGGCAAGGACGGCAACGCACTAAAGGGGATCGCAGCACGGGTCAAGAGCGGCGACCCCGAGAATCTTGAGGCATTCGCCGCAAAGCTGTACTGGAAGAAATTGTTCGGTGATGACTTTCGCCGCGACCGAGACCTACCTGACCACAATATGTTCCTCAATTACGGCTATGCGATCGTTCGGGCAGCAACGGCGCGCGCAATAGTTGGCACGGGACTTCACCCCAGCTTGGGCATAAACCACAAGAACCAATACAATCCGTTTCCGCTTGCTGACGACCTTGTCGAGCCTTTGCGCCCATTTGTGGATGTGCGCACATATTCTGTCCTAAGCGAGTTGAGTGGCTCGAACGAAGAGTTGGAGCTTACACGCGATATTAAGAAACAGTTTCTGGCGTTGCTTGCCGATGACTGCTTATTTGACGGCCGCCGGTCGCCGCTTCTTGTAGCACTAGGCAACTATGCGGCTTCAATAAAACAGGTAATGATGGGTGACTCAAGTAAACTCCTGCTGCCCGCACTGTTGTAACGGCACGGCCGGGGCCGATATGCCGGCACGTTCGTATCCGCTATGTTTTATTTTGGAGGGCTAGATACTGTGTGGATGGTTGTAATGTTCGATCTGCCGATGGAAACATCTGAGGAACGGCGACGGTATGCTCAGTTTCGCAAAGTTCTTTTAAGAGATGGTTTCACTATGCTTCAACTGTCGGTTTACGGCCGACACTGCCCGTCTGAGGAAAACGCCGATGTTCATGAAAAGCGTGTCGTTTGGGCATTGCCGCCAAAAGGTAATGTGCGTATAATAAAAGTTACCGAAAAGCAGTTCGCACGGATGAAAACCTTCTATGGAAAAGCCCCACGCAAAACAGAAGAACCACCTCTCCAACTTAGTTTTTTCTAAGCTCGATCAGTGGTTCCCCCTTTCTTTTCAGCCATTTACGGCTGATCTAGTTTAGCAGATAAGAGAATCGCCGCAACTCACAACTATCTTCCTTAGGTCAAAATAGAAATAGAAAGTTTAGCAGATAAGAGAATCGCCGCAACTCACAACCGTCCCAAATTGGAGAGTTAAGGCCCATTAAGTTTAGCAGATAAGAGAATCGCCGCAACTCACAACTTCTATTTCTGGGGTTAGCCCCCCGATATAAGTTTAGCAGATAAGAGAATCGCCGCAACTCACAACAGAAGCTTGTCCATCTCCTCGCGCCACTTCAGTTTAGCAGATAAGAGAATCGCCGCAACTCACAACTGATCGGATCTTCAGTCGGCATACTCCCCAGTTTAGCAGATAAGAGAATCGCCGCAACTCACAACACGCATCATCTTAGGCTCATACCAGTACGAAGTTTAGCAGATAAGAGAATCGCCGCAACTCACAACGAGCAGAAATTTGGGATGTCGGCGACAGAAGTTTAGCAGATAAGAGAATCGCCGCAACTCACAACAGAATACGGCTTATGGCACGGCAGGGTACAAGTTTAGCAGATAAGAGAATCGCCGCAACTCACAACTATCGTAAGTATGATCTTTATCTTACGTTGAGTTTAGCAGATAAGAGAATCGCCGCAACTCACAACCGCAGATTTCGTGTAACGTGGGCGCCGGGCAGTTTAGCAGATAAGAGAATCGCCGCAACTCACAACTATATCCCCTGCTCTCCCCTTTATAATATGAGTTTAGCAGATAAGAGAATCGCCGCAACTCACAACTGTGCATCGCATAGGCGATCAATTGAGATCAGTTTAGCAGATAAGAGAATCGCCGCAACTCACAACTCCGACGGCGACAAACAGCGACTACAAAGGAGTTTAGCAGATAAGAGAATCGCCGCAACTCACAACCTACACCTGCGCCTATCTTAGACGCGCCGAAGTTTAGCAGATAAGAGAATCGCCGCAACTCACAACTGGCCTTCGCCATACGAGCAACCAACGCAAGTTTAGCAGATAAGAGAATCGCCGCAACTCACAACTGTACCCGATTCATATATCTTCCAACTACCAGTTTAGCAGATAAGAGAATCGCCGCAACTCACAACCTATCGCCATATCGTCATTCCGCCTCTCTAGTTTAGCAGATAAGAGAATCGCCGCAACTCACAACAGATCATTCACAACCTCGAATGTGTCTTCAGTTTAGCAGATAAGAGAATCGCCGCAACTCACAACATAAAGCGATGATCGAAGCAATGAACAAGAGAGTTTAGCAGATAAGAGAATCGCCGCAACTCACAACCGGGTGTATGCGAGAAGCCAACTGCCGGCAAGTTTAGCAGATAAGAGAATCGCCGCAACTCACAACATGGTCGACGCTATCCCGAAGCCTCGTACAGTTTAGCAGATAAGAGAATCGCCGCAACTCACAACGCATATCGACTTCGGCTTTCAACTCGTCCAAGTTTAGCAGATAAGAGAATCGCCGCAACTCACAACTTCGAGCGGTGCAGCGTGGACAAAGGCGAAAGTTTAGCAGATAAGAGAATCGCCGCAACTCACAACACCGCCGACATAGGCGTTATCGCCGAATTAAGTTTAGCAGATAAGAGAATCGCCGCAACTCACAACTGCGACAGAGTTACGGCGATACACGCCATAGTTTAGCAGATAAGAGAATCGCCGCAACTCACAACCATTCTCGTTCATAACATTCGATCTATACCAGTTTAGCAGATAAGAGAATCGCCGCAACTCACAACGAACTATTCGCTCATTAGTCCTTTCTTGTAGTTTAGCAGATAAGAGAATCGCCGCAACTCACAACAGGCGGGACGGCCCGTACATCCTTTTTGCAAGTTTAGCAGATAAGAGAATCGCCGCAACTCACAACCCGAATTTCGCGATGTAGCTTGTCTTTAAAGTTTAGCAGATAAGAGAATCGCCGCAACTCACAACCTTCGCTGCCCACGATTTCGGCCACATCCGAGTTTAGCAGATAAGAGAATCGCCGCAACTCACAACAATTGAAACTCAATTCGGGCAAAGTGTTGAGTTTAGCAGATAAGAGAATCGCCGCAACTCACAACTTTGAGCGTCCGGCGTGATCGTCCGGCGTAAGTTTAGCAGATAAGAGAATCGCCGCAACTCACAACCGAAACACTCCATGTCTTTGTAGAAAGAAAAGTTTAGCAGATAAGAGAATCGCCGCAACTCACAACAACACGCTGGATTTGAATATCGCCATAATAGTTTAGCAGATAAGAGAATCGCCGCAACTCACAACATCGACGGTGCCGGCAATGTCGCTCAGAGAGTTTAGCAGATAAGAGAATCGCCGCAACTCACAACATGTACTTAGTCCGGCGAAACGTGTCTGTAAGTTTAGCAGATAAGAGAATCGCCGCAACTCACAACAATTTATACCGTTGCCGCCGGTGTAGTTAGAGTTTAGCAGATAAGAGAATCGCCGCAACTCACAACACCGACAAGTACGGCAAGACGTGGGATAAAGTTTAGCAGATAAGAGAATCGCCGCAACTCACAACTTGCGAGGTCGGGCGATATTGATGTCGAGTTTAGCAGATAAGAGAATCGCCGCAACTCACAACCAACCAGCGTTTTCGACTATGACTTGATTTAGTTTAGCAGATAAGAGAATCGCCGCAACTCACAACGAGCTTGCGTCGGTCTAGTCGAGCTTTTAAGTTTAGCAGATAAGAGAATCGCCGCAACTCACAACCCGTTTCAGAGCAGGCATCAATAGCTTTGAAGATATTCCGAAGATGCTTCAAATCATCAGAGAAGAGGGTGTCGAAATCATCAAGATCGACACCGACAAGATGATGGAGCCTGGCCAATGGGGGTGGCGGCCGTTCGCGGTGGACATGAGGATGCCGAACGGCCAACTCGTGGAATTCTACTCGTCATTTACTGAGATGATCGACGCTCAGGATACAACGAGCGAGACGCATCCCATAGACAACCACAAGCTATTTGAGAAATGGAGAAATGTAAGCGAATCTGAGAAGACGAATAACCCAGAGTATCAGAAAGACGTCGATGCCTCTTACGCCGTTTATCAAGAGGCGTGGGAAGCAGGATTGAAGCGCGCGGGCTACAAGGACGATGCAGCGGCTTCAGCTTCCTTCGCCAAGGCGGTTGCTTCTTTAGGGTCGGTTACTCGTACAAAGTCGTCTTCGAGTTCATCGGCAGAAGGAACGCCCTCCGACCAAACGCCGTCAGAAGACCGCCGCATTGACGGCAACCTGGCGCCATCAAACATTACGAACGCAGACGAATCACGCCGTCCCTTGCCTACTGAGAAGGGCAACTTATCGACTGACCGATCATCGAAAAACATATCATCACCCGATGACATTATACCACAAGAAGGCGACACGAAGCCGACGCAAACACAGCCGCGTTCCGGCAGGGATCTTGTCCGTGCTTCCCTAGATCGAGTACGCAGAGAGAAGGCGGCCGCCGACGCCGCGAAGAAGCAAAAGGATAATGACGATTTCGGCGATCTGGACGACCTTTTAGGCGTAAACCAAAAATCCGCGATCGAGCCTGAAGAGCAGCCGTTTTTCCAAAGCAAATATGAGAAATTCAAGCCCGCTCTCGAAAAGGCCTTTGGCAGTGTCGGAGAGGGAACGCCTAACGAGCGTGTAGATGCCTTCATTAACAAGTTGAACGAGCGATATCCTATAGACGCGCTCGAACAGCTAGAGCCGTATCTGGTGCGTTTTGTTGAAGATTATATCTTGACGGCAACGCCCAATATGAGCGAAAATAACGACGTAGAGGCCACAGATGATTTTAGACGAAAACAAACTGACGAAGATGGTCAAGGTCGCGATGCAGGAGAAGGCTCCGAAGATGTACGCGGAACTGACGGCGGACGGCACACTGAACAAGGTGGCCCGCGAGAGAGCGAACGCCGCAATGGAGACGCTGTATCAGATGGAGAACGAAGCGACCAATCAGACCGCGACGGGGCCGATATCCCACACGTTTCTCGAACGGATACAGAAACACACGGAACTCAACAATCAAGCGACGCGGACAGCGATAGAGCAAGCGACGGAGTTTCCGAGGGAAGACGAGAGCGACGACGAGACTATCTAGCGCCCGAAGGCAGCCTTACTCGTGAAGGCTCGTGGCGGCAAGCAGCAGAGAACAACCTGAACGCTATCGAACTCGCTAAGAAGATCGAGTCCGAGGATCGCGCAGCAACGCCCGAAGAACAGGCGATACTTGCCAAGTTTGTGGGTTGGGGCGCGTCTGAACTCGCAAATAACGCCTTCAGAGAGCCGACCGCTTGGGGGATGTCGCCTGAGTGGAAGAAGATCGCCGAGCGTATGCGCGAGGTGATGACACCGGAAGAGATACAGACCGCACGGCGCTCTACACAATACGCACATTACACATCGGAACAGGTCATACGCGGCATCTGGAGCGCTCTCAATCGCTTCGGATTCCAGCAAGGAACTATCCTTGAGCCAGGCATGGGCATAGGACTGTTTCCTGTTGCGGCCCCCAAGGTGACGGCTGAAAATTCGTCGTACACAGGCGTCGAAATGGACGCGATGACGGCCAGGATAGCAAAACTCCTATTGCCTGACCAGACCGTTCTGCCAACGGATTTTACAAAGCAAAGGATCCCTGCCAACCATTTCGACGTTGCGATAGGAAACCCGCCCTTCTCGAAGACGGTAGTTTACGCTGACCGCAAATACAGCAAGCTGAAGCTCCGTCTGCATGACTACTTCTTTGCGAAATCGCTTGATTCAGTACGGCCAGGCGGCCTTCTTGCTTTCGTCACGTCTAACGGCACGATGGACAAGAAGAACAATGCGGCCCGCGCGTACTTGGCAGAAAGTGCCGACCTGCTTGGAGCAATACGCCTTCCGCAGACCGCGTTCAAACAAAATGCCGGCACGGAAGTGGTTACAGATGTCCTGTTTTTCCGCAAGCGCATGGCCGGCGAAGAGCCAAGCGGCGTAAAGTGGCTAGGGCTTGCTGAGGTTACGGCAAAGAATGAGTGGGGCGCGGATGTCACCGGTCTCATCAACGAGTATTTTGTGGATCACCCTGAAATGGTTCTTGGTGAACATTCGTTCACAGGGTCGATGTACGCATCTGACAGCTATACCGTTGTCCCGAAAGAAGGTGACATCGAAGCGCAATTCCTGGAAGCTGTCGATAATCTGCCGAAGGCAGTATTTGCGAAGCAGGCTCAGGCGGCGGATACAGCGACAAAGGCGGCCGAAAGGGACTGGAGTATAACAGCCAAGAAGGAAGGTTCGCTGTATATTCACGACGACGGGCGTCTTATGATCGTGGACGGCGGTTCGGGCATCGAGCTGTCGGCAACAAAGAAGATACCTGCCAGTCATTTGAAGATGCTGAAGGACTATGTAGCGCTTCGGAATGCGTTAAAGCAGGCGCAATATGACCAGCTTCATGCCGAAGACGATCCTGCAATTAAGATCGCCGAGGCGAAGGCGGACATAGAAAAGCAACTCGCCGAGTCGGGCGGCACAAAAGAGCGGGCAATAGAGCGATTCGGCAGGATGAACGATCTCGATCTGATGCGGACGATCACCCAACATGCAATGAAGATAGGGGCGTCGCCAAAGCAGTACGCCACCGCGCTGTCTGACGTTCTGGGCCGTGACTACATTACGATGTGGCCGGTCGAAAATGAACTGTCCGCATGGGAAGTCTCGCTTGCCGCCCTGAACAAAGAATACGACGCCTTTGTGAAGAAGCACGGGAATATCCTGGAGTTCACGGAGCGCGAAGTCACAAAATCCGATGAAGACGGCAATCTCACAACAAATGTCATTAGGACATTTAAGAAGGACAACATTCTCAGGAATGACATTGAGTCGGCACTGGTAAAGGCGCTTGAACGCGTCACCGATGACGGAACGATCGAAAAAGGCGCTCCGTTGTTGGGCAGGCAGATAAAGCCGCCCGCTCCGCCCAAGATCGAGAATCTGAACGATGCATTGATGGTATCGCTTGACACGCTTGGGCATCTCAATCTCGACCACGTTGCAGAACTGGTGCGTCCTATCCAGGAGATGACCCGCGAGGATGTGATAGCTGCACTCGGAGACGCGATATACGAGGAGCCTGGCGGCGGCGGGCGCTACGTTATGGCTGACGAATATCTGTCGGGCAATGTTAGGGAGAAACTTGAACTCGCCGAGGCTGCGGCATCGGATAAGCGATTCCGTCGGAATGTCGAGGCGTTGCGAAAGGTACAGCCGTTGCCGCTGGCCGCCGAAAAGATATCTATACAGCTTGGCGCAACGTGGGTACCGGCTGAGCATGTGTCAGAGTTCGCAAAGCAAGTTTTAGGACTGAAAGGAGAGACGCTTCAACGCCGCGGACAGCACGGCTCTGCGGTGTACTTCGATCCTGCCACGAATAGATGGACGGTTCCTGAAGCGCACGGCTCGGGCGCGCGAAACGCTCGGTCGGCGACAGCCGAATATGGCACCGAGCATCGATCACCGGCAGAGATATTGGAAGCGGCGCTGAACGATCAGAGCGTTACGATCACATCGACGGATGAACACGGTAAGAAATATCCGAATAAGGATGCTATCGCCGCAGTTCGGGCCAAGATAGAAAAGATGAACCAAGCGTTTAGACCTTGGCTGTTCTCAGATGCGGCCAGAGGAAAGGCACTTGTCAGTCTATACAATGAAAAACTCAACGTCATGGCCCCGCGTGAGTTCAACGGAAGCCACTTAACGACGCCTGGATTGTCCGTAAAGTTCAAACTTCACCCGCACGTCAAGCGCGGGATATGGCGTATTATCCAAACGGGCAACACCTATTTGGCACACGCGGTTGGTGCTGGAAAAACATTGCAGATGATCGCATCCGCAATGGAACAGAAACGTCTCGGGCTTATAAGCAAGCCGATGTTCGTTGTCCCTCGGCACATGCTTCAACAATTCTCGTCCGAATTCCTACAGGCGTATCCGTTGGCGAATATCATGGTTGCGGATGAGGAGAGCTTCCATACGGACAATCGGCGGCAGTTTGTCGCCAGGGCCGCTCTGAACGATCTTGACGGGATCATCATTACACACTCGGCGTTCGGTCTGCTTCGCACTCGGCCGGAGTCGTCGTCATCTGTACTCGATGAGCTTCTTGCCGACATGCACTTCGAACTCGACCGCCTGACGACCGGAGTAACCGGCGACGGAAAGAGGGTTGGCGATTCGATGCAGGATACTCGGACGATCAAGCAGATCGAGCAGCGTATTGAGGCAATCGAGCAAAAGTTCTTCGGTCGCATGAACGCATCGCGCGATAACGTGGTGGACTTTGAAGACCTAGGCGTTGATTTTCTCTACGTTGATGAAGCGCATGAATTTCGCAAACTCGATTTCGTCACGAATCAGACGAATATCAAGGGCATCGATCCTCAAGGATCGATGCGAGCGTTAGACCTTATGGTCAAGAGCCGATGGCTCGATCAGCAAAGACCAGGCCGATCGTTGGTAATGGCGTCAGGTACGCCTATCACGAACACAATGGCGGAGCTGTACACGATACAGAGGTTCTTTGACCCGCACGGTCTTGCGGCGAATACACTTTCACACTTCGACGCATGGGCGAAGGAATTCGGACAGATCGAAGAGAATGTCGAGCCGAACGCGGCCGGCGGCTATCGGCTGGTGAAGCGTTTCTCGAAGTTTGTCAATACCGGCATTTTGATGCAGCACGTCCGCTCGTTCATGGACGTTATTACGCTTGGACAGTTACAAGGCCTTATCAAAATCCCTTCAATCAGGACAAATACGGAGGGCAAGGCGGCGCCGCAAGTCGTCATTACCGAGCGCTATCCTGAACTAGAGGCGTATCTGAAGGGGCCGTTGTCTGATCGCATCACGGCGTCGGAGGCGTGGAAGCCGTCACCGAGTGAGCCGAACAACCCCGATCCGATGATTGCAATTATTGCGGACGGTCAGCTCGCGGCGTTCGACATGCGATTCATCTATCCGTCGTTACCAAGTAACCCCGCTTCTAAGCTGAACCGTCTCGCGGACGGCATAATCGACAGCTATCATGCTTACAATGATATTGAATACACCAATCCGTCCACAGGCGAACCGTACCCGATAAAAGGCGCGGCGCATATTGTGTTCTCATACTCCGGATTTGGTGACCAAGTGGCAAAGAATCGCGGATTCAATGCACGGCAATGGCTGCGTAAACGCCTGACCGAAGGCGGCATACCGAACAATGAGATAGCGTTCATTAGCGACTATAAGACGACCTCTGCAAAAGCGGCTCTTTTCAAGGAAGTTCGAGAAGGGAAAAAGAAGATACTAATCGGTTCGCCCAAGAATATGGGGACGGGCGTCAACGCCCAGTTGCGGCTAAAAACGCTTCATTATGGAGTGGCGCCGTGGTATCCGGCGGACATTGAACAGCCGCACGGCCGCATCCTGCGTCACGGCAACCAAAATCCCGAAGTAGAAGTCAATTGGTACGCGGCCAAAGGCACCTATGATGAAGCTCAGTGGGGGATGCTCGCGCGCAAGTCCAAGGCAATAGAAGATGCAATGACAGGCAAATTCGATGGCGATATCGAAGATGTCTCGGAATCATCACAATACGCAATGGCCTCGGCACTTGCCTCTGGTGACCCACGAGCGTTGCGTTTAGCTGAACTTCGGGGCGTCGTTGAGAAATACAGCCGCCTTGAGCAGGCGTATCACGCAAGTCAGAGCGGCCTTCGCGCCGATCTTAGAGATTTCAATTCTGGAGTCAGCAATAACAGCATTAGCTGGAACGAACAACAGCTCAAGCGGCATGAAGACGCCATTGCCATTGCGCCCTCGGAAAAAGTGGATCGCGAGAATTTCACGATCCAGATAGGCAAGAAAGCTTTCACCCCAAGCGAGGACGTGAAGGTTACGGATATAGGCAAGACCCTGCAAGACGCTTGGAGACGAGAGGTACAGCGGTTCACGAAGGAAGCGGTCGAATCGAGAGCGCTGCAGCGTGGCACCGTCGCGACCGTATTCGGGAAGCACGAAGTGCGCGCAAGCGTGTGGGCGGACGGGCACAGTATTAAGTCTGACTTAGCCATCTACATTGGCGATGTTTGTATCAGCCTGACAGATTTAAGCGTCAAACCGACGGACATCGACAACGTATCATCGTCAGGGCTGATTACTCGCATATACAATGCGTTTAATGGTTTGGGCGACGCCGTAAAAGACCGAGCGGCGAAAATTGAGAAACTGAAGCAGCAACGTGCCGCAACAGAAGAGGCCCTCAGGAAGCCTTTTGAATTCGAGGATGAGCTTAATAATGCTCGCGCTGAATTGAACCAGCTAGGAATGGAGATGGCGGGCGTCGATCTAGCGATTCCGCCCGATACGATAACGGCGGATGAGCTGAAGGAACTTGCGGACGATTACAACCTGCACGATGACAAAGGCGACGTTGATGAGCCGACACTCAAGTCTGCGGTGCCGTTGAATGATACTTCGTCAGAGGGTTCGGGCTTGGACGCGAACGGCAACTTAATGCCCGAAGCGGCGAAAGGGATCGCTGAGGAACGTGCGAATATCGAGAAGGGAGCCAAAGCAGACGGAACGTGGTTGAAGGCTCCGAACGGCGATACGTCAAAGCTCACGCCGCATCAATGGATAGATTCTCGCACAACACGGTTCAAGAGGTGGTTCGGTGATTGGGAACTGGGGGCGAAAACAACTTCTATTGTCACAGCAGCCCGACACACGTTCACCGACCTGCAAGATGCGGCACGATGGGCAAAAACGCATATTACAGGAACTTATCGAAATAAAGAAACAGGACATCGAATTATCGTCAGCGGCAATGCGATCAGCAAATATCTCAGCGAGAAAGCCGTAGCACAAAGCTCGTCGATGCCGTATCATCTGGCCACATTGCGCGTCTTGCCCGACTTAATACGCAATGCAATTTTGATAGAAACTCACGCAGATGCTTCGGGTAACGCGAGAGTGGCGGAGATGCAAAGGTATTACGCGGCCGTTAGAATTGCAGGCGATCTTCGGCGGGTAGAGCTGACGGTTCGGGCGTTCAAAAGTGGGGACACGCGACATTACAGCTACGAAGTTACTCAAATCAAAACGCTTGGCGGTTCCTTAGCGGAATCGGTTGAGGCAAATGCGTCAAACCGCACACCAAGCGTTACAATGGCTACATTACTACAAGGCGCCAAGAAAAACAACGGTGAAACCTTCGACACGCTCGCGTCCAAGGCTATCGACGCGAACGGTGAGCCATTAGTTGTGTATCGCGGCGATGTGAAGGCGAACGACGGTATTTTTTATACATCGTCGCCCGCGATTGCCGAAGGTTACACTCGCTCTACATTCTTTCGCGGCGGCACGGAGCCACAAACTACGGCGGCTTTCCTATCACTACACAATCCGCTCGTAATAGACGCAAAGGGTACGCGGAACGACAATATCCCTGTACCGTGGAGCGAATGGAAGCCTAAAACATTCGGCAACCTGCCGAAATCGGCGGTAAGTGTCGCTGACGCCTATGACTACGCCATTAAACACGGACACGACGGCTTGATCGTAAAGAACGTAATCGACACGGCTGACCCAACAGAACGCGCGAAACCGAGCGATGTGTACGCAGTCAAAGATCAGTCTCAGGTCAAGTCCGCTATCGGCAATCGCGGCAGTTTTAGCAAGAGCGAGAACAGCATCGTGAAGCAAGCTGGGGACGGGCATCCCTCGACTTCGGGGAATTGGGGGAAGAAGCAATTTAACGCTTTGGTAAAGACGCTGAAGCGTGTGTTTCCGGCTCACGCTGATACGGTCGTTCACGAGGACGCTAAGGCGCTGGCGAAGGTGTTGGGGCAAGACCCTGAGAGCGTGTTCTTTGCTCAGGAATGGAAAGAGCGGAATGAGACGTTCAACAATGATCTTGACAGGCTTATTAACGGCACTATCCCGAACGGACACGTCTTTCAGATGGGCAATCCGACGCGGATACTGCAATCGGCGGGCGTTCCGAATCTGCCTATCGAGCTTGCGGCGAGTTTGCTAAAGGACAAGAGCAGGCAGAAAGAGCATCCGTTTGACCTTGCGGATGTAAAGAATCTGCCGACGGCGATACAGAATCCGATAGCTGTATTTGATTCGGCAACCATGCCCGGACGCAAGGTAATACTTACCGAGCTTGAGCATACGGATAGTAAGACAGGTAAAGTTACGAATTTTGTTGCGGCGTTAGAGATAAACGCGACAAACCGGCGGTCGATTCAGGTCAATGATGTCAGAAGCGTTTATCCGAGAGAGAGTGTAAAACTGCTCAAATCATTCGGCAACGATACGGAAAGAGTATTTGCGGATAAAGATAAAGCCCTCAAATGGTTGAGTAAATACGAGTCCAATTCCCATAAGCTTACTCAGCCATTTGAAGGCACGAATAAGACTTTAGGGCAAGTCATTGCGGAAGTCAAGGAAAAAGTAAAGAGCCACAAGAACCCGCCAGTCGATACGACGCAGATGCAGGCGGCGTGGCACGTTTCACCGCATAAGTTCGACAAGTTCTCGACCGATTTTATGGGAACCGGCGAAGGTGCGCAGGCTTATGGATGGGGACTGTATTTCACCACCGCCGATGAAGTTAAAAGGCATTATGAGGAGAGCTTGCGGGGCAAAGTAAAGGGTCGGGCGATTAACGGAAGCGGGGTGGACGTGACCCCATCCCCAGGGGCTACATACAAGGTCGATCTAAAGCCGTCTGAAGATGAGTATCTGCTTTGGGACAAGCCTTTGAGCGAGCAGAGCGAGAAGGTGAAGGCGGCACTGAATAACTATGTTGCCCCTGATATGTCTCCGCCTAATCTGCTTAGTGCTTTTCTTGCATCAGATTACGCAAAACAGTTTCCTGATACGTTAGATGTGAAGATTGCCCGTCGGATATTCAAAGAACAAGATCCTGATGACATCCGCGATTGGGCTGACAAACAAAAGCAGAAACAAGGAACTGCATATCATCTGCTTTTAGGCCGAAATGGAAGTCACCTATATCACAATATATCCCATCGGCAAGGCACAGATAAAGCCGCGTCCGAGTACCTGTTATCTCTCGGCATACGCGGCATCAAGTATCTGGACGGCAGTTCACGCGGTAAAGGTGAAGGCGACTACAACTATGTCATATTTTCAGATAGCGACGTAGAGATAACGGGCATTGACTATCTGAAAACACCTGACGGGACGATATTTGGTGCGACTTATATTGACCCTGAAACGGGCAAGCGGAACATCTACATCAATCCTGAGAATCTGAACCCCGAAACGCTGCTGCACGAGATATATCATCCGTTCGATGACGCGATGGCACAGGCGGCAAAGCAGGGTGATGCTCACGCAAAGGCGGCGATAACGAGGCTTGATGAGATTGCGGACGAGGGTGGTTATCTAAAGCGTGTAAAAGAGAATAAAGCCTACGCGAACCTTAACGAAGAACAGGCACGGTCAGAAGCCCGTGTGCAGATGGTCGGCGAATACGCGGACAAGACCATTACGCAGGACGAAGGCTTTATCTCAAAGCTGAAACGAGCGATAAACGATGCCGTCAAGTGGATAGCGGACAAACTAGGGCTGTCGCTCAAACAATTCACGCCTGAGCAGATACTTAATATGTCCGTCGAGGACATAAACAAAGCGTCTCTGCAATCAGCGGCAAAGGGCGAGTTCGGGAAAGGGCGAAGCACGGAAGGCGTCACGATGCAGGCGATGCCGAAGGACGGGAATGAAGATACCTCTTATATCGGCAGTCAGGGTACATACGCCAAAGACAGCAACATTACGCTGAAGTCGGCCCTTGATGCCATTGACAATAATACAGTAAAACAGACAACCGTTGCCGACCTGCGGGCCATGGCGTACAAGACTATCGACGAGATCCTACCGGATGCTCGCGTTGAGGTCGTAAACGGCAACATCAAGACCAATATCGCGGCAAATGAACTGTACCGCAAGGCGCTCGAAGAGGTGCGCATAAAGGCGGGTCTAACCAAGCGCGGCGCCCGAGACGCCGAAGACCTCTTTATCGGGGCATTTCAAGATCAGAAACAGACAGCCGCGATACAGAAAGTATTGACTGAAAAACGCGACGAGGCGAAGAGTCTCGGTTACTCGCCGGCCGAAATCCGCTCGTTCGATGACCTGATAAATGCTCTCGACGAATCCGCGAAGGCCCATAATGGCACGGCGGTAGTTTACGTCATGGACGAGGCCTTGGCGCACGAAGTGTTCCATCGTGCAGACTATCTCGGATCGATGAAGGGGCTTATGGAAAGGCATACGCCGACGTCCGCTCGCATCTTAGATGGACACGATGTAACGCAGATTCTGACACGGCAGAAATTCGCTAAACTTGCGACATATCGGCAGCTAAGCGGCAAAGAGGCGATGCGTGATGCGTGGATACGCTCTGAAGTACCCCCGCTCTTATTGGAAACGTCCGAGGCAGAGTTGGCTAAAATGGGCATTACGCCCGAAATGAGGGACGACTATTTGCTAAAATGGTTCCAAGGTTATGTAGCCAAGAATGGTATTCAATCTCTCGACAACTTCGAGACTGAGGAATTAGATGTCAAACGATTCATTGACCAACTTCGACACGACACAGACACAGGGCCAGAAAAAGGCTCAGAACCGCCCGTTGTCCGCAATGGCCCGACTAGCGGCAAGAATGAAACCGATACTAACCGGCAATCACAGCCCAGAACGACAGCGACGGCTGACGGCGGAGGCAGTGCGCCAAGTCCAGGACGAAATGAGGGCCGAAGCGACAGAAGTGACAGAAGCGGCGACACCGGACGAGCAAATGTAAAACTCCGAAGCCTGCCTCAAACGATGCGCGCGGCAGGCATCTATGCCATTGACGAGGCTTACGAGGTATTCAGCGACAAGGCGGCTACCGAAGAAGCGGAAAGGTTGCTTAATGATCTTGGGTTAGAGAGGTCAGTCAATCTCCTGCGGAACATCCCTGCAAATGCGATGGACGCGCAGCATGCGATATTGTCCTTCATGCTCACGCGGACATTGCAGACACACGCCGATCAGATTGCGGCCACCAATCCTGCTGAAGCGCAACGTGCGTTCGACCTGTCGCTGGAATTGGCCCGAGAACATGGCCAACGAGCGACGCAGGCCGGTCGATTTACAAGAATAGCGTCGGTCATAGGCCCAACGACCGAACATCTGATATATGCGGTTCAGGGCATCGTTGAGAGCCAACTTCAGCGGCAATTCACATATAACGATTATCAAGAGTGGCAAGGAGCGGGCAATCGACTCGAAACTGCGGTTGCCGCACTGACTGAGGCGCGCCGTAAGATTCGGAACCAGCAAGCTGAGATACGGCGACTGCGCATCCCCCGACAGATCACGGCGCGCGAGGCCGAGAACCGAAAGCGGGCGGCAGAAGCGCTCGACGCGCGGTATGGCGATAAAATAGCGGAATTACAGGCCGCACTTCAGCAGCAGTATGCCGCACCGACGATCACTAAGCCGGCGACGGATGCGTCGGACGTAACGCTCAAGTCAGGCATCGACGAGGACTTCCCGACAGATGATTTTGCCCAGGTCGGCGCAATGTTCTTGACGAAAGGGCTTGCACAGGAAGATGAGTACCTGCCCGACGATTTTCGCATGGAGATGCGCAGTACGTTTGGTGACACGATCGACCCGTACTTCGATGATATCTACAAGAAGGCGTATAGCCTTCGCGATCAATGGCTCAAAGACCTGCGGGATGAAGCGGCCAAAGGCCGGATAGAGCGCAAGTACAACGACGGGAACGAACTGTCGCAGGAAGAGATAGATGAAATAATCCGGACTGAGAAGGCTCAGGCGAGAAAACGCAATGTGATCGAGGGCCTGCATGAGGTAGATGCCCTCAACGGCCGGAAGAACGATCTCATGGAGTACGTCGAGATGGTGACGCAGTATGAACATGTGCGTCAAGCGGCGGAAATGATACTTGCGAAGAAGTCCATACCTGAGATCAAAGCGGCGCTTGCCAAGGAAGGCTTCACAAGGGGTAGTTCGCAACGCAAGGCGATCCGCGACGCAAACACCGCAATAACGGAAGCGAAGAACGAGCAAAGGGCCGCGAACGAGAGGGCATCTGCCGAGATACGTGAAGCGGACGTGCGATTAAAAGAGTTGGAAGGCGAGCTGTGGGAGCGCCGCCAAGCGGTCAAGGCGGAACAACGTGCCATAAGAGACCAGATAGCGCGCTTAACCAAGGGTGAGCTGGCGTATTATGCGAAGATGGCGTACGACGCTACGAATGCGACGCGCACGATGATGGCAAGCCTCGACATGAGTGCGGCTCTGCGACAAGGCGGCTATTTTACGCTCGCTCGGCCCGAAGCCATGGGCAAAGCGTTCGCGGACATGTTCAAATCCGTTACCGAGAAAGGATACGGCGCGGCGATAACCGAAATCGAGAATCATCCCCTGTTCCGCATGATGCAGCGGGCGGGCGTGGATTTTGCGGTTGCGGGCCGCGATGACGAGTCATCCTTAACGGGCGGCGAAGAGATGTTCCGAGGCGAAGTTTAGCAGATAAGAGAATCGCCGCAACTCACAACTTCATTGTCGGTCAAAAGCCGATAGGTGAAGTTTAGCAGATAAGAGAATCGCCGCAACTCACAACAGTCATCAACCAAAGCACGGTCGAAATCGAGTTTAGCAGATAAGAGAATCGCCGCAACTCACAACAACTGCGCGATGCGGGCGTTAAGGTCAGTGAGTTTAGCAGATAAGAGAATCGCCGCAACTCACACCTCAGTTGTAGTTGTGGTTGTAGTCATTGTGAGTTTAGCAGATAAGAGAATCGCCGCAACTCACAACTCTTGTTCTGTTTCTTTAATATATTCATAAGTTTAGCAGATAAGAGAATCGCCGCAACTCACAACCAGGTCAACAAAGTTGACGCTGAGACCGGAAGTTTAGCAGATAAGAGAATCGCCGCAACTCACAACCAAGATACTGAGCGGCATCGGCGGCGGCAGTTTAGGAGGGTGTAAATAATTTTGTGTAAATGGTCATTAACGGTCGAATGGGATAAGGTTCGGCGAGGGAGGAAAGATGACCATAGACAACGAGCTGATTGACAATTTATTGAAGGACTATAAGAAGCCGGAGGATCTGATCGGGGAGGACGGATTGCTGAAGCAGTTGACGAAGCGGCTGCTGGAGCGAGCGATGGCGGCAGAGCTGACCGAGCACGTGGGATACGAAAAGCATGAGGCGTCGGGCAGAGGCAGCGGCAATTCGCGCAACGGGACATCGAGAAAGACGCTGAAAGGCAACTTTGGCACAGTACCGATCGAGGTGCCGCGTGACCGGGCGGGGACGTTCGAGCCGCAGATCGTCGGCAAGCATCAGACGCGATTCACGGGTTTTGACGAGAAGATCATATCGCTTTACGCACGTGGGATGTCGACCCGCGAGATACAGCAGCACATCGAAGAGATCTACCAGGTGGAAGTCTCGCCGACGCTTGTTTCGACAGTCACCGATGCGGTCATTGATGAAGTAAAAGCGTGGCAGAACCGGCAGCTTGACGAGGTCTACCCGATCCTTTACCTGGACGCTCTTCAGTTCAAGGTTCGAGACCAGGGCCACGTTCGAAACAAGGCCGTTTATCTGGCGATCGGTGTCAACATGGACGGATTGAAGGAAGTGCTGGGCATGTGGATAGCTCAGAGTGAGGGGGCAAAGTTCTGGCTTTCGGTCGTCACCGAACTCAAGAACCGCGGCGTTAATGACATCATTATCGCCTGTGTTGACGGGCTCAAAGGCTTTCCCGAAGCGATCGAGACCGTGTTTCCGAAAGCTGAGGTACAGTTGTGCATCGTCCACATGGTACGCCATTCGCTCAATTACGTCGGCTGGAAGGAGCGTAAAGAAGTGGCCCGGGACCTTAAAACGATCTATAGCTCGGCGACTGACGCAGAGGCCGAACAGCGGCTCGACGAATTTGCCGACAAGTGGGATGCCCGCTTTCCGACGATCTCTCGAAGCTGGCGCTCGAACTGGACCCGCATAATCCCATTTTTTGCCTATCCGCCGGAGATCAGACGCGTGATCTATACGACCAACGCCATCGAGTCGCTCAATATGACGCTTCGCAAAGTGACAAAGGCCCGCGGATCATTTCCAAATGACGAGGCCGTGCAAAAACTGCTCTATCTCGCTCTGCGAAATATCACAAAAAAATGGACCATGCCGATCCGCGATTGGAAGGCCGCCCTCAGCCGGTTCGCTATCGTCTACGAAGACCGGCTGCCACAGAGTTGACAAGATCGGGCTATGGAAACCGTGGAAAAATAAAAGACATTTTTCCACCGTTCCCACAGCCCCTGCTACTACTACTGAAAATGAAGGGAGATCATTTACACAAAGAACTTGACACTACCTTTAACACCGGACTGCGGTCTTGTGTTTTAACGCGAAGCTTAGGGCTTGTGCTAAAGTATGCGTGTTATGCCTTTACGCCGCGAAACGTTCGAAACTTCCTCGGGCATCGAGCTTCCGAATGACTTCAACCCCGGCAACACAGCCGCTCTTGATTACGAGAACGAGTTGGGAGCGCCGGGCAACTTCCCGTACACGCGCGGCGTCAGGGACACGATGTACCGCGGCAAGTTCTGGACGATGCGGCAGTACGCGGGCTTTGCCACCGCCGCAGAGTCGAACGAACGCTACAAATACCTGCTCTCGCAAGGCACTACGGGCCTCAGCGTCGCCTTTGACCTTCCGACGCAGATCGGCCTCGACAGCGACGATCCGCTCTCGGTCGGCGAGGTCGGCAAGGTCGGCGTCGCCATTGACGGTCTCGATGATATGCTGACGCTCTTTGACGGCATACCGCTCGACCGCGTATCGACGTCGATGACCATCAACGCGACCGCCTCTACGCTGCTCTGCCTGTATCTGGCCGTTGCCCGCAAGCAAGGCGTCGCTTTTGACAAGGTGAACGGCACCGTGCAGAACGACATCCTAAAGGAATACATCGCACGCGGCACCTACATATACCCGCCGAAGCCGAGCCTGCGGCTTATCACCGATACGTTCGCCTTTTGCGCCGCCGAAGTGCCGAATTGGAACACGATCTCGATCAGCGGCTATCACATCCGCGAGGCCGGCTCAACCGCCGCACAAGAGGTCGCCTTTACGCTCGCCGACGCCGTCTGCTATGTCGATGCCGCCATTGCCGTCGGGCTTGATGTGGATAAATTCGCCCCGCGGCTCTCGTTCTTCTTCAACGCACACAATCAACTGCTCGAAGAAGTGGCAAAGTTTCGCGCCGCACGCCGCATCTGGGCAAGGATAATGCGCGATCGCTTCGGGGCAAAAGATCCGCGCTCGATGATGCTGCGGTTCCACACACAGACCGCCGGTTCGACGCTCACCGCACAGCAGCCCGAGGTCAACATCGTCCGCACCACTATCCAAGCACTTTCCGGGGTACTTGGCGGCACACAAAGCCTGCATACCAACTCGATGGATGAGGCTCTTGCCCTGCCGACCGAGCATGCCGCACGCATCGCCTTGCGAACGCAGCAGGTCATCGCATACGAATCGGGCGTAGCAGATACTGTCGATCCATTCGCCGGCAGCTACGCGATCGAAGAGCTGACCTCGCAGCTCGAAAATGCCGCCCTCGCATATATCGACAGGATCGATCAAATGGGAGGCATGCTCAACGCTATCGAATCAGGCTACATACAAAGCGAGATACAGGATGCGGCATATCAATACCAACGCCGCGTCGAGGCCGAAGATGCGATAGTCGTCGGCGTAAATCGTTTTCAAACCGATGAGAGCACCCAGATACCCATACTACGTGTCGATCCTGTCGTCGAACGCGATCAGGTAGAGCGGCTGCGTACCGTCCGCGAAAAGCGCGACACGGTTGCCGCCGGCCGTGCCGTCGAAAAGCTCACCGAAGCTGCCGCCGGCACCGAGAATCTCCTTCCGCACATTCTGAATGCTGTCGAATCATTTGTAACGATCGGCGAGATCAGTAACGCACTGCGTAAGGTTTGGGGCGAATACGAAGGGCCCGCTTTTCTATAAATTTCCGCAAAATCTAATGACAAACGCAGTTTAACTGTGTTATTCTGCAAGAGCGGTGCCTTGCGGCACTGCCACTTTTTGCAGAGCAAACGGCCCTGTCCTTCCTCGACCCCGGCTACTGAACCATGGAGAAACTGAACGAGTACCTGTCGGCCCTTCTGTCATCGTGCAGCGACGAATTGCACCTCGAACCCGCACGCAACCCTTATCTGATCTCAGCCGATGTTTCGCGAGACCTCAGCACTGTGCCGATCCTTTCGACACAGATCAGTATGATGGTCTTTCCGCTTATCCCGCCCAATGTGCGTGCAAAATTGCCGCACAGCAGCGAGGTCGAGTTCGTACATGCGAATAATCTGGGTAATTTTAACTTTGTCGTAAAAAAATCGCCCGCCGGCTTTAACGTAACGATCCGACCGACGATGGCTTCGGCGACCGATCCGGGAACAAACTCGGCGGCTTCCGCGCGCCACTCATTCGGCGGCGATGTTGAGGTAAGCGTAACTGCGGGTTCACCTTCCCCCGATGCCGTTTCGACGCCGACCTATGAATTCGAAAGCTCATCCGCTGCCTACGAATACACCGAATCGGTTGCGGCCCCGACAGCCTCGCTGGAGGATATGCTGAACAGCCAGCCGATGCCTGCCGCCGAGTACGACCCTTCGGCGGATGTCGAGATAGTATCCGCAAATGACCCGTCATTCGAGACCGTATTCTCGGATACATCAACCTATGAACCGCCGGGCCGCCGTGATGATTACGCCGAGCCGGGATACGATGCCCCGATGTTCCCCGCGGCCGACCTCGGAACTGAAATGCCGATCGATAACGCGGCATCAGAGCCGTGGCCGCCGTCATATGCGCCGGCCGAGACCGCACCGGTCGTCGAACTTTCGATGCAGGAACGTATGGACGCTCTCTTCCGTCAAATGGCAGAAGCGGGCGCGTCGGACCTGCACCTTTCGGTCTCGATGCCGCCGATGATCCGCAAGGACGGTAAAATGTGCGCGATCAATGAAAACGAAGCGGTGATCACACCCGAGACAATGCGGGCACTGTTAACCTCGATAATGCCGGACAAGAACCGAGAAGAATTCGAGGCAAGGCATGATACGGATTTTGCTTACGAGATCGTCGGCCTCGCCCGCTTCCGCTGTAATGTGTTCATGGATCGGAAGGGTATGGGTGCCGTTTTTCGCATCATCCCCAGCAAGATATTGACCGCCGAGCAGCTCGGGCTGTCAAAAGCGATAATGGACCTTTGTGCTTTGTCCAAGGGCCTCGTCGTCGTAACAGGGCCGACCGGTTCGGGCAAATCAACAACGCTGTGTGCAATGGTCGATTCGATCAATAAGACACGCGAAGACCACATAATCACGATCGAAGACCCGATCGAATTTGTACACGAAAATCAGAAATGCCTTGTTAACCAGCGCGAGGTGCACAATCACACCGATTCGTTCAAGGATGCTCTTCGGGCCGCATTGCGCGAAGACCCGGACATCCTGCTCGTCGGTGAAATGCGTGACCTCGAGACGATCTCGATCGCCATCGAAACAGCCGAGACAGGCCACTTGGTCTTCGGTACGCTGCACACGACAACCGCCGCATCGACGGTTGACCGCATCATCGATCAATTCCCTGCGGACAGGCAGCAGCAGATACGCGTAATGTTGTCCGAATCTCTAAAAGGTGTGATAGCCCAGACACTGCTGCCAAAGAAAGGAGGCGGCCGCGTGGCTGCACTCGAAGTCCTGATCGTAACGCCTGCTATCTCGAACCTGATCCGCGAAGGCAAGACGTTCCAGATACCGTCGGCAATGCAGACCGGCAAGAATCACGGAATGGTGATGCTTAACGACGCCCTCTTCGAGCATGTAAAGAACGGCCTCGTCGAGCCGCGTGATGCGTACATTAAGGCGGTTGACAAAACAGGATTCGAGACACTGCTGCAACGCGGCGGTTTCTCGCTATAACGGATCATTTCAGAACGGTAATGTTGTTGTGTGACAGCGTTTCGCCGATCGACCGCCGAAAGACCGATATCGCAATATTGAGATCGGTCTGTGCCTGCAGTTCGCGGCCGCGGGCCGCCAGCAGGTCGGTTTGCCGCTGCGTAACCAAATAGAAGGTGGTAATTCCGGCGCGGAACTGCCGCTGCTCGCTGTCGTAAAGCTCTTCGGCCGCTTGTCTCGCCGCAACCGCCGATGCGAGCCGCGACTCCGCCGAACGAAGGGCCTGGATCGCATTTCGGACATCAGCCTCGATCGCCTGCTCGGTTTGGGCGCGGATATTCTTAAGCTTATCGCCCTCGACAAGCGTTCGTCCGAGATTGGCCTTCGCGGTGTGGTTGCCTATCGGAAATCCGATCTGAATACCGACACGATAGGTCGGATATTCCTGTTGGAGAAGATTGCCGAACGATTTGAAATAGCCGCCGTGCAGGTTGTCGGGGACACTCGACGTTCCCGAAGCATTCGCTCGCGGCGTACCCGCGAGGCCCGATGATGTGTAGGTGCTGAAAAGATCGATCTGCGGCTTTGTCTGGTTTTTATAGTACTTAAGATTAATGCTGTTTATCTCTTCGTTATCAGCGAGCTGCTCTAATTCAACGCGATTCTGGAAAGCCTCGGTTCGTGCGACGTCGAACCCGACATGCGGCACCGATAGCGATACTTGCGAAACGGGAATGAGCGCCCGCGACCACTCCGCCGCTGTGTTGTCGGGCAGCAACAATGTCTTTAACGCATTTTCGGAACGGGTTACCGTTTCCTGCGCCGTGTAAACAAGCTGTTCAAAATTAGCGATCTGTGCGGTCGCCGCCACGATCTCGATCGGTGCGAGTGCTCCTTTCTCGACAAGCCTGCGGTTGCTTTCAAGCTGTTCTCTCGCCTGCTTGAGCGTATCGATCTGGATCTGAAGATTCTTTAGTGCGAACGTAAGCTGCCAATATGCCTGTTCGACCGATGTAACGACATCGATGGCCTTCAGCTTGAGGGCCGCATCGGACAGTTCGACATTCTTTTTTGCAATGGCTATCTGGCGTCGATTATTGTCGATCCTGCGATTCCTGAATAAGGGCTGAGTATATGTTACGACAAGTGACGTCGGGTATTGCGGATTGAGAGTTGCGTTGCGGTTCGTCGTATTGGCACGTGAACTTGTCAGAACCGCACTGTACGATCCGCCGAATTTGGGTGAAAAGCCCGAAACTCCTAGGTCAGAAAGGAATTGTCGCTGTCCTACCGCACCGTTGACAGCACCGCCGATGGTCGATGCGGTCGGTGTGGTCCGACTCTCGTAATAATTCTGCGAACTGACAAGAGGATCGTATATGCCGCGGGAACCTCGAAGATTGAACTCGGAGATCGCAACGTCGTTACGCGAAGAATCGATATCATTATTGTTCTGCAACGCCATCTCGATGGCTTGCTGAAGTGTAAGCGGCAGTTCATCAGATGCCTCAACACCCGCGCGCGAAACATCCGGCATCGGCCGTTGAAGAGCCGGCTTGACCTGCTGAATGACGACATCGTCGTCAGGTGTTGCCGTCGGCGCAGGCGTTTGTGCTGCTGCACTTGCCGCGAGGAGCGAACCGAGGAGCAGGATCTTCGAAAAACAGCGAACCTTGTGCGTCAAGCGGCTTCCTCCCGATCATCAACGGACTCTGGGGCTTTTGGCCGCCTGAGCTTTGAAAACACGCTGCCTGCGCCGCCTGCCGCCTTTCGCCAGAGAGCGGTCTCCTGCAGGTCGTCAAATAGTGAATAGAAGACCGGCACCGCCAGCAGCGTAAGCAACAGGCAGAGCGATTGTCCGCCGACGACCAAAATGCCGATCGAACGATTTGTCGCCGCACCCGCTCCGCTTGCGACCACCAGCGGGATCATTCCCGCGACGAGAGCGATCGTCGTCATCAAGATCGGGCGTAGGCGGTCACGGTTAGCCTGAATGATGGCATCGTATCGTGAAAGCCCGTGGGCGCGCAGTGTATTAGTATGGTCTATCTGCAAAATGGCATTCTTCTTCACCACGCCAAAGAGCAGCAGGATGCCGAGGGCCGAGAATATATTAAGCGTTTGGCCGGCTATCGCGGTTGAGATCAATGCGAACGGAACTGCGAGCGGCAGCGTCAGCAGGATCGTGATCGGATGAATGAACGACTCGAACTGCGCCGCAAGCACAAGATACATAAAGACGAATGACAACAGGAATGCGAGCATGAACGAGCTGTACGCACGCTGAAGCTCCTTTGATTGCCCTTGCACGCCGCTCGAATACTCGGCCGGCATATTGAGATCCTTAACGAACCCCGCGAGCTTCGTTACAGCATCGGCCTCTGACGTGTTCGGCGGCAGGCCCGACGAAATTGTTACGACACGCTGTCTATTAAGGCGGGCGATAGATGCCGGACTTCGCGACTCGACCATTGTAACGAGACGGTCGAGGCTTACAGGTGTTCCCTTGCTTGACGCAACGGTGAAATATTGGAGGTTCTGACGCGAACGGCGGAACTTCTCATCGGCCTGTACAATCACATCGAACTGTTGAGTACCTTCGCCGAACGTCGAAACACGTTGGCCCGCCGCCGCGATATTGAGCGCCCTCGCGATATCCGTGGCGCTCACACCAAGATCTGCAGCCCGCGTGCGGTCTATATTGAATTGAACCTCGGGTGTTCCGGGATCGACGGAGTTATCGGGGTCGCGGAATGTGTCATCCTGCTTCATTCGCTCGACAAGCTGATCGGCGTATGTATTCAGCATGTTCATATCGGGCCCCGATATGTAGTAGCCGATGCCGGAGCCGCCGCGGCCGAGGCCGATGCCCTGCGCTATGGATGACGTTGCCGATACGTTGATGCGCCAATCCTTGCTCTGATACGGCTTGACCATATTGCGAACCATCGCAATAAGTTGTGTCTGGCTTTGGCTTCGCTCGCCGACAGGTACAAGGCTGACGCTAACGCTTCCGCTGTTGCCGCTGCTGCCGCCACCGCCGAAGCCGCCTGCGTTCACGGTTGTATTCTTAAGTCCGGGCAGCTTTTCCCTGACATCGCGTGCGATGCGATCCAACAGCGACTGGGTAGCTGCGAGAGAAGTACCTTGCGGGCCGCGGACATTGACCTGAAAGATCGATTCATCCTCATCGGGCAGGAAGGACATTCCGACGAACTTATAGAGCGGAACGATCGAGGCAACCGTCGCGACGCACACAAGCACAACAGCCCATCGGAACCGCATTGCGAGACGCAGCAGCCATGTATAGGTCGTGTCAACCTTGCTGTAAAACCATCCGCCCTTGCTGTTGTGGTGCGTTTGTGTCTCGGAAGGATCACCATCGTGATCGGCGGGCGCCGCAGTGTCCGGTTCCTTTTTCTTGATCCAGCGGGCCGCAAGCATCGGCGTAAGCGTGAACGAAACGATCAGCGACACAGCGATCGCGGCCGCAGACGTCAGGCCGAACGATGACATAAAACGTCCGACGATACCGGTCATAAAGCCGACCGGAATGAATACCGCGAGCAGGCTCAGCGTTGTCGCAAGCACAGCAAGGCCGATCTCACGTGTGCCTTCAACCGCCGCGCGGAATGGGTCCATTCCCTTCTCTTCGACAAAGCGGTAGATGTTCTCAAGCACGACTATGGCATCGTCAATAACAATGCCGACCATCAGCGTCAGTGCGAGCATCGTCATTTGATTCAGCGAGTAGCCCATCGCGGCGATCAAAGCAAAAGCAGCGATGATCGACGTCGGAATGGCGAGCGCGGAAATGATCGTCGAACGAAAATTCCAGAGGAACAGGAATACCACGATCGCAGCGAACAAAGCGCCGAGCACCAGGTGTTCCTCGATCGCGTGGAGCGACGTCTCGATAAAATCGGACTGATCCCGAACGATCGCCACTTTGAAATCCTTTGGCAGTGTCGGGATTATATCCGCCATGCGCGACTTTACGTTACGGATCAATGCGACCGTATTCGCGCCCGACTGTTTACGGATCGCAAGGGCAACCGACGGCATTCCGTCAAGCGAAAGTGTATTGGTCGGATCGGCACCGACCTCCTGCACACGCCCGATATCTTTGAACTTGACCGGAAAGCCGTTCTTGTTTGCAATTACGATGTCATTGAATTCATCGACCTGCGTCAGTTTGCTGAGTGTTCGCAGGCCGACCGTTTTTGCTCCCTCAACAAGCGTTCCGCCCGGCAGTTCCTGATTCTGTGCAGAGACGGCCGCCGTAACCTGCGTTACGGAAAGGTTGTACGCTCTAAGACGGTCAGGGTCGATATAAAGCTTGATCTGCGTCGGCCTTGCACCGAAAATGACCGCCTCGCCAACGCCGTCGGCAGACTGAACCTTCTCCTGTATCAAGACCTGAACAAGATCGCTGAGCTCCTGCACACTGCGCGAAGAGCTGATGGAATACATCAAAACCGGAGCCGAATCCGGATCGCTCTTTCTCGCAACCGGCGGATCGGCATCTTCGGGAAGCCGGTAAACGACGGTGCTGAGCTTCTGCTGCACCTCTTGGAAGGCTTGGTCGGGATTCTTTTCCAGGTTGAACGTGAGCGTAATGTTGGACGATCCGCGAGAGGACGTCGAACGCATCTCATCGATGCCCGGAACGGTGTTCAGCACACCTTCGATCGGATCGGTCACCTCGCTCTCCATCTCAGCGGGAGCGGCACCTGAATTACTCGTGGAAACCGAAATGGTCGGCAGGTCGATCTTAGGAAAGCGGTCGACGCCGAGCGTGAAGAAACTGAATCCGCCGACAACGGTCAGAAACAACACGATCACGGTCGCAAAGACCGGACGATGAACACAGATCTCGGCTAACCATTGCATAGATCAGTAGCTTACCCTTGCCCCTTCATAAAGCTGGTCGAGGTTGCTGGTAGCAACGGTCTCATCAGCATTCACGCCGGAGAGTATCTGGAACACATCGCCTTCTTCGATACCAAGCTGCACGACACGCAGCTTTGCCGAGCCATCCTCAATTACGAACACCCGATACGACGCCGTCGTCGGGTCACGCATAACAGCAGCCTTCGGTACAAATACGCCCGCAGCGCCGCCTTGGCGCGATATCTGAGCCGTTACGAACATTCCGGGCCGCAAAGCATTGTCGCCATTCGGAACGGTCGCTTCGACGATCACCGCCCGCGAATTCACATCGAGGCTCGGCTCGATCGCAGACACGGATCCGGCGAATTTTCTATCTTTGTAAGCATCGATCTGCAGCGAGACACCACGGCCGACCGCAAGATACGGCACATCGGCCTCCGGCACTTGGATCTGAACCTTGATCGGGTCGGTACGCAGTATGCTCGCGACGACAGACGCCGTGGAAACGAACTCACCGACCGCCGTCGGCCGGCTTCCGATATAGCCCGCGAACGGTGCGTGGATCACAGTGTCAGCGACAGCCTTTTCTGCGATATCAGCGTTTGCCTTTGCAGTTTGAACGCTTGCACGGGCACTTGCTATCGCTTGGTCACTCTGCCGCGCCGTATTGATCGCCGAGTTCATCTGTTCCTTTGCGGCGTTCGCCCGTGCGCGAGCGGTATCACGTGTCGTGCGGTAGCCTTCATACACGACCATCGACACGTCGCCGCTCTTTGCGAGGTCGCGGTAGCGGCTCTCGTTTGCTTCGGCTTGTTTCAGTTCGGCTAGCGCTTGTTGATATGCCGCGTTTGCCGCGCTTACCTCCGGCACGGTCGAGGCATTGAATTGTCCGCCATTGTGCAGCCCGAGCCTGGCTTCTGCTTGACGCACGTTCGCCTCAGCCTGTCTGACCGAAGCCCTCGCAGATGCTAGGCTCAAACGCGGGCCGCTGTCATCGAGTTTCGCGAGAACCGTGCCGCTGCGAACGTATTGCCCTACCTCGACCGATATGTTGATAACCTTGCCAGAGACCTTCGGGGCGACATCAGAAGTGTCAAAGGCGACGAGGCTGCCTGTGGCCTGGATGGTCGATGCGACCTCGCGGCCCTCACTTTTGGCGACCGTTATGGTGACGCCCGGTTTGTTGTCATCAGAATTAGCTTTTGGCTGAGATTTGCCGCCGCTTAACCAGCCGCATCCCGTCAACAGCGTAATAAAGGTCAAAAGAGTCAAGAAACCGGTGCCCTGTCTCAACATAGTCATCGTCTTTAAACACTCAGTCTATTACAGTTTGGGACACTCGTGGACTGTGTTATTGTAAATTTTTGTCAAGCAGGGCTTGCGGAAGTGCCCTCTCGAAAATGTTAAACTCTACTATTGTTGAAATAATAAGATGCATGAAATAACCGCTATTGAACTGAAATCAATGATCGAAGATCGCAGCGATCTGCAGCTGATCGATGTTCGCCAACCTGATGAATATGCCTACGCAAGGATCGAAGGCTCAAAGCTGATACCGCTCGGTGAGATCGTCGCCAGGATGAATGAGCTGGATCCCGGCCGTGAAGCGGTCATTCACTGTAAAATGGGCGGGCGAAGTGCTCAAGCGATCGAGATCCTGAAACGATGCGGCTATACGGGAACGCTCAAGAATTTGGCAGGCGGCATCATTGCATGGTCTTCTGACGTTGACCCGAGCGTGCCTAAATACTGACCTTTTGCTCAACTAGCTTTGGGCTGCGGGGCCTTGATCTTCGATGAGTTCGGGGCCTTGCCGGCCTTTGAATTCAAGCTCAATGTGCTGCGAGAGCCTGACGATCTCCATGCCTTCGCTTGCAATTGTACGACAGGCGATCACCGCTTTTTCCTTGTCGTCAGTTCGCAGCCAGACCTGGCAGTTGAGACACTCTCCGTTCCAGCAGAAATTTCCGTATGAAATGCTTTCTACCGAAAGATATTGTAGGCAGCGAAGCAGAGAATTATTCTCCGGAACAAGATGTTTCCTGCCAAGGATGTCGATCTCGATGAGTTTTTCGTAAGGCGCAATGAATTCGAACTCGGCCATATCGAAAAGATATTCTAAAACCACAGGTGTTTCCAATGCGGGGCTAGATAATCTTTTAGAAAAAGTGTAAGTTCTAATCAATGTCGATAGTATTGTACACGAAGCCCGACTGCCCATATTGTCGGAAAGCGATAGATCATTACATCGCGAACGGCATTGACTTCACCGAATACGATGCACAGAATGACCAGGCACGGCTCGAAGAAATGCTGAAGTTTGCGAACGGCGATCCGACCGTGCCGTGCATCATAGAGGATGGAAAATACGCAGCGTCCGGTTGGGGCGATCCTCCCAGAGGCTGCACGATCTACATTCCGTCAGCCATGCAGGGCGAATGAGAAGATCGGCCGTGGTCATGTCCGCGTGGTATGGTGAAGGTGGTTCGGGCAGACTGACCTTCTTCCGAAAGAAAATACTGTTTGGCTGATATGCAACGCTCTGATGAAAATATGATCGGTTCGAAGATCGACCAGTACAAGATCGTCGAAAAGATCGGTTCCGGCGGCCAGGGCACTGTGTACAAGGCCCTCGACACAAAACTCAACCGCACTGCCGTCGTCAAGGTACTCCCGCCGGAGTTGACACAAAAGACCGCCAACTTCAAGCGCTTCGAACGTGAGGCACAGCTCTGCTCACAGCTCGACCATCCGAACATCTGCACGATCTATGACTTCAACGAAGCCAACGGCATGTTCTACATCGCAATGCAGTATGTGGACGGCAAGAACGTAAGGCAATTGGTCTCGGGCCGTCCGCTTGAACTCAAAAGCGCATTGTCGATAGCGATACAGGTGGCCGATGCTCTCGCGTATGCCCACTCAAAGAGCATCATCCATCGCGACATCAAGGCCGGCAACGTGATGGTAACAACGGCAGGCCAGGCAAAGATCCTTGACTTCGGGCTTGCAAAACTTGTCGAGGACGAGCAGGCATCCCTTACCGAAGGCCACGAAAAGACCGAAATAACCGAGCTTGGAATACCTTACGGTACGGCAACTTACGCAGCCCCCGAGCAGGCACGCGGTGAGCGCGCCGATCAGCGGAGCGATATTTTCTCGACCGGCGTGTTACTGTATGAGATGGTAACCGGCATCTGGGCATTCCAAGGCAAGACGGTCATAGACGTGCGGCATCAGGTGCTTTACGGAACGCCGAAGCCGCTCTCCGACCAGCGTCGCGAACCGGTTCCTCCCGAACTTCAGAGAATTGTCGATAAGGCTCTTGCGAAGGATCCAAAGGACCGCTATCAGAAGATCACATCAATGCGTGATGACCTTCGCAACCTCCTTCGGTCGATCGCAGGCCCGCAGCTTATGCCGGGCGAGACGTTCAAGCCCGTCCACGCTGACGGCAGCAAGGTAAAAAGAATGCTTAATTGGTTTACCGGCAGGTCGTCGCCCGAACCGCCGTCAGCATCGGTCTCAGCACCAAGCGTAACGAATCCGCCGTCACTCGGGCCGGATATTTCGGTCACTTCGACGGGCGAAAAAAAGAGTGTTGCCATATTGCCTTTTAAGAATTTGGGGCAAGATGCGGCATCTGCGTTCTATGAATTCGCACTTGCTGACGCCGTGATCACCGAGCTTGCAAGGATACGCTCGATAGTGGTGCGTCCGAGTTCCGTCATTGCAAGGTATCAGGGCAAAGACTATGACCCTCGTGAAGCCGGTAAGGAGATGCGCGTACACGCCGTGCTTTCGGCCGGGTTCATTCGTTCAGGTGAAAAACTGCGTGTAACCGCACAGCTTCTCGATGTCGTATCGGGCAATATACTATGGAGCGACCGAATAGATGCCCAAGGCAGCGACATCCTCGCACTGCAGGATGAGATCGCACAGCACATCCTCGAAGGGCTGCGGCTCGAGCTTACCGACCTTGAGGCGGAAAAGCTAAACCGCCGTGCAACCGACAATGCCGAGGCGTGGGAGGAATATCTGCGTGGCCGCGACAATTTCGGCCGATTCATTTTCCGCACCATAGATGCAGATGATTGCGACGCAGCGATAGCCAACTTCAAACGGGCGATCGAGCTTGACCCGCATTTTGCGTTGGCATACAGCGGCCTCGGGGCATGTTACGCGAATCGCTTCTTCAAAGGGCTTGGCGTACCGGAAGACTATTCTTACGCCGAAGCCGCGTTCAGCAAGGCGTTCTTTTACGATCAGAACGTCGTCGAGGCCCGCGTTCTAATGGTGCTTATTTACATGGCACGCGGTGAAAAGAAAAAGGCCCGCAGCGAGATCGAACTCCTTCAGAAACAGTTTCCGAACGATGCGGCACTTTATTTCGTCAAAGGCGTTATGCACCGACTGGACGGCGAGTACGACGACTCACTTAAGGCATTTGAAAAGCTCGCCCGTCTCGATCCCGCGGCGAAGGCCGTAGCTGCCTACAATCGTGCAAGAATTTTCATATATCGCGGTGAACTCGATCAGGCAGATCACGAGCTTGCAAAAGGCTTTAAGGTCGAGCCCAATCACCCGATGCTGAAGATCTTCAGTGCCGGTGTGCTTTATTATCGCGGCGATAAAGGGCGGGCGATCGATATGGTTGCCGATGTTCTGAAGGAAAATCCACGAATGGATGGCGTAAAACCGCTCTTGGCAGAATTCCTCGCCGGGGCAGGCCGCGAAGACGAAGCTAGAGCGCAGCTTACCGAAGACGCCTTGGCCGTTTCACGCTCAGATCATGATATGGCGTATTGGGTCGCGTCGGCATACGCGCTGCTCGGCGAAAAGGATCTCGCCTTTAAGTGGCTCAATAAAGCAGTAAAGCTCGGAAACCAGAACCGCCCGTATTTTCAGAACGATATGAATCTGCGATCGCTTCGTGACGATGAGCGCTGGCCGGAATTGATGGCGAAGATGGAGATCGGCGACCGGACCTGACCGTCAACGCGATCTTTCGAAAACGAACTCGTTGCACCCAAGCCCTACGCCTTTCGTTACAACTTTTGTAAGAGAAAAACCGCGCGCTCGATAAAAGTCGAATATCTCCTCGACCGTCGCAACCTCATACGGAAAGCCGCCGACCCAATCGATTATGTCGTGCCAGCGATTCATGCCGCGGCCGTTCTTATAACGTGTCCACGAATGAATATACTCGGCAGGCTTCAAACGGAGAGCCGCGCTGAGCATTCTTTTTACTTCATCCGGCAGCGAAACCGCGACGGCGAACGGCGTCTTTAGCGGACGCGGCAGGCCGCAGTATGTCTTCTTGATCCAATGCCAGCGGCTTGCCTGACTGCCGGTGTCATTGTAGATCGCGATAAACAATTTGCCGCCCGGCTTTGTCGGTATCACAGCGTTTTCGAGTGCGTCCCACATTCGGCCTGTGTGGTGAAGCACGCCCCACGAATACACGATGTCAAAGGTGCCGAGAGATGCAACGTATTCACGATCGAGCGCCGATCCTTGTTCGACACGCCAAATTGCGTCGTCCGGAAAATAACGCCGCCGGAGTTCCTGCGTGCAGGCAAATGAATTGCTGTCGAAATCGAATGAGTGAACGCGCGCGCCGAGCCTTCGGGCCGCAAGAGAGAAAAGGCCGCTGCCCGAGCCTATATCGAGAAACGTCTTGCCCTCAAGCGTTTCGACCTCGAGCATATTCCGAAGCGAACGTTCAGCCTCGGCTATACGTTCATCGTCCAGCACATTGAGGAATGCAGCCCAGTTCTTACCGAACTCAAATCGCTCACCGGCAGCAACCTCGGCGCTGTGCTGCCCCGCAATATTTTCGTCTCCAATAATTGTGGCACTCATCTTGAGATCTCGCAGCGGCTTCGAGGCAAGCGAAACCACTTTCAATAAAATATCCAATACACGGCAAATTTCACATATTCGCCTGCTACCATTTGCCAGCCGCGCGGCCTCAGGTACCAATATGCAGGCCGGGGCGTATTGATGCCCGCCGCAGGATGCTCAATGCCGATCATGACGTCCTTGCCTGCAAACTCACGTTCGAACGTCCACAACGCACGCCTTGAATGATAGGCCGAGGTAACTATCATGAGCGAATGGATGCCGTACGCTTCGGCCGCATCAACGGCGGCTTTTGCTTCTTCATCTGTACCGGCAACAAGTTGCGGTAAAATGAAGATCGCATCAGGAGCCACACCGTCGGCAATGAGTTCACGCTGTTCGAGTTCGAGGAACGGAACGTTGCGCTGTTCACCGCTCATCCAGCCGCTTTTTGTGCCGTCATTCGTAATGAATATCATCGGAGCGAGGCCATTGCGGAACAGTTCAGCGGCTTTTCGGGTACGTTCCTTATAAACGGCCGACCCGCTCAGGACAATGATCGCATCAGCGTGATCCAGCGGCTTTTCGACGATCAGGAATTTCGCCAAGAAAGGCGCGGCAATTATCCAAACGCCTATAACCGCGGCCAAAATTATCACCGCCATTGCCTTACTCCGAATTGCCATCTTTTCTCGCTGCAAGCAAGGCACGGAGTTCCTCGATCTTCGATTCCCAACTCTCATGCCGAATGCGTTCGCTCACTTCGCTGCGAGGCTTCGGCGCCGCGAGCGCCTGTTCGATCTTGGCGATAAAATCGTCATGGCCGGTACCAATGAGGCAATCTTCGAGTTGGTGCACCTCGGGAATGTCTGTCGAGACGACAGGCAATCCGGCGGCGAGGTATTCACGAACTTTAAGCGGATTTGCCGCCAGAGTTAACTCATTGATCGCAAAAGGATTTAGAGCTACATCAAACGCCGCGCAATACGCAGGCAATTCACTGTACGGTTTACGCCCGAGGCGATGGATGTTAGGAACGCCGTCAAGGACCTTTATCTTCTGCTCGGCATCAACGCTGACCTTGCCGATGAGAACGACCGAACCCGAGCTGAAATGCTCCGCGACCTTCATTATCAGTCCGTAATCTACCCAATCCGCAAGCAGCCCGTGAAAACCGATAACGGGATGCGGCAGGCCGGCAACATCTTCCGGAATCTCAAGGCCACCGTCAACGGCAGTGTGAAAGTGCTGCCAATCCGTCCCGTGTCTGATCAAATATGTTTCTCGGTTGAACTGCTTTTTCGACTCGTAGAGCTTTTCTGCCGAAACGACAACGATATCGCTCTTGCGGAAAAGATCTTCTTCAATATCCATAAGTGCCGCGTTGCCGGTAAATGCGGTGTATTCATCAACGCAATAGTAAATGAGCTCTTTCTCGCCGAGGCGGCCCGCGATCATACCTGCCGCAGGATTGAAGACCATATTTACGACATCGCGGAAACCGAGCTTTCGCATCGCCCCCTTGACCTGACGTATCAAGAAACGGCGGTTCGCGGCGACAACTGCTTTGCTGCCGTAAGCGGGAACGGCGAACGGGTTCAGAACGAAGATATTCGGCTCGATCTCACGGACCGGCTCGAAGAAGCTCTTTATTTTCTTATAGATACGCGACGCGTCCTTGCCTGAGGCCGTCGGCATGCGGTTGGCTATCGAGTTGACCCAAAGTATTCGATTCTCTCGAGCCAGCACACGCATAAGATGCGTTTTTGATAACGGGTCGCCGGTCCAATCGTGGCTGAAGCACAATATGTCGCGGCCGCGAAGTTCACCTGCGGCGGTCATGTGTTGTACATCAGTGGCATTGGCGGTCATTATCTCGAAAGTATCTTGTTTACGCGGTCGCGAACATTCTGCGGCAGCCGCCTGTAAGCACTCGCACCGATCGCGCGCACATTCTCGCGTAGCTCGTGCCGCTTGAAAAGGCTCTTGTCCACGCGATAGCGATACGTCCGTACGATCTCGCCGCCGAACCTCCGCAGGAACAGATGTGAGCCGCCCATGCTGAAATGTGTAAATCCGCCCTCACAGGCCCATCTTATCGCATGCCAGCCGATCACATCATTGGGCCTCAGACGTTGGAATTCGGGAAGTGAAAAGTTCGCGGCATATTCGACAACACCGCCTTTGACGAAGCGATAGAAGCTGCCCGCAACGACGCGGCCGTCCGCTTTAGCGATAAAAACACGCCGATTATCACGCTGACCGAGCGCCGTTCGCATTTGTTCAAGCGTATCAGGCTCGTGGCCTTTCAACCTGTTCCAGCGGCAATGGATGTCGTACATCTCCGCAAGTTCGTCCTCGCTTTCAAGCTCCTTTATTCGGATCAGGCCTTGCCGCTCGGCCTTGCGAAGCTCATTCCGCCTTGTTTGTGAAAAGCCTGCGAAGAGAGTGTCCGCGCCTCTTGTCAGATCAAGCATAACGACCGATGTCGCATCAGTACTGGCCGATCCGGTCGCATTCAACCCGCTTAGCTGCCGCCACGCGTAAAGGTCAATGAGTTCCGCATCCATGCTTTCAAGGCCTTCGAGAATTACGGCGGCCGCAGTCTCGGCGTCGGCCCCTTTGCGGAAAGTAAGCTGAGGCCGCGAGAACATCCCGGACGAGATGCGGCCGGCCTCGATCACGCCCGTTGCGACCGCATGAAAAATGCCGTTATCGTCAACTGCCGCAACGGCAAACCTCTCATTTCTTATGTATGGGTCGGTGAAATAACCCGGCGACGTATAGTGCGTCGCAAGCTCAGCCTCGGCAAGGAACGCTTGCCACCTTTCGGCGACCTCGCCCTCCGGAAAACGTGTGATAATGAGATACTTCATTTTACGTTCTCACCATCAATAAAGCGGCGCATCCATATCTCGAAATTAACGAGGAGCCAAAGGCGCTCATCGTGTTTGCGTCCCGCGTTATGTTCGGCGACAAGCTTGCGCAACGCATCGTCGTTAAATATGCCCCTGCTCATCGCCCGTTCGCCAAGCACATATTCATCAACGATATGCTTGTACTCGCCGCGGAACCAGCGTCCGATCGGAACCGGAAAGCCCATCTTCGGCCGATCGAGTATCTCCTGCGGCAGGATACCCTTCATCGCCTCCCGAAGTATCCACTTGGTCGTGCCGCCGCGAAGTTTCATCTCGCGCGGCAATTTTGCCGAATATTCCGCCAACTTGTGGTCGAGAAACGGAACGCGGCTTTCGATCGATGCCGCCATCGACATTTGGTCCTGTTTCATCAGCAATTCGTGCAGATATGTCTTTGTGTCGGCATAGAGCAGCTTATCGAGCATATCTCGAGCATCGCTTGTTTCAAGCCACTTGTTTTGGCGTGAATAGGGATTCAGGTCGTTGATCTTTGCCTTCGTGCCGGCTGAGAATAGGTCAGCTTGGGCCGTTCGTGAAAATATACTGAAATTATCAAAGAACAAACTCTCGACGTCCGCGGTGCGCGTCAGGAACGTGCGCGACAGCTTCTGTCCGAACCGTGACGGCAGCGTCGCGACACCGCCTTTTACGGCACTTCGTACAAATGACGGTGTCAGACTCTCGTACCGCTCGCCGAGATCGAGCAGCTTTAGTGCCTTTGCATAGCGTCCGTAGCCGGCTAGCATCTCATCGCTGCCCTCGCCCGTCAGCACGACCTTAACATGTCGTTGGGCAAGCTTTGATACAAAGTAGAGCGGCACGCTCGCCACAAAACCGATCGGCTCGTCCTCGTGCCATACAAGATCAGGCAAGGCCGCAAAGAATTGATCGGGTGTTACGGTAACTTCATAGTGTTCTGTTCCGAAAGCCTCAGCGACCGTGCGGGCGTATGCAAGCTCGTTCGCCTCTCGTTCATTGAATGCGACGGAAAACGTCTTTATAGGCTCATCGACCATCGTTGACATCATCGCCGCGATGGCGCTCGAATCGATGCCGCCCGAGAGGAACATTCCCAGCGGCACATCGGACATAAGCCTCAACTCGACCGAACGGCGGAACATATCACGCCACTCCTCGACATATTCGGCATCGCTTTGCGGATGGTGTTTAGGCTCGAACTCGAGATCCCAATACGAGCGCACATCGACGCTGCCGTCGCGCCAGAGCAGCGTATGCCCGGGCAAGAGGCGTTTTACGCCCGCTAACAGTGTCTCGTCGCCGCTTGTGCCGTGATTGGCAAATTGATCCGGAAGAGCGTTGAAATTCACCTCGGGCCTCACGCCGCCCGCTTCAAGGATCGTCTTGATCTCCGACCCGAAGAACAGCGAACCGTCGGCATCAAATACATAGTAAAGCGGCTTAACGCCGAGGCGGTCGCGCGCTATAAAAAGCTCACGTTTTGTTTTGTCCCAGATCGCGAACGCGAACATTCCGCGAAGATGCTCGACGCAGTCGCGTCCGTACTCGCGATAGAGGTGAAGTATCGTTTCGGTATCGCTGCGGTTCTCGAACTCGTGTCCGCGAGTTTCGAGATCGGCACGGCTCTCGGCGTGGTTATAGACCTCGCCGTTATAAACGATCACAAGGTCGCCGAGAGTCATCGGCTGCATACCGTGAGTCGGATCGACGATAGAAAGCCGCCGATGCCCAAGCCCTATATTGCGGTCGATAAAGATACCGCCGTCATCCGGGCCGCGATGAAACTGCACGTCACGCATACGGGTCAAAAGACCCGACGAGACCTCGCGTTTTGAACGCGTCGTATATGCTATGCCGTTGATACCGCACATATCTTGTAGTAAAAAGACAGAATGAGGGCAATTTTGCAGTGAACTTGCCGGCCGCGGGAGGCACTTTCAATGTTACCCTAGATTTGAGGCAAAATACCAGCGATTTCCTGTCGAAATACACGGATTTGCCGTGCTTTTCGTTCTATTATAAAGCAGAAATGAACGTCGCAGCAGATCAAATGGCCGCAGGTGCTGTCCAAATAAAACCGAAACAACTGACGCGCGATCGCAAACCGCTCATACGCGCCGCGGCTATTGTGATGCTCATTATCGTAACGGCCGCTGCCGGACTGCTGATATTCGACAGATATTCGGGAGCATTCGGGATTGTCGGCCCGCACTTTGAGATCGAGCAAACTTCGAAGGGCCGGATCATTCACGTCCCGCCCGGCGGCAGTGTGCAGGCCGCGCTTGCTCAGGCCGAAAGCGGCGACATCATCGAGCTGAAAGCGGGCGCAGCGTATTACGGCCCGATCACGCTTCCCAACAAGCCGCTTACCGAGACCGTTACGATCCGATCATCTGCGGCAGATCAGCTGCCCGTCGATCAACGAGTATCGCCGAAAGATGCGCCGCTCATGGCAAAGCTCGTTTCGCGAAGCGAAAAGCCGGTGGTTACGGCCGTCAACGGAGCTCATGATTATCGGTTCATCGGGATCGAATTCACGGCACAGACAAAGTCGTATATTTATAATCTCGTACTCTTCGGCAACGGTGAATCAGCCGCTAACATTCCATATCATCTTGAGATAGACCGCTCGTATCTTCATCCTTCCGCCGACGGCATCACTCGTCGCGGAATCGCGTTGAACAGCGGCGGATCGGTCATTAAGAACAGCTATATCGAAGGATTTGCCGGGCCGAGCGAAGAGACGCAGGGCATTTGCGGATGGACGGGCACACGCGACGTTAAGATCCTCAATAACTACATTGAAGGCGGCGCCGAGAACATAATGTTCGGCGGTTCCGATCCGGACAGTGCCGACCTTACGCCGAACGGCATCGAGATACGCGGCAATCATCTGAACAAGCCCGAGGCTTGGAAGTCCGGCGTTACGGTAAAGACGCTCTTCGAACTAAAGAACGCTAAGCGCGTACAATTCATCGGCAACCTTATCGAGAATAACTACAAAGGCTCAGCATTTCGCATCACGGTACGCAATCAGGACGGCCACGCACCGTTCTCGACCATCGAAGATGTCGTCATTCGCGACAACATCATCAGAAACTCGGGCGACGGCATCAACATCCTCGGCCACGACGATCAGCAGAAGAGCGGCACACTGCGAAACCTTGTGATCGAGAATAATCTGTTCCTGAATTTAGCGGGCGGCAACGGATTTGACGGCTCGGGCTATCTGATACAGGCTGCGGCGGGCGACGGTATCACCATCGCGAATAATACCGCGTTCAACATGGGAAATATCGTTACATTTTACGGCGAAATACCCTCGAACTTTGTCTTTCGGGATAATATCGTCGGACACGGCGAATACGGCATTCACGGCCCGATTGATCTGAATTCCGCCTCGGCCAAGGCAATGTTCCGCAACAATCTTTTTATGAACCTCAACCGCGTCAGCCCCGGCGATCATGCATTTCCCGCGGGCAATATGATCGTTCAGAGCATTTCAGATGTCGGTTTTGTGAACGCCACGGCGGGCGATTACAGGCTTTCCCCGACAAGCAAGTATCGTGGAAAAGCGACGGGCGGCAAAGATCTCGGCTGCGCTCTGCCGCCTACATCGCCACACTAAGCGAGACGTATAACTCGACGACCTTGCGTATATTCTCGCCGTCGTCTTTTTCAGACGACTCGCATTTGCCTGCCGCGATCGATCGCTCAACTGCGTCGAACAACCCTTCAGCATCGCCATTCCTTATGAGAAACACCCCTTTGGGGCGCATACCGTTGTCGGTCGCAACGACCGGCGTTCCGAGATGCAGGGCCTCACGAACAGAGATCGCATCGCCGTCAAAAAGCGTGGTGCGGAGCAATACGTCGGCTTTGTCGATCAGATGCAGCGTTTCATTATGCGGGACATTGCCTGCCGGCACAACGGCCGCCGAGAGTCCAAGATCGGCGATCCGAGCCTCGACCTGCGTACGCAGGCTGCCGTCGCCAACGAGTATTAGCACGGCTTTCGGGAAACGCTCCAACAGCTTCGGCAGCGCCTCGACAAGAAACATCGGTTGATAATCGGCCTCAAGCCCGCCGACTGAGACCAACAACGGTTCGGCTCCGGCGACAGCCTCTTTAAGCCGCGTCGAAAGCTCTATATTCGGATCGGGCCGCGAAAGCACGAACGGCGAGATCACCTCGACCTTTTCCTTAGCCACGCCAAACTTATGAAAAGCGTCAGCGATAGCGTCGTTGACCGCGATGAGTTTTGAGAATCTTCGAAATACGATTCCGGCGATCGAGAACGGCCTTGCCTTTTGCACAAGCCCGGAGAGAGGAAAAGCACCTGAATGGATCGTCAATACCTTCCGTTTACCGCCGAACACTGCACACGCCAGCGCCAGCGCAATCACACGCGGCGTGATATCGCCACCCAGATGCAGATGCAGCACATCGAATTCCATTGAACGCAAGGTGCGGATCAACGCGATAGGCGAGCGTGGCCTGAACACATTCGGCTCACTGCTCGGCGGCCCCTTTGTGGTCGCAATGAATGTGCATCGGTGGCCGCTTCGTTCGAGTTCGTCGCCGATGGCGCGCATATTGCGGCTGACACCGCCCTCGGGCGGCGGCACGGGGCCAAGTTGTACTATGTGCAACGGTCTCATTTTACAAGACTCTCATAAAGGGCCGCCGTGTCGGATAGTTGGCGTTCGGTTGAGAATTTTTCTTCTATTATGCGACGGCCCGCGGCACCGAACCGCGAGGCCTTCGCCTCATCGCAAATAAGATCGAGCAGCTTATCGGCCAATGCTGGGTCGTCATCTGAGGCGACAAGATACCCTGTTTCATCATTGATGACGGCCTCGGCCGCTCCGCCGACATCGGTCGCAATAACAGGCTTTCCGGCGGCCATATATTCAAGGATCGAGTTCGAGAAACCCTCTGCCGTCGATGTAAGCGCGCACGCGTAAGCGGCGTCGAGCAATGCCGGAACGTCTGTACACCGTCCTATGAAATGCACGCGATCTCCGATACCCAGCGAAGCCGCCATCGCCGCAAGCTCATCTTTCAAACCGCCTTCTCCCGCAACTACAAAATGCACGTCAGGCAACGTGCCTTTGATCCGTGCGGCCGCCCGGAGCAGCATCGGAATGTTCTTAACGCTGTGCCGAAGGTTCGCGACCGCAACGACGAGCTTTTTATCGGGCAGGCCGAGACCCGCCAAGGTTTGCTGCCTATCATTGGCTTGAGCAAAGCGGCCAAGGTCGAGGCCATTGTAGATCACACTTATCTTTTCGCTTTTCACGCCCCGCTTGATGAGATGCTCTCGCACAGCGGCGGAATTCGCAACGATCGCATTTGCCCGGCCAAATGCGACACCCTCGACGAATTCCTGAGCCCGCGTCCGCATACCGCCGGTCTCGCGTTTTGAAGCAATACGCCCTTTCAGCCGTGCAAGTTTTCCGGCAGCCATACCGAGAATGTTCGAGTAAAAATCGTGCGAATGGATGACGTTGATCCCATTCGCGCGAAGGTAGCGTGAAAGCGCACGAACCTGCCGGATGAAGTTGAGGTTGTAGAACGATGTCAGCCTAAACTCCGGCACATCACCTAGATCGAGGCTCTCGATGTCTTTTAGCAGGATGCCTTCTTTATTTAGTGCAGCTATCCGCACCTCGATGCGTCCGTCCTCAGCCAGAGCACGCGTCAACGCCACGGCTTGCCGCTCGCTGCCGCCTTGATGGAAGCTGCCGATCAACTGTAGTACGCGTATCTTCACACCGCTTCGGGGCACTTTTCGCCGATGGATACCGTGCTGTGGGTACCATCGGCATTTATGTAGAGGTCGCTGCCGAAACGTCGGATCGAGACGGACGCGTGACGGCCTTCGCCGTCAAATATATCGCGTTCGTTCAACCTCAGGCGGTCGCCGCCGATCAGCACGAACTCCTCAGGTATCGTTTCGTCTGCCGTCAAACGCGCCCATGAAAGATGGAAGTTCGTGTCAAAGAGTTCCGTCCGCAGCATTTCGCCGTCGCCAACGACAAAGACATCCGTATATGCGCCGAAATTTATGATAAACGCCCGGCCGCCAACAATGGACAGCTCGGCCGCTATCGGGTTCCTACGGCCGGTACCTACGGGCATTATGAACGTAAAGAACTCCTGCATTCCGCGCCCCGTTGACAGATAACGAAGGAACGGTGCGTTCGTTTTGTTGCCGTATTCCCTGGACACCCAACTCTCTTTCCGCAGCCAGTGCCCTTCATCGCCGAAACAAAATATCCTGTGTCGTTTACTTCCCGCGTAGGCACCGTCGATCCCCGTCGAGACCTTTGTGCCTGCGGCATAATGAAAATTCAACTGACATTCATGCGAACCCTTAACAGCAATGAGGTCGCGGATAATTATGTAGTCATTTTTCAGGAAAAGTATTTCGCGCTCGTGGGCCGCTCCGCCCTCGATGGTGTCAAAGCCGCGTGTCTGTCCCGCAAAATGGTCGAAACGCGCATCGGTTAGCGCGGCTGCAAGCTGCGTCTCGGCCCTTTCTCCCCAACGGAAAACGCCCGAAGGACGGCTCGAAGACCGGTCATCGATCGTCGCCGTGTTATGTGCCGCACTCATTCGAAAGAGGTCTCGCATCTCACGCGATTCGTGATAGGAATACGTCCCCGGATCGACGAGCAGAGTTCGGCCATTGAGCGAAAGGTCGATAGAAAGCGCATCCGCGTGGCCGTGCCCGCCCGAGAGCGAACCGACCTCACCGTGATCGACGATCAGTACAGTGTCTGTATCCGCCCAACCGTCACGCATCACCATATAGCCGCCTGCCGCAAATTCGCGCGATGCCGCCTTCGGCCTTCGGCTGTTGAGCTTTGCATACCGCGCGACGCCTTCGCTGCCTGTAAGCCAAAAAACCTCATCCAAAGCCTTCCGCGCAACATATTTCATTTCGCCTCGGCCAAGTATCGATGCACCGAGGGCGAGTGAGCCGCGAAAGTCATCGGCAGCGGCCATCGTAATTGGCAGCATTCGTCCGCCGTCATCATCGCCGATCAATGGCGTAGTGCCGTCCGGCCGCGTTATGTACATCATGAACTCGAGTGCGGCAAGATAGCGTTGATCGGCAGCAAGATTTCGCTTATCGTACTGCGGATCGCCGGCCAGGGAACGGAGCACGAAAAAGTGTGAGTAAAAATCGACGGTATAGCGCTGATACCATGTGCTTTGCTCAAAATAGACACCGTCGGGCAGTATCTGTTTCGTGATCTCATCAAGCAGGATGTCGCTGCCGAGCTTCGTCCAATGCTTTGCTTTTTGCAGGAACGGCAGCTGCGTACCGAGATAATAGAGGGCGAGTGCCTCGCCGGTCAGATGCGTATTGGGGCTGTAATATTTCGAAAGGTATTTCTCGATGTGGCGGCCGTGAAGATAAAGGGCCTTTACCGCTTCCTTGAGTATTTCCGGCGTAAGTGCGGCAGAATGCCGGAATAAGTTAAGTGCCCATACCCAAGAAACAGAACGGAACGCTGCCTCAAGGCTGCTGGTCCAATTGATACCGACACCGCAAGGGTTCTGCTCGATCCACGACAGCAGATGCTCGACAACCATAAACGCATATCTTTCGTCGCGCGTCAGCGTGTAGGCCACGCCGAGAATAAAGAAATGCTGGTGGCGGTTCAGTTCCCAAACGATCTTTTTATCACCGGTTTCCGAGGTATCGAGTTCGTCAAATTCTTTCCAATGTTTTACAGGGGCACGCAGGCCTGATATCGGTTCGAGATGCCAATCGACCTCGGTTCCGACGTACAGATTCTTGTAACCAAGCAGGTCAAAGCGTCCTTCAAGGAGCAGATCGGCCCTGCTGACGAACGCATCACACACTTCATTGCCGACGGCATCGCGAAATCCTTGCCCGATATCGCCTACGAATGAGCGAAAGAAGTGCTCATCCGCATTTTGAAAGAACACTTTCGCAACGCGCTCTGCAACTGCATCGGGATCGCGGAACCGACGCCGGTCGAGAAGCTTGAAGAATTCGCCATCCGACAGATCACGCTCGCCCAGACCCATTTGATCACGATACGCGGACACGGCTTGGCCGCCGCGTGACAGCAGTTCGCTGACGCTGCGGCCGCGCATCTTTTTGATCGTGTCCAATGGTTTCGCCATCACGCCTTATGCACCTTTCCCCTCGCTCATGATCGTCTGTAAATGATGATCGCGATACAGGTGCGGATCACCGGTAAACCCTTCGCTGATCGCGACGGCCATATTGAACGCCTCTCGTGCACTTGCAAAGTGAATGGTCTGCTTTCCCGTCCGCGCCGCTCCTTCGACCATCTCACCGAACAGCCGCTTTGCATCCTCACCGATACAGGCCTGCTGGTCATGATCAAAGAAACCGTGGCAATACAGCTTGATAAAGATCACATCGGACCGGCCCTCGACCGTGATATTCGCCGATGCCCAGCGCTTGAGCCTGCCGACCCCGCTTCCCAATGCGGCGGTAAGTGAACCATCGTCGATCCGCGGCCTAACGCGGCTCAGGTCAAAGATAAGCGGCCCGGTAAATATCAGTGGTAATTGCGGTTCCGTACCGTTCACCGAAAATCTCCTGCCGACCGCGTGCGGAACGGCCTGCTTCGGATCGCCGCCGTACTCGTAGATCATATTGATCATTGCAACCTGCGTTCGATCGGGCGCCGAGGGCAGCGTAAAGTCGGCGTAACAGCCCGTATCGCGAAGTATGGCCATCTCGTCATCAACGCCGCAATATTTGCCGCCGCACGAATTCGCCAAGGCGAGATTGCCGTGAACAAAGGCGTACATCGGTGCTCCCCCGCCGTGCCAACGCGAAAGGCATCGATGCCGCTCTGCAATGGTGTCCCGAAACTCTACAAGCTGACGTTCAAGGTTCTCGGCCGTGTCCGGCCGATCGACGCCGTGATGCAAATGCACCTCGACCTCGCCCAGGCCTTCCTCCTGCATCTCAGCCAAAACGTCGAGTATCTCAGGATGATATTGTTCGGCCGGATAGAAGTTCGTATGCCGAAACTTCGTCCCGTCCGCATCGCTTACCGAATTACCGATCTCTCGTGCCATTTTGCGATAAGCGTCGAGCCGCTTCATTTGCGTCCGATGGTCGAGCACACCGCCTGAACTCCAGCCCGGCTCAAAGTGATCTGCCACAGTGATCACAATATGCTTATGCTCAAAGGCAGTCGCCTCAAGCAAAGCACGGGCGCGGACGAACGGATAGCGTACAAGCCACGGCAGGTTCCATCTTAGCTTTGTAATGAAGGTATCCTCTCCCATCAGCTTGCCGCCTCAGCCGTGTTCGACCTTCGATGCAGGATCATCTTGTCGATGAACTGCCGCACCGTTCTCTTTTCTTCGGGTTCGATCACACCAAAAAGATTCGCAAAGAATAGATATACGGGCGCGAACACCGCCCCCGAGACTGCAAGCACAAGCCCGCCGCCGATAAGATTGCGGATTCCCATCTTCTCCGACATCAGCACACCGCGCACGAAGTGTTCGCCGATCGCCATCACGTGATCGTGCGTTCCCGCATACACGAGATATGTCGCGGCCCCGGCTATGATGCTGGCGACACCGGTCTTACCGATACTCTTTAAAAGCGGCAAGTGCCGCCGGCCGACGCCGAGTTTGACAAAGATCATGGTCTCGGCAAAGCACTTTTCGATCACTATCGCAGCAACAGCGACCGCGATAAAACCTGTCAATCCAAGATACGGCAGGCCGAAATACAGGCCTGCTATCAGCATCATGAGGATCAATATTCGCGTCAGCAGGAACAGCCTGCCAAGCTCCTTGTAAGAGCGAAGCACCGGATCAGTTATCACGATGCTGAATGGCAGTATCGTGAGGTTGACCATGAAGATAGGCGCGCTCGCCGCATACTTTTCGGTAAATAGTGTTATGACAAAGGTGTTCGCAGTAATAAGCAGAAAGATGTAGATCGGGAAATAGAAGAACGAAAGTTTTTGCGACGCCCGTGCCGTGAGCCTGATCATCTCATCTCGGTCGCCTACGAGCTGCAGTTCATTCATTCGCGGGATCAGAACGGAGGTTACGGATTCGGAGAGCATCGCGATCAGCGGCACTTCAAAACAGCCATACGCATAGATCGCAAAGTCTGCGGACGAGAATTTATATCCGACAAAATAATTATGTATATCATTTTGTGCCATCCACAGAATGCCGGCCAAGCCGAACGGCATAGCGTAACGCATCTGCTCCCAAAAGAATGAGAGGTCGAAGGATCGCCAAAAGCCGGGAAACCGCGATGTCAGGTACACAAGCAGAATTGCCGTTTGGATAACGCCCTGCACCATCGCCGCGTACATGAACGACTCGACCGTAGCGAACTCAAAGACAGCGGCACCCATGAATATGGTCTTGCTTAACTGAGCGATGATGATGAAGACGGTCGCGATCCGGGCTTCTTGATTTGCGATCGCGACCGTTTCAAGAAAGGTTGAGAATATCCAGATCCAAATGACAACGCCGATCTTCGGAGCAAGTTCCGTAAGTGCCTCACTCTGAAAGACATCGCCGATTATCCGCGGGTAGAGATTGAGCGCAAGGCATGCAAGGCCGCCGACAAAGAAATTGAAGACCAGGATATTTAGAATCGAAGCCGCTCTTCGCTCCTGACTTTCCCTTGCGAGAAAATAGTATGCGCTCATCGAGAAGCCTAACGGCAGCAGCACCACCGCGTTGGCAATTACTTGAAACGCCGCACGATAGTGCCCGACCTCTTGCTGCGGCAGATAACGCACGATAAGCAGCGGCAGCACAAAGCTGAAGCCAAAGCCGATGATCTTGGCGGCCAACAGCCATGCGCTCTGCTCTTTTAATGAGCGTTTTTCAGCCGATCCTGTCATTTTTGGTCACTGAACTGTGTCTTGCGTGGGTGTCATACCAGCCCGGCACCGAACGCTTAAGCACCCGCTCGACGGTATGGATGAAGTTTCTGCCTTTCTCGGTCTGCACCAGATACGAATAATCTCCGAACAGCCAGTATTTCACAAAGATCCGGCGATATTCCCTGATCACCGCATCACGCGATCGCCATTTGCCTTCGGTATCTTCGCCGATCGGCCCGGACGCCCCTTCTTCAAACTCGTACAATCGGCCGCCGTTACCGTCGGGAACCGAGGCAAAAGAACGCTCAAAATCCTGTTTGATCGCCTTGAACTCGTGATAGCCAAGCTTCTCCAGAAGGTCGAACTCATATATGAGGTTTCTGAAGATGACCTTCTCAGAGCGGATAGACAGATAGTCGGGCTTATTCTCAAAATCGAGCATCGCGCGCAGGCAAACCACTTCGGATCCGACAATGTCCGCCTTCATAAATTGCGGCACACCGTGCTTTTCCATCTCAGCACCGAAGTCAACCGCATTGACCTCGATCTGCTCCATTGCGGTATCGTAGATCTCGTTGCGAAAAACCCAATCGAGCGAGTTACTGCCCCAAAGATTATGATCGCGGTTCCGATAGAATCTTGTGGTCGGATCTTTTGACGCCTCGGTGATGGCTCCTTCGACTATCGTCAAACGGCCATTCTCGATCGCATCAGCAAAGCGTTTGCGGCAGAACTCGGCATTCTGAGGGTCGGCCTCAAAGGCGACGACCTTGTAGCCTTTTGCTAAATAGAAGTCCGTGTCCTGGCCTCGATGCAGACCTACATCAAAGACAAGATCGCGGACTTTTGGGGTCGTTCTCAGTGATGACATGGCACTCTCAACACGCGGATGATGCACTCTGGCCGGGCATGGCGCATAGCATCTTCGCTTAAGAAAAATATCAATGGCCTGATATTTTCAGGAAAGCCGGAAACCGACTTAAATTACTTAAATTATTGACCGCGTCCCGCAAAGGGCCTGCCCACAGCACCGCCCGGCACCATCGCTATTTCATCGGCCCGATTGCTGCGGTAGCGGTCGAGCACAAGCCTTGGCGCAACTCGCAGGCCGATGGTGATCAGAAGCAATTTCAACGATCTGCGGTGCCGGTTCGCCTCGGCGAATGCCCGGCGCGCGCCCGCGAAGTCCTCGCTTATCAAAAGAGCCTTGCCGCGCTCGACCTCAAGATCCGCCTGCAGGCCCTTAACACGCCGCTCAAGAAGTTCCATGTCCTTCGCATCAAGATCGACCATTCTCTTGATCCGGTTAAAGACATCGATCTCACGCTCGACACGGCTTACCGAATCACCCGAAAGGCTGTTCAGGTGCACTCGATATTTCAAAAGCACGGTTCGCTGATAGCCGATCCGGGCACCATTCCTCGCCATTCGGACCCAAAGGTGGAAATCATGTGCGCGCGCGCGTTCCTGCTCGAACATCCCCGCATCGATGATCGCCGATCTCAAAGCCACGGTCCCCGAAGTGATGACATTGCACCTAAAATCCAACAGCGATGCTACCGTAACTTCGCCCTCTGAAGGAGCAGATTCCATGAACGTGCGCCGCAATGCAGACCGCATTCCGAACTGCTGTGCGTCACAATAGACCATATCGTGTCCGCGGCCCAGGAACGTAACTTGCGAAGTAAGGAAATCGGGCAGCCAAATATCATCGCCGTCGAGGAACGCAATGATCTCGCCCCGAGCATGACGGATCGCCGTATTTCGGGCGGCTCCGGCCCCTTGGCTCGGCTGCTTGATGTAAATGATATTCTCGCGATGCGGCTGGATCGCCCGCTCAAATGCGGCGGTGTCAGGCGAGCCGTCATTGACGACTATCACCTCGTGATCGCGAAAACGCTGAGCGGCGACCGATTCCAGTGTCTCACCGATAAATTCGGCAACATTGTATGCCGGTATCACCACGCTCACCCTTGGTGCCCATGAAAAGATATTTCGGCCTACATTGACCTCGATCCCGAGCTTTTTGTCCTCTGATGACAACATTACGATCGCACCTCGCGGATCGGCTCCCAAGTTGCGTACCTCTCGCCTCGTATGAATCTGTAGAAGGCGATGACCGATGCAAGATTAGCAAGAACAAAATAAAGCGGCACAACAAGGAGCGTAATTCGAATATCAAGACGCTCAAGGATCGAGCCGACAAGGGCACTCAGATAAAATGCCGCCTGTAACACTGACGCCACAAAAAAGAATGGTGATGAGGCGGCCAACACAACGCTTGAAATGAACATTCCTGCAAGCATGAGAGGTACGGCGTAACGCAGAGCCTTATGCGAGATCAGCTCGATCGCGTAGAAGCCGCTCTTGAACGGATTCAACATATCGGCATTTCTCACAAGATCGGCCAGCGTCTGCGAGATCACGCGTATCCGCATCCGCATCTCATCATCAGTGTTCTGATTCGTTTCCTCAAAACACACCGCGGACGGCTCGAACACACTCCGCAGATCATTGCGGTAAAGCACTGTGCAGATCAGAAAATCAGAGCATGCCTCCGGATACATCTCGCGATATGCCGAACGCCTGACCGCGTACATACAGCCCGAAGCTCCAATAAGCGAACACGCCCTGCTCTCGGCCGACCTCAAGAATGTCTCATAGTTCCAATAACCTTGCGTTCCCTTGCCTACGTTCGAATCGTCATTATTAACATATTCGAGGCGGCCGGCCACACATCCGACAGAGTCATCGGCAAATGCAGGCAGTATCCGCTCAAGCACATCCTGCGTGTACTCGGTCGTTGCGTCGCTGAATAGAACGATCTCGCCGGCCGCTTCCGCAATCGCACGATTCTGCGTCTCGGTCTTGCCGACACGGCCATCTTGTCGGAAAAGTTTTACGCCTCGGCCCGCGTATTCCTTCACGATCTCATCCGTCCGGTCGGTCGAGCCGTCTGAGGCGACCAATATCTCGAGCTTCTCCGCCGGATAGTCGATATCAAGTGTATTATCAAGCTTTCGACGGATTGCTTTTTCTTCGTTGAATGCCGTTATCAGCACCGTAACGCTCGGCTCGATGTTGCTGCGATGAACCTTCTTGGGAAACAGCCGCGAAACAGCATACACAAGAAGCGGATAGCCGAAATATACATAACCCAAAAGGGCAACGCATATCCAAAACACTATCGCTGATGTTGTGTAGAACATATCAAACCGCAGCGGCATCCGCCTGCCAGGCCGCCGTAGCGGCCTCTTCTACCTCGTTCTCGATACTGAAGATCCGGCGAAACGCCACCGCATACGCGATCAAGTAATAGATGAACCAATTATAAGCTACGGATGCGAAGAAACTTGAGACCATGTAGCCGATGATGCTCGCTTGAAAGCCGATCGACAGATAATAGAACCAGTTCGCACTGCCCTCATCGAACAGCTTACGCTCGATCGCCGAAAGCTTCCTGAATGGACTGATCATAAAGATCAGGTACGCAACAAGGCCCATTATACCAAGCTCGGAACTCACCTGTGTGAATGCGTTATGCGACTGCAAATTTCGTATGCCGACGATCGGGAAATTGCCGATGCCGATGCCCCACGGATTGCGTGCGGTAACGAGAAGCGAGCGTTCGAGCAACTCCTTCCGCTGGTCGGACGACCCTACCGGATCAAGGCCCGGAATAAAGATGGACAGCATACGAAGTCCGTAATTGCCCGGTGCGGCAACTATGACGATCAGACCTATCACTGCCGAAGCTATCGATACATTCAGGCGCTGACGGCGGCCAAGCTTCCACGCCAAGACCAGCCCCACAGCCAGCAAGCCAAGAAAGCCTCCGCGCGAAAACGTGACCATATTCGCTCCGACGAGAAGAGCCGCAATGACCCAATAAATGATACGCCACAGCTTTGATCGGGATGCGATGCCTAAAGTGATCACAAGCGGCGTCATCATCACAAAATGCATCGCCATCTCATTCGGGTTGCCGAACATACCGCCGACATCGACCGCAACACGGTATTCCTCCACCGTGAACTGCCCTTTCATATACATATCAAGGGCCGCAAATGAGAGATAAACGGCAATACCGAAGGACAACCACAGCAGCCCCATCAGACGCTTTCGCGTTCGGACGACATTTATCAGCACAATGAAGATCACAACCGCTTTAAGATACGGATCGTTGAACTTCTCCCACGCGAGGCCCGGATCTTTGGCGATCGGCATCGTTAGAAGAGCGATGACCGTCATTGCGAGTATCGCCTTGACCTCGGTCGAGAATATCGTCAGATTGCCTTCGATCGCGAGCTGTGACGGGATGTAGATGATCAGTGTCGCAAGTGCAAAATAGAATGCGGTCGCCGAAAGGAACGCGAGCGACGAGATCAGCTCATAGGGCCGAAATAATACGAGGATCGAAAACAGGTAAAGGCCGATATACGTAAAAAAATGACCGTTGCGGACAAGCCATCGATCTGCGGTGAGAAGCTGCTTGTCCTTGATGGCACGCTTCTCATCCTTGGTCGGCCGAAATACGACAAAACGCTCTTCTGCCGGTGCCTCGGCGGCTGATGTTGCGACTGAGGCCTCTATCTCCCGCGCACGTTCCTTTGCGTGTTCGACAGCGGCCGCCGTATTTTGAAGGCCGTTAATGTGCGTGTCTGTCTTTGCGGCTGCGCCCGCCGGTTTCAATGAATCAAAAGGACCTGAAGCCACTCGGCTGCGGCTCTTGGCAGTATTCACGAGTGGCTTGTGGTCGCGTGTATCTGATCCTGTATTCTTCATTTACGGCCAGGCAGTTCGAGTATCCATCAGGCCGGCACCTCTTGCCGTTCGAGCGTGATCATAGAACGGATCCGCGTCCTCAAGGCCTTTTCGAACTGCCGCGCCTCGTTTACACCGTTAAAGGTCAGCTCCTGAAGATTGGCCTCGATCCTCTTGCGATAGTCTGACACGAGTGAGTCCGAGACGCCAAGCATTTCCGCCACCTCAAGTTGATTGCCGCTGTCGGAAACCAGATAGCAATGCCACAGGATGTTAAGCATGCGGTCGTACTGCTTTTCTTTGCCGCGAACCGCCTTGTTAAGCATCTCGAGAAATCCGTCCACGTAGCCCGCCGCTTCACGCTCAGCCTCACCGCGAAGCAGATCCTCTTCGGGCGTCTCACGAATATCCTTGAACTCGAACGGCATGCGATCGTCGTCGTCACTCTCTGACGATCCGCCGACCGGCACGAGATGAATATCCATTATCGGAAGCCGCGACATCACGAATGAACGAAGGCTGCGAATATCGACCGGCGAATCGATCGCCTTAAAAACACGAATAATGAGTTTCTCAAGTTCCGCATTGCTTATTACGATCTGCGCATCGCCCGTGCAGCCGACCATGCGTGTATCGCGGGCCTTGAAGGCAACGACCTTGACCCTTTCGTCCATCTCCTGGACATCGCGGTGTACCTTTTGATCTTTCCAATCAGCGAGGCCGTAAAGCCTGTCAACCAACCTCCGATGAACTTCCGGAGTGCTTACATTATCAAATCGTTTGAAAAGCTTGCTTGTTTGGACGAGCGTTGAGATGCGGCGTGCCAAGCGGTAGCTCTCAGGATAGCGTTTACGCAGCTCGGCGGTGAGCATATTTGTCAGCTCGATCTGGCTGATCTCGGCCTCGATCTCGACGTCGGACATCGAGGTGTCGAGATAATGTTGGAATCTCTCCTTGCTTAAAAGTGCTACGAAAAGCTCCTGTGTAAGGTCGGTGTAAGCGTTCTGCCGGCCCTCTTCCACCAAGAAGCCCGCACGCTTTGAGGCTCTCACAAGCGGATGTGATGATACGATCCGGTGGAGCTCCGTCCAGATCTGATTCACATCCGATGCCTGCAGGCTCTCATTCCATTTGCCTACACGGATCTGTCTTCCTGATGTTGACCGAATTTTGCGTTCCTGAGATTTCACTTCATTCATATTCAGCCTGTCCCGATCGCGGTCTCCGTGCTCGATCGAGGACGGATATTCCCGTTGTGCTTCCATCGGTTCGCGTTTTCTCGCAGGCCGGTCAAATGACCCGGCTTTTGATGCGCGTTACTGTATCCGAGATGCGGCGAATTTCCGCACTATCGAAATAATTCCGATCCTGGTAGATGTGATCTGGCTTGATCTGTGGTCGAGCTATTCTGTTGATCGAGTTGCGGTGGGTGAGAAGATTGCCGTCTCACTACCTACACTTAAGATAGTAGCAATTAAGGCAGAAATGAGCAACAATTTTTTGCATACACAAAGTTCTTTGTGCCATTACTCTAATCTCTTTAATATCAACTGCTTACAAGACGGTGCAACTTGAGATTACGGTGCTGATGACAAAATGTGTGATTTTGTTCTCATAAGTTTTGGAACGTTTCAGCCATTACAGATTTATGTTTTATGTAACCTTTGAAGCGGCTGAGCACTGTTTTCAGGTCAGCCCATGGTGACGGTCCGCTTACGGGTCGCTTGATATGTTCACTGCGAAGAAGATCAATTTCTCAAAGAACGAAGATTGTCCGCCGTCGGATGAACTGCTCGATTTCCAGAATGGAGAAATGAGCGTCGCCCGCGGTTTGGCGGTATGTGCGCACCTTGCGATCTGTGATTTCTGCTCGGCTGAAGTGGAGTTCTATTCCCGCTATCCGCAGGCAAAGGGTGAGGCCGTATCTGACGAAGAGCCGGCTGCAATCCCCGGCCCGCTCTATGAGTTGGCGGAGGCCATTCTTAATGACAGCCGCAGTCCCGACATCCTGAACAGCCTTTTACAAAAAAAGGCCGGTAAGTAGATAACCTTACGCGGCCGAGTCCGATCTTCTGCGATCGACCGAACCTTCGCTACATTCCGCAGATCTCATCGATCGCTTCGCAGTACTTCTCATCAATTACGCTTCGCTTTATCTTAAGTGTCGGCGTCATTTCGCCCTTGTCTATTGAGAATTCACGTGCCAGCAGGTAAACGCGCTTAACCCTTTCGTAATCCGAAAGCTCGCGCGTGAGGTCAACGGCGTCTTGCTGTACACGTTTAATGAACAACGGATCCTCACATAATTCTTCGCGGGGCCTGGAAACATCGTGGCCGGCAGCTTTCATTTCCTCTTTGAGTGCCTCCCAATCGGGGACGATGAGCACGCCCACCTGCTTGCGTCCTGATCCGACGACAACAGGCTGAGAAATGAGAGGGCTTTGCTTGAGCAGGCTTTCTATCTGAAGCGGTGCAATGTACTTGCCGTTCGATAGTTTGAAAAGATCCTTCAATCGATCGGTGATGTAGAAATGTCCGTCCTGATCGACATAACCGACATCACCGGTATGGTAATATCCTTCGGCATCAAGAACGGCCGCCGTCGATGCCGGGTCGTTGTAATAGCCCTTCATCACATTTCTGCCGCGCACCAGCACTTCGCCCTGATCCCCGATCTTTATCTCGATCCCCTCGAAAGGCGTCCCGATCGAGCCTACCTTATTGTCATTCGGCCTATTGGCACTGACGATGCCTCCTTCCGTCATGCCGTAGCCTTGAAGTATCGGGATTCGTGCTGCCCAAAATGCGTAGCTTAGCTTCTTTGAGAGCGGCGCTCCGCCCGAAACAAAGAACTGCAATGAACCGCCGACGCCTTCGCGCCATTTTGAGAACACCAGTCGATCCGCAACTGCATATTTAGCTGCGATCGCCGGCGTGACCTTATTGTGCGTATCTTTTGCCGCCCAATATTCTTGACCGACGGTAAGCGACCATTCGAAAAGCTTGGTTCGCCATCCGCCGGCGCTCTTCCCCTTTTTGACGATCTTGTGATAGACCTGTTCAAAAAGACGCGGTACGGCCGTCATTATCGTCGGTTTGACCTCCTGCAAATGACCGGCGAGCTGGTCAAAGGCCGAGCAATAATGAATTGAGACGCCGTTCGCGCAAAGCACGTAAAAAACCGCCCGCTCGAAAATATGCGACAAAGGCAGCACCGCCAAACTGCGGTCGGATGACCGGATCGGCAAGCCGTGTGAGATCGCAATGATATTCGATACAAAATTATCGTGCGTAAGCATCACGCCCTTCGGCTCGCCTGTGGTTCCGGACGTGTAGATTATCGTCGCAAGGTCTTCCGGCTCGATCTGTGACAATGATCTGTCAACAAATTCCGCATCGATCTTTTGATATTCAGCTCCCGCGGCCTCAAGTTCGGCCAGCGTGATACTCCGGCTGTCGCCGTCCTGAACAACGCCGTCATCAAAGAATATGAGCTTTTCGAGCTGCTCAACCGTCTGCACCGCCTGCTCGGCATGCTTCAAGATCTTCTTTCCCGAGATGAACAGCATCCGCGCGCCGGACCTTTCCAAGATATATCGCACCTGCTCGACAGCCTGCGTGGTATAGATCGGGACCACGACGGCTCGGAGACTCAACACCGCAAGATCGACGAGCGACCATTCAGGCCTATTTTCGCTTATGATCGCGATCCGATCGCCTGCCTTAACTCCGTAAGAGGCCAGCCCAAAGGCGATGCGCTTTATACGCTCGATCGCATCGCTGCCGCGGATATATTTCCACTCTCCGCCAAGCTTGTAGCCTAACGCATCGGACTTATCATACCGGGCGAACGCCTCAAGACAATAGTGAGGGATCGTTTGAGGGATCCGGTCAAAACCTGACAGATTGTCTGTGGCCATCTTGAAAAAAACGCCCCGAAACGAGGGCATTTCCATTCTGACAAATGGAATATATTAAGTCCAACGTCTCAAATGAACGGCAACGATGTATCGCTGCCGCCGATACCCGAAAAAGCCTATCGCAAGATGCCGAATACCTTCTTGAGCAGGCTCGTTGACCTTTTAAGAGGATCTTTCCGTATCTTTGCCTCTTCATCGGCGATGTAGAGGAAGAGGCCGTCCAGGGCCTTTTGCGTTACATAGCCGTCAATATCGGTCATATCGGCACCGAGCAGTTTTGCCGCAAAACCATACTTGCCGACCATCGTCTTATATTTCTTCGTAACGCCGACACTCGCCGTCATTTCCTCAACGATCGGGCGAAACCTCTCACGCAGCTTCTCTTCGCTTGTGCGTCGAAAGAACCGCGTCGCCGAATCCGGCTGCCCGCTGAACAAGATCTGGCGTGCATCGTCAAAGCTCATCTGCTTTATCGCAGCCACGAAGACATCAACCGCGACCGGAACCGCCTTTTCGGCGGCTCGATTCATAGAAACGACGAATTCATCTACCACTTTGCCTTGGCCGGCGGTACGAAGCCCCTTTTCGAGCTTCTGCAAATTATTCGGCAGCGGGATCCTGACCCTTGCATTCTTCAGAAAGCCGTCGGTCTTGCCAAGCGTCTTGATCGCCGAATTAACGCCGTTGCCGAGAGACTGCTTTAGGCCCGCGGCGATGTCGGCATCTGAGACGCTCGGGCTTCGCTGGCCGTATGCTAACGACACGGCAACAACCACGGCAATCAAAACAGCAACGGCCTGTGTAAATATTCTCCGCATCGCAAATGGCCCGATCATTTCGCTTTGCCCTGGTCCGCAACCGCCGATTGTGCGGCCTTGATCGCCTCAGCATCGCCCAAATAATTGCTCGCAATAACGTTCAGGTCAGCATCAAGCTCGTACACGAGCGGGATGCCGGTCGGTATGTTCAGATCGACTATCTCGTTATCTGAAATACGGTCTAAATGCTTCACAAGGGCCCGCAGGCTGTTGCCGTGAGCGGCGACGATCAACCGGCGGCCGGCTCTGACCTTCGGAGCGATCTCATTTTCCCAATACGGAACGACCCGAGCGACGGTATCCTTCAGACATTCGGTCGCGGGAAAAGGCCGAACACTCAAATAGCGCGGATCATTGCCCAGATAACGCTCATCCGACTCGTCAAGCGGCGGCGGCGGGACATCATAGCTGCGGCGCCATACCTTTACTTGATCTTCGCCATATTTTGCCGCCGTTTCGCTCTTATCGAGGCCCTGCAGGCCGCCATAATGCCGCTCATTCAGAAGCCACGATGTCGTTTGCGGTATCCACATAAGATCCATCTCATCGAGGACGCTCCAGAGCGTGCGGATCGCCCGCTTCAACACCGAGGTATATGCTTCATCGAATGTAAAACCTTCTGCCCTCAAGAGACGGCCCGCGGCCTTTGCTTCCTCGCGTCCCTTATCTGAGAGGTCAACGTCCTTCCAGCCCGTAAAGCGATTTTCCTTATTCCATTGGCTCTCGCCATGGCGAATGAGAACGAGTTTGTGCATATCACTATCTTAAATTCAAACGTCAAAAATTTGAATTCGGCAACGCCTCATTCAACAGCTTTTTTATTTCTCCTACCAAGTAGAGTGAACCTGTAACCACCATTATGCCGTCGGCCGGCGTAACCTCGGCGGCGATCGTCAGGGCCTTTTCGGCATTGTCGGTCGCAAATACGCGTTCCTTGGAGAGCGTCGGCGGCAAATATTCGAGCAGGTCCGCGTAAGCGGCCGAACGGGAGTTCATCGCTTCGGTCAAGACGACAGAGCTTGCCGCCGGTGCGAGCAAGGTCAATATCTCTTCGATGCTCTTGTCACTCATCGCTCCGAATATCAGCGTTATGGGCCGCCTCTCATTCTCATCAAGAAATGTGCGCAAGGCTTCTGCTCCGCCTGCGTTATGAGCACCGTCAAAGAGAAAACGGCCTTGATATTCGAGGCGGCCCGGATGGCGTGCTCTCTCCAATCCACGCACGACCGCATCGTCATCGATCGGCAGTCCGAGATCGTATCGGAGCCGCTCAGCGGCCATTACGGCTATGCAAGCGTTCTCGGCTTGATGTTTCCCCGCCAAGCCGAGTTCGTTTATTTTATAAACGGCATTAGCCGTCGTGAACTCAGCGGACCGGCTCTTAAGTTTAGGCTCAGATGCCCCAACAGATGCCCGACAGTCCGTTTGCGGAATAACACCGACTCGGCGGCATTGCTCGTCCAACACCGCTTTGACGGAGGCATGTTGAGCGCCGATCACGGCCAAAGAATCAGGACGGATGATCGCACCTTTTTCGGCGGCGATCTTTTCAAGCGTGTCTCCTAGATAGCCTTGATGATCGAGGTCGATCCGTGTGATCGCGGCAAGTTCTGCTCGCGCCGCGGTCGTCGCATCGAAACGCCCGCCAAGGCCCGTTTCGAGGATCGCTGCCTCGACGCCGGCTTCGGCAAACGCGACAAGGCCGATCGCGGTCATTTGTTCAAAGAAGGTCGGAATATGGCTTACATCGCCCGTTTGCAGCATCTCTTCCGCAGTTTTGCGGACACGGCCGGCAATGCGTGCGAATTCGGCCTCGCCGATCTCCGCACCATTGATCTTGATGCGTTCGGTCATCGAGATAAGATGCGGTGACGTATAAAGGCCCGTTCTTATACCTGCTTCACGGCAGATCGAATCGAGGAACGCACAAACGGAACCTTTGCCGTTCGTGCCTGCGACCTGTACTTTGAGATAGCTATTTTGCGGCCCGCCAAGCGCCTTGAGGAGTTTCGTGATGTTATCGAGGCCGAGTTTCATTGCCGCGACCTCGTTACCCAGCGAAAGCAGGTACTGCTGCGACTCGGCGAAATTCATTTGAGCCGCCGCAGATAATATATCTGCCCGAGGTGCCAACTTAGGTGTGTCGCGAGATGGGTAGCGAACCAGCCTGTCGACATCGGCGTACCAAAGACCTCGATCGGGTAATCCGCTGCCAGATCCTCGTCGGTCAACTTGGAAAGTGCGGCGGTAACTGATCTGCGCGCGGCGTCGATCTCATCAAGCAACTCTCGGCGCGGGACATCGGATCGTGAAAATTCACTTTCACGGTCGCGCACATATCCCGAATGATCCAGCACGGCACCGAAAAAATGCTGCAAATTGCCGCATAAGTGCAAACACAGATTTCCCGCTGAGTTCGGCACGTTCCCGGGGCGCTCCCACAGACTTTGATCATCGGGGAACGACTCGATCTCAGCCTTGAGTTTGCCGAGGTCGCGTTCGTATATCTCAGTCAGTATTTGTTGAAGCATCGCGGCTTAATTTGCTCCTTTGACCGCAGGATTCATCATAAAATCGAGCACTCGAACGATCGTTGCCTTCATCTCGCGCCGATCCACGACCATATCGACCATGCCGTGTTCGAGCAAAAATTCGCTCCGTTGAAATCCCTTCGGCAATTTTTGCCGGATCGTCTGTTCGATAACTCGCGGGCCGGCAAATCCTATCAGTGCCTTTGGTTCGGCGAGGATGACGTCGCCGAGCATTGCAAAACTAGCCGTAACGCCGCCCGTAGTCGGATCGGTCAGCACTGAGATGAACGGCAAACGCTCCTGATGCAGCCGTGCGAGAGCTGCTGATATCTTGCCCATCTGCATAAGGCTCAGTGTGCCTTCCTGCATGCGGGCGCCGCCCGATGCGGAAAAGATCACGACCGCACCGCGCGTTTCGATGGCATATTCGATCAGCCTTGTTATCTTCTCGCCGACCGCTGATCCCATCGATCCGCCAATGAACGACATATCCATCGCTCCGGCGTAAACAAGATGGCCGCCCACCAACCCTTTGCCGCAGATGATCGCCTCGGGCAGGCCCGAGGATGCACGCGCCGAATCGATACGCTCGTAATAAGGCTTCGAATCAACGAATCCAAGAGGGTCGCCCGATGTTATGTCCTCATCGAGCTTCTCAAACCTCGCGTCGTCAAAGAGATCCTTCAAACGCGACTCTGCAGGATAACGAAAATGATAGCCGCAATTCGTGCACACTTCAGATGATCCTGACAGGTCACGCTTATAAAGTGCCGTGTCGCACTCGAGGCATTTCACAAAAATGCCTTCGGTTTTGACAGTTTGTTCTCCGTCATCCGTCGAGCTTTCGATCTTCGGCTTATCCCTTCGAAACCACGCCATAAAATAAGAGATAGGTTAGCACACCGCATCAGGCTGCAAAAGCAGAAAGGTGTTCAATACTTATTGCGATGAACCGACCGAACTCGGGTAATTTCATGCTATATTCCTTATCGTCGAGGTTGAGATATGCGGATACTTTCATTGGCGATCATTCTTTTCTTTAGCTGTAGTGCGTTCGGCGCCGTAAAAACATGGACAGGGGCAGGCGCAGATGCGAATTGGGCGACCGCGGCGAACTGGAGCCCTTCCGGAGCTCCGGCGGCGAGCGACGACCTTGTTTTCCCGGCAAATGCACCTCAACAGGCGAATAATAACAACACAATGCTCTTGACGCTTTACCGCTCAATAACGGTCGAAGGCGGAGCATATACATTCAGCGGCAATCTTATACGGCTCTCGAACGGCATAACCGTCAACGGCGGTACGCAGGCATTCAATATCGCTATCACGCTCAGCGCGCCGCAGACATTCCTTGCCGATGGCGGAGGCACGGCAACGATCGCTGTTCTTTCCGCAGGCAGCAATGCGCTGACGATCGACGGTGCCGGTCTTGTAGGGATCGGCCTGCTTTCGGGTTCGGGCGCCATAACAAAGAACGGTGCCGGAGCCGGAGCGATCATCGCATCGGCGGGATTTAGCGGGCCTATAACCGTCAATGACGGCGTTTTTGTAGTGGACGCGAACATACCGAACAGCACCGTGAACGTGAACAGCCAAACAGTACCGAGCAGCGTTGCATTGAGCGGCTTTGGCGGCACCGGAACTGTCGGTGCGACAACGGTTACTCAGGGAGCCATAAGTGCAGGCACATTGACCTCGCCGACCGGCGTTCTGAACATCTCGGGCGGTCTTACTTTCACCGCGAACGGCGGTTACGCCTGTAAGATCGGCGGCACGTCGCCCGGTGCGAACGGCCACGACCAGTTGAACGTAACGGGGTCGGTCGCATTGAACAACGCTGTCCTAGTACCCATACCTTGGGCTAACTTCCGGCCGGCGATCGGTGATACTTTGGTTATTTTGAAAAATGACGGAACCGACCCGATCAGCGGCACATTCCTCAACATGCCGGAAGGAGCGGTGTTCGCAGGCCCTCTCAATACGGCTTTTCGCATCACTTATCATGGGGGCGACGGCAACGATGCTGCGATCACACGCGTTGCTCACGCACCGTTCGACTTTGACGGCGACGGCAAGACCGACATCTCAACATTCGACACGGCTTCGGCCAATTGGGACATCCTTTTCAGCGGCAGTTCGCAGGGCGGCCAACCATTCGGGTTGACAACGGATAAGATCGCACCTGCCGACTATGACGGCGATAATAAGACCGACATTGCCGTCTTTCGCGACGGCACTTGGTGGATATTGAGCAGCTTTTCATCGACGGTTTCGGCTACTCAATTCGGGAGCACAGGGGACGTTCCCATACCGAACGATTTCGACGGCGACGGGCGTGCCGATCTTGCGGTCTTTCGGCCTTCGAGCGGAATATGGTACGAACTGCGCAGTCTAGGGTCTCAGTTCTACGCCCAACAGTTCGGTATGAACGGCGATATTCCGCAAATTGCGGATATTGACGGCGACGGCTTCGGCGACCTTGCTGTTTACCGCCCCAGCGACGGTACGTGGCATTTCTGGCAGAGTTCAACGAGTTCATACCTCGCGTTTCCTTTCGGGATCGCCACCGACAAGCCCGTAATCGCTGACTACGACGGTGACGGACGCTCAGATGTGGCGGTCTTTCGCGGAACTGCCGATCCCGCTCAGCCTGATTTTTACATACTTCTGACGAACGGGTGGGTTTACTACGGATCGTCATGGGGAGTTCCGGGTGACGTACCCGTGGTTGGCGATTACGACGGCGACGGACGCTCGGACATCGCGGTTTTCCGTCCTTCGACGAAGATGTGGTACATCCTCGGCTCGACCGCAGGATTCAGCTCGACCGCCTTCGGCCCCGGCGATCCGGCCGCCATACCTGCGGCGTTCATTCCGTAGGCTATTGAAGCAGTTCAAGCATCTGCGAGTGAAGCAGGCCGTTCGATGCGGCTATCGGCGGCTTGTAAATGCTGAAGCGCGAACCGTTGTAATAGCTGATCTGCCCGCCGGCCTCTTCAATAAGCAGGACGCCGGCGGCGACATCCCACGGATTCAAGCCCTCTTCCCAGAAACCGTCAAAGCGTCCGCAAGCAACATAGGCCATATCGATCGCGGCACTCCCGTCGCGCCGAACTCCGCGCGACGCGAGCAGCATCTCGGTCAGGTGCCGTGCAAAGTCGGTACGGTGCTTTATATCATAGGGAAAGCCGGTAACGATCAATGCATCCTTCAGGCGTTCCGTGTCAGAGACCCTGATCGGCTTTCCGTTGAGCGTTGCGCCTTTACCTCGCTCCGCCGCAAAAAGCTCATCGCGTGTAGGGTCGAACGTAACACCGATGACAACCTCGCCATTATGTTCAAGCGCGATCGTAACGCAGAAACACGGATATCCGTGTGCAAAGTTCGTCGTGCCGTCGAGCGGGTCGATTATCCATTTCCATATTTCGTCGCCGCCTGAAACGGCGGCTTCGCCGCTCTCTTCGGCGAGGATCGAATGTTTCGGATAGTACGACCGTATCCTCTCAACGATCAAAGCCTCGCTGGCAAGATCAGCCTCGGTAACGAGGTTTATATCGCCCTTCTTTGAAATTTGGATCTTTCGGCCGAATTTTTCCAGCAGCAGGCGGCCGGCATCACGAGCAGTTTCAATTGCAAAATTCAACATCTCTTATCCAAGTTTATAGCCAAGCAGCGTTCAACTTGAAATACGGATGCTGTTTTAACTAGATCGTGTACCGAAATGCTCAGTTCTTGATGCTGCGCTCAGCGACCATCAGGAACTCGCGTACTTGATCATCCCAAAACTCCCAATCATGGCCGCCCGGCCGCTCGCGGTATTCGTACCGGGCCTTCTTGTCGAACATCGCCTTCATAAAGTCGCGATTGCTTTGAAGCAGGAAGTCCTGTGTACCGCACGCCACATAAAGGAACGGAAGATCTTTCACCTTTTCGGGCGACATCTCATTTATTGACCGGAAAATATCATTCTCGCGCCGCGCGGCGCTGTCTGCGGGGCCAAAAACCTCATCGACCGTCTTCCCGATCGTGCCGGCATTCTTGGTAGTGAATGACGGTGCACCGAGTGCACCGCTGAAACTGCCGGCGAGCACGAATTTGTCGGGATATTTGAGCGCGAACTTCAAAGCGCCGTAGCCGCCCATCGAAAGCCCGCCGATCACGCGATGTTCGCGGTCGGCAACCGTACGGAATTTCTTATCGATCTCAGGAATGAGTTCCCTGATGATATAACTCTCGTACCTGTCGTCAGGCATGGTAACCGAGTCACTGTACCAGCCGCTACCGCCCTCGGGAGTAATGATGATGAAGTTGTGTTTTGCGGCGTACGCGCTGATCCGGGTTTTGTCGGTCCAATTCGAATATTGCCCCATCAGGCCGTGGAGCAAATAGACGACCGCATAACGCATTTTCTTATTCTTCTCGTAACCGACAGGAAGAACGGCACGATAAGGCATTTCACGCGCCATCAATTTGCTCGTGAGCTTTTCCTCGCGGACTGCCGCAGTACGCGAATCGCCGTCGCCTTTCGAGCCTCCTTGCGCGGCCGCTGAACCAATGCACACGAAGCAGAGAACGGCGGCAATTATCAGTCGTTTTGCTCTCATCTCTATCACCTGAAGAGTCTGCCGAACCAATCCGGATCGACCTCGTCACTCGTTACATGAATGAACTCGCCGGCGTCGAACCACACGCCCGAACATCCGTCGCAGACATCGATCTTGACATTTTGAAAGTCAGTTTCGACCAGCGAGCCGCCGCACTTCGGACATTTGAATGTTGCTGTAGCGGTACCGGATGCCGTAGCCGCCGCGGGTGAATGTGCGTCGCCGCACTGCATTTGCGCAGCATCGCCGCGAATTGTTAGGTCAACCGACATATAGATATTGCCTCATGCCTCTTAGCCTTACGACTTTCTAAGCTTCAAAAGCTGAACTGCGATCATGCTCAACCCGACTCCGCAAATAATTCCGTTGACGAAGTAGTGGCCTTTGCTGTTTATATCCAAACTGAAATTGTAAATGGCGAAAACGGCTAACACAACGCCTAAGCCGATCAATATTTTATTTTTCATTTCAACGGTCTTTAGCGCTTCTGCCAAATTACATCGGGCAGGCAATAGCTGCCGGTGCCTCCTAGCTGTTCAGTGGCCCGCGGTCTTATCGGCGTCAAACGGCCTTAATCATCCGTTCGATGTACGGAGCGAACACGCTGCCGTGTCTTTTTTGAACGGCGGATCGTATTCCTTCTTTTCAGATTGCTCTCTGCCCAATCTGACACCTGTTTGAGCGGATGCCAATCGAAGCTTTCAAGCGGGAGCATCTCGCTCGACGCATCGCGAAGTTTAGACGTGCTGAAAGCGACGAATATGACAAGGGCGTTGAAGAGAACACCGACCGTCACGACCAGCCAGCCGGGAGCCGGCCCGACGGCCGCGCGGCGAAACACTATATCCCAGAAGAGCTTTCGGTCAGCATCGGTCGTTGTAGGTATAGGCGACGGGTGGATATAGACCTTGAGCATCCACGCCAGGCCCAGAAGGATGAATATCCACAGATAATTCGAGCGCAGCCGTCGTCCGAGAGCCTCCCAAAGGCTGATCGTAAAGTGAGGTGAGATCAGGTCGGCGGAGATATGTTCGGCCCATTCCTTGTCGGGCGCCGCTGTCTGCTGCGAAAGCATCGGGGCAAAATATCCGGTCTCAAGCACGCGCACACGATTTGCCCATACCTCGTAATAGCGATAACGTCTGGCCTCCATAAAAAGGAAGATCGAGACGAGCAGAGTATTTATCGGTATGGCAAAGTGCGGATTGTCGGGCGAACTAAAGACGAACGAAAGGGTCGCACCGGCTGTGATCACTGCCCAATTGGTCGTCGCATCAAGACGGTTGCGCCAAACATTTGAGCGTTGGACCTCTCCGCGATAAAAATGGACGATCGCCGTATTGAACTCAGCCGGTGCAAGCCTCTGAGCGATGGCCTGCGGCGTAACCTTCTGCTTTTGGGCTCGCTTATTGACCTCATCGGCGAGGGTGCGAAAACCTGCCGGCACATTCGTTATGTGAACGTCCTCTTCGACAAGTTGTGGCCTTATGCGAACTTCGTCGTTCATATTGCGGCGTGCCGGCGGCACGTTCGGGGGGCAAAAGCCTTTACCAGCATTGGTTTAACACTTTGAGGCGTCAGATGCAAGAAATTTCGGCTCGCATGCTAAGATAGCCCGTGCTGCAGCTATGGTGATCGAGACAGATGAGAAGTGGATGCGGCTTGCGATCCGTCTTGCCCGCGAGGCTGAAGCGCAAGGCGAGGTGCCGGTCGGCGCCGTTATTGTGGATGGCGACGGCAATATGCTTTCCGCTGCATCGAATCGTACCATAATGCAAACCGACCCTACCGCACATGCTGAGATACTTGCGCTGCGGGCTGCAGCCCTTTGTGTCAATAATTATAGACTGCTCGGGACGACCGTATATTCGACCATTGAGCCGTGTGCAATGTGTGCCGGAGCGCTTGTGAACGCACGAGTGGCGCGTTTGGTTTTTGGTGCCGCAGACGAACGCTTTGGCGCGGCGCGCACTCATTTCGGCATCTGTGACGGTGATAAACTCAACCATCGTATGGAGATAACCGAAGGTGTTCTTGCTGATGAATGCCGTGCGCTGATGCAGGATTTCTTTCGCAAGCGACGAAGAATACCATCGGCAGGCGAATAATGCGCTTGCCTCTGTGGGGCCAAATCGGTAGAATTGTCCATTCGCGGAGAGGTGCGAGAGTGGTTGAATCGGGCAGTCTCGAAAATTGTTGTACCTTTGCGGGTACCGTGGGTTCGAATCCCACCCTCTCCGCCACGCTTTCATAGCACGTTCGGCTAACCAAACACTTTCAAGATCGGAGGAATGACCATGGCACTCAGCAAACGACTTTCGGCCGAATTTCTAGGAACGCTGTGGCTTGTTCTTGGAGGCTGCGGCAGTGCGGTACTTGCAGCGTCGATACCAAATGTCGGCATCGGTTATGCCGGTGTTGCACTTGCGTTCGGATTGACGGTACTCACCGGAGTTTACGCCCTCGGACATATATCGGGAGGACACTTTAATCCGGCCGTAACAGCGGGCCTGTGGGCCGCTAAACGCATCCCCGGCCGCGACGTTCTGCCGTATTGGATAGCACAGCTTTTGGGCGCCATCGCAGCGGCGGGCATTCTGTTCCTGATTGCAAGCAATAAGCCGGGGTTTGCCATCGGCGGCTTTGCGGCGAACGGCTTTGGCGAACATTCACCGCAGAAGTACGAGATAATCGCCGCTTTTGCCGGTGAAGTTGTGATGACGTTCTTTTTCCTCGTCGTGATACTGGGGACCACGCATAGGAACTCGCCGTCGGGCTTTGCGGGACTAGCGATAGGCCTTTCGCTTACGCTAATCCATTTGGTGATGATACCGGTAACGAACACGTCGGTTAACCCGGCGCGAAGTACAGGCCCCGCCCTGATCCTTGCGATCTATTCCGACCCGTGGGCCCTCAAACAGCTGTGGCTGTTCTGGCTGGCGCCGTTGCTTGGCGGGCTGCTTGCGGGATATTTCTTTCCGTGGCTCGGCAGTGAACCTTCCGGCGATGTCGTGATCGAGGAACGCGTCGTGGTCCAAGAGATCGTCGAAACCGGCGGCAAGAAGAAATAGATACTTGAAACTCCGGCGTGCCGCATGGCGCGCCGACCTTTGCGGAAAGGTGCAAGAGTGGTTGAATTGGCAGCATTGGAAATGCTGTGAGCCTTAACGGGTTCCGTGGGTTCGAATCCCACCCTTTCCGCCAGCATATGGCCTCAGGCCCCGCACAACATTTGATCGTGAAACCCGCTAGGCGAGGAATCGAGCAACGGTAGCGATATCAAACGTGTGTTGCGGCTAAGTCTGAGGCCGCCATTTTTTGCCGATTGTTGTATCAAGAGCGGTATAGGGTTGAGGTTTCCTGATTTTTGATAAGCGTACAGGCATTCGATCACGCTCGGACCGATAACACATCGTAAGAACAATAGTTCGTACTAATGGACCGATGAACGGAATACAGATCATAGAGACTTGGGAGATCCACAACCGAATTGATCTTTTCCTCTTGGCCAACATCCAAGAAGCATTTCTTTCAGATATCGCTGCCTCGAAGGGGCGAAGTGTGGGCGAACATTTCGCACATATTCATAATGTAAGAATGATGTGGCTAAAGGCCGCCGCACCTGAACTCCTAAATGGATCAAATAAGATCGAGAAAGCAGATATTACGAAAGAACGGCTTGAGGCTGAATTGAAAGCAAGCGGCAAGGCGATAACCATGCTTTTGCAGGTCGGCTTTGAAAAAGGAAAGATCAAAGGATTTAAGCCTCATCCGGCTGCTTTTCTCGGATACTTGATCTCTCACGAGAGCCATCACCGAGGTCAGATATTACTGTGTCTAAAGCAATCAGGGCATCCCGTCGAGAAAGAGGTACAGTACGGGATCTGGGATTGGGCTTCGCGATGATTATGAACAGCCTTTCCGCTCTTTAATGTACAATAGCGATCAATAGGCGGCACCGGCTGGCACGGTCCTGCCGCTTACGACAAGCCAATGCCCGAACAACATGATCTAAGCAGATTTCTGACTGCCCAAGCGGGCACTTTTGAGCAAGCTTTTGCTGAAATTAGATCGGGCCGCAAGCGTTCTCATTGGATGTGGTTCATCTTTCCCCAATTCAGAGGGCTCGGCTACAGCGAGATGTCGAGACGGTTCGCGATAAACAGCATAGATGAGGCACGATCGTACTTAGAACACCCGATCCTTGGAGTAAGGCTAAGGTCGATATGCAGTGAACTCTTAAAGTCGGACAATTCGGATCCGAACGCCATCTTCGGGAGTCCGGATGATCTCAAGCTCAGGTCAAGTATGACCTTGTTCGATCATGTTGATGAGGCTGACGAACGGATATTCAGAAAGGTCCTCAAAAAGTTCTTTGCCGGGCGGGAGGATGAACGTACTGTCGAGTTGTTGGAACAGCAGCACACGGACTCGGCGTAGGAGCGAACCAATAGGCAAAATTTAACGCGCAAATAAAGGGCATTGCCGGAAAGTACCGAAACTTAACCGCCGGCAACGCCCTTTTCTGCTGCACTTTGAACTACGAGGCTTTGTACGGCGGCAGCGTAACGCGAGCCTGCTTCTCTTTCTTGAGGCCGAGGGCCCAATCTGCCTGCATCAGCGTGTGTATGTCGCGGGTTCCTTCATAGATCACCGCGGCCTTGCAGTTCCGCAGATAACGCTCGACGGGATAATCGTTCGTGTATCCATTCGCGCCGTGGACTTCGATCGCCATCGAAGCTGCCTTTTCGCTCCGCGTGGTCGCCTGCCATTTCGCCATCGAGGCGGCCTTTCCTGAGGGCTTGCCGGCATTCTTCAGATAGCCGCATTTTAGCCAAAGGAGGTGCGACATTTCGTAATCGGCTTCCATATTGGCGATCTTTTGCTTGACGAGTTGAAAATGAGCGATCGTTTGGCCCTGAACCTCGCGAGTGTTCGCATAGGCGATCGACGCATCGCGGCATGCGCGAATAACGCCCGTTGCGCCGCTTGCAACGGTATATCGCCCGTTCTCAAGGGCGAACATCGCGATCTTGAAGCCCTCGCCTTCCTTGCCGAGCATATTCGCCTGCGGCACGCGGACGTCCTGCAGCGAGAAGAAGCCCGTGTTACCGGCACGAATGCCGAGTTTGCCGTGGATCGTGCCGCTCGAAAAGCCCGGCATCGTGCGTTCGACGATGAAGCACGAAAGTCCGCTGTGGTCGCGCACCTTTTGCTTTTCGGGATCCGTCCAGCAGAAGAAAAGGAAGTTATCCGCGAGATCTGCGAGTGAGATCCACATTTTTTCGCCGTTCAGGATCCAATCGTCGCCGTCGCGGCGAGCGGTCGAACGCATCCCGATGACGTCGCTGCCCGCGTTGGGTTCCGTCAGGCCGAAGGTGGCAAGTTTCTCGCCTTTTGCCTGCGGAACGAGATATTTCTGTTTCTGCTCCTCGGTGCCCCAGGAATAAAGGGTCAGGCTGTTAAGCCCGACGTGTACGCTCATCGCGACGCGAAGGAATGTGTCGCAAGCTTCAAGCTCTTCGCATACAAGGCCGAGTGAGACATAATCAAAGCCTGCACCGCCGTATTGCTCAGGAATGCAGACGCCCATAAGGCCGAGTTCTTTCATCGTCTGAAAGACTTTCGGCTCGTAATGGGCCTTTTCGTCCCATTCTTTGATATACGGTTCGACCTCGCCCGCACAAAATTCGCGGACCGTTTGTTGAAGTGCAAGTTGTTCTTCCGAAAGTTCTAGTTCGATCACGGATGCTGTTTCCCTCTCCAAAATTTGAATATGCTAAAATCTTAAAAGTAAGTACAAACAGGCATTTTACCACTTGTTCGGAGCGATGTCCTGCTTTCAGTTCACCTTATGATCAGCATTTCCTCCGCCGAACGCATCATCAGGCGGCAAACAGGCGCCGGCCCGGCAGAACGCATCGCGATATTTGACGCGGTCGGGCGTATCCTTGCTGAGGATGTTATCGCGGACACCGACCTGCCGCCATTCAACCGTTCGCAGATGGACGGCTATGCCGTCATAGCAAGCGATACGGCAAATGCACCGGCTGAATTGAGGATCATTGGCGAATCTTCCGCAGGCCACGGCTGGGATGGGCGCGTCCGTCGCGGCGAATCCGTTCGCATTATGACCGGAGCACGCGTTCCGAAGGGCGCTGATGCTGTGCAGCGTGTTGAGCGTACAAGCGAATCCGGCGGTACAGTTACGATCAAGGAGGCTGTGGCGAAGCGAACGTCAATAGTCCCGAAAGGCTCAGAGGTACGCAAGGGACGCCGTGTGCTGCGTATCGGCGACCGGATCACGCCGAACAACATCTCGGCGGCCGCTGCCTTTGGCTATGCAAAGGTACTCGTAGGCCGCAGGCCGCGCGTGGCGATACTTTCGACAGGCGACGAGATCGTCGAGATCGCAACAAAGCCGAAGCCCGATCAGATACGCAACTCAAATTCCGTAATGCTCAAGGCACTTGCCGAGGCCGCAGGTGCCGAGTGCGAACTGCTGGCAAAGGCCGGCGACGACCTCGCATCGATAAAGCAGCAGATAAAGGCCGCATCGCGCAAAAAGGACGTACTGCTGACGACGGGCGGCGTCTCGGTCGGAAAATACGACCTTACAAAGGTGGCTCTGCATGAGCTTGGCGCCGAAGTTTTTTTTGAAAAACTTAGGCTCAAGCCCGGCAAGCCGATGATATTTGCACGGCTTGGCAAGATGCTGATCTTCGCATTGCCCGGCAATCCGGTATCGGCGACCGTTACATATCAGCTTTTTGTCCGGCCGGCGTTGCTGCGTATGCAGGGTGTCCGCTCAAGCGGTTTGGAATGGGCAACGGCGGTCGCCGCAAAGCGTGTAAAGGCGGCCGTCGGACGCGACACCTTTGTTAACGCGCGGCTTTCAACTGATGAGAAGGGCACACTGATCGCGACGCCGCTGCGCACTTCGGGTTCATCTGATCTTGTCGGATATTCTGCTGCCGAGGCGTTGATATTCGCACCTGCCGATTCAGTTATCGAGGCGGGCGAGGCAGCAAGGATCGTTTTTGTTTAGGGTAGCGATCTATCGGAGCATTTGAGGCAGAAGGCCTCAGGAGTCAAACAATGAGTGAGCTTTCACATTACGCCGATGACGGACGGGTCGAGATGGTCGATGTTTCGGCAAAGGCGGTAACGCAGCGCAGAGCCGTCGCCTCAGGCAAGGTCATCCTTTCTGCTTCTACTATCGAGGCGATCAATGCTAATAAAACGCCGAAGGGCGACCCGCTCGAGATCGCCCGGATCGCGGGCATTATGGCCGCAAAACGCACGTCAGAATTGATCCCGCTATGCCATCAGATCAATTTGTCGAAGGTCAACCTGACGGCGGAGATGGTTTCGGACGGCGTCGAACTCACTGCAGAAGCAATAACCGACGCAAAGACCGGTGTCGAAATGGAAGCTCTGACAGCCGTTTCCGTTGCCGCACTTACGATCTACGACATGTGTAAAGCTGTTCAGAAAGATATTGTAATTGCTGACATAAAGCTTGTTTTGAAGACGGGCGGCAAGCGGGACCACGGTGTTTGAGGCCGAGCTTTTGAACAACCGCCGCTAAGTGAGCGTACTTGGTACAGTGAGCAGGAGGCACGATATATGAGTTACACGATCGCTGAGGACGCGAAGCCGCAGGTGATGCTCTTGGCCGCGGCAACACTTATAAGCGTTGGGCTTTGGGTCGTTGCATGGTTCATACCGACGGCGGCATACATTTACTATCCGCTGCAGCTATTTGCGACGTTCATACACGAGGCGAGCCACGCGCTTGTCGCTCTCTTGACGGGAAATTCCGTTTCGAGCCTGACCGTGTCGCCGGATACGAGCGGCGCCGTATGGTCAAGCGGCAGCGGCCTTTCGGGGCTTCTGATCTCAAGTGCAGGCTATGTAGGAGCGACGGCTTACGGTACGGCATTGCTCGTATGGATACGGTTCGGCCGTTCGCCGCGAACGCCGCTCTATTTCTCAGGAGCACTTATCGGGCTTATGACCATTTCATTCGGACTGCTCCTGCCTTTCTGGAACTTTTTCGACAACGTTACACTCGGAAGTGTTGCATTTACTGTGTTTGCGGGCCTTGCCATTACTGCCGCTCTGTTTGCGATCGCTCGTTGGGCTCCGATCCGCTGGGCACATTTCGCCTTGGCATTCCTGTCGGTGCAGTGTTTGCTCAACGCATTTTTCAGCCTTCGCGATCTGTTCGTCATCTCGACAACGACCGACCGCGGCACCGACGCCGCCAATATGGCCGCAGCGACCGGCATCCCGGCAGTTATATGGGTAGTTTTATGGGTCGCGATCTCATTGGTTATAATTGCCCTCGGCATACGGCTTTACGCCGCCACGGGTAAAAAAGGAACAGACACTGTTTTTGAAGACAAATTATGAGGCCGATCAATATCCTTCTCTTATTGCTTTTATCCGCCGCTGTATTCTACGGCCAAACCAAAACGGTTGAACCTTTGGCGTCATATCCTCCGTTCGCCGACTCGCTGCAACTGGTTGTCGTTACCGCAAGGGACTGGAATTCCAGCATCGGAACTGCTCGGCTGTTCAACCGTGAGGACACGAGGTCGAAATGGAAGCCCGCAAGTGACAAATTCGCTGTTGTCTTAGGAAAGAACGGACTTGCTCTCGCAAAAGGCGTTACGGCGAAAGACTTTACAACGGTCAAGGCAGAGGGCGACGGCCGCTCGCCCGCCGGGCTTTTTCCTCTAACCGAGGCATTCGGCACCGGCGTCAAACCAGTCGCCGTTGAAATGCCGTATTCAAAGCTCGGCGAATATACCGAGTGTGTTGATGATCCGCGTTCGCAATTCTATAACAGGATCGTCGATAGGATGAAGGTCGGCGTCTTCGACTGGAAAAGCTCCGAGAAGATGCTCGCCGTCGGTGAGCCTTATGCGTTAGGGGTCTTTGTCGGTTTTAATTCGTTTCCGGTCGAAAAAGGCAGCGGCTCATGCATATTCCTGCACGTTTGGAAGGATCAGAACACTGCGACGGAAGGCTGCACCGCAATGGAACGCCGCAACGTCGAACGCATTCTCGGCTGGATCGTGCGTTCAAAGAACCCGTACCTCGTACAGCTCACCGAAGCCGACTACAAAACGAAACAAAAGGCGTGGGAACTGCCGAAACTTTAGATTCGCTTGTGATCGGATCGCGTCTTTTGGTTCGTTCGCGGACTGACTGGCGTTTCGCGTCCGTGGCGCGCCGCACCGAGGAGGACGTCATCATCAGCGTTTGTTCGCCGACCGGATACACCTATCGGCTTCGGCGCAGCGCATCGACACCTATCGAGCGCGAGGGCCCGCTCTGCATACTTCCCTTTGAGTGTGATGATACTTGGCACGACAATCTCACGGCATACGACACGCGCTGGTAGCGGCAACTCGCTTTCCCTTCGCATCTGATCGGACGCTCTGATAAACTGTATCTTTGCCCTTATGGGCAAAATGCTGTCTATGCAGGCGCGGAAGAAGAAAGAGCAGGCAATAGAGGTCAAAGGAGCCCGTACTCATAACCTGAAGAATATCAGCGCGTCGCTCCCGATAAACAGGCTGACGGTCGTTACAGGCGTTTCAGGCTCAGGAAAATCATCGTTCGTCTTTGACACGCTTTATGCGGAAGGGCAGCGCCGCTATGTCGAATCGCTGTCGGCATACGCGCGGCAGTTCCTCGAACGGATGGATAAGCCCGATGTGGATGAGGTAACGAACATCGCACCGGCCATCGCGATCAGGCAAAAGAATTCGACAAAAAATCCGCGTTCGACCGTTGCCACGCAGACCGAGATCTATGATTATCTTCGCCTGCTGTTTGCCCGTGCGGGACAAACCTTCTGCAGCAACTGCGGCCGAGAGGTAAAGAAAGATTCACCCGAATCGGCGGCCGAGGAAACGCTTGCAACACTCGTACCGGGAACGCGTTTCTATGTGCTTTTTCCGATCCGAAGCGGTTCGCCAGATGAGCCGGAACATGGACAAAATGCGGCCGGCACGCGCCGCGCGGGAAGGGTTTCGGCAAATGCGAAGCCGCTCGGCACGACAGCATTTCTGATCTCGCTTCTTCAGCAAGGGTTTTCGAGGCTTTACCGCAGCGGAGAAGTAATAGAACTCACAAGGCCTGAGGATTTTCCTTACGAAAGCCTTGACGGCGTTCATGTGTTGATCGACCGGCTAAAGGCCGGCAACGATATTCGCGAGCGGCTGGTCGATTCGCTCGAAACCTGCTTTCGCGAGGCTCATTCCGCCGTGATACGCGAATATGTTTCGTCCGATGATGCCGAGCCGGTCGTACTCCGCTTTTCGGACAGTTTTGTCTGCAAATACGACGGTACAAGGTATCACGAACCCGAGCCGCATCTCTTTAGTTTCAACTCACCCTTCGGTGCGTGCCGTACATGCCAAGGTTTTGGCAATACGATAGGCATTGACTACGGCCTTGTGATACCGAATCCGCTGCTTTCGCTTAAGCAGGGTGCGGTCGAGCCTTTTACGCGGCCGATGCATGCGTGGGCACAAAAGGAGCTTGCGGGATATGCCGCATCTGCGGGCATCGATATGAACAAGCCCTTCGCCGACCTGCCGGACCATCAGCAGAACTGCGTCGTTTACGGCGATGAAGGCTGGCGTGGGCTAAAGGGTTTCTTTGAGTGGCTTGAAACAAAGAAATACAAGCTTCATATTCGGGTCTTTCTCGCAAAATATCGCGGCTACACCGTTTGCCCCGACTGCGGCGGACAAAGGCTGCGGCAGGAGGCACGCGATGTAAAGATCGGGATGCTTTCGCTGCCTGAGATCGTTGCGATGTCAATTCGCGACGCTCACGAATTCTTCGAGGCGCTCGAACTCGACCGCGAGCGTGCCGTAATTGCCGACAAAGTGCTTACTGAGGTCAGAAGGCGCCTGAAATTCCTCGTAGATGTCGGCCTTGATTATCTCGATCTCGGCCGGCTGGCGGCTACACTCTCGGGAGGCGAGGCTCAGCGGATACAGCTTGCGACAAATCTCGGTTCACTGCTCGTCGGTACGCTGTATGTGCTTGATGAACCGAGCATAGGGCTTCATCCGCGTGACAATGCTCGGCTTATAGAGATCCTGCAGGGACTTCGTGACATCGGAAATACGGTCGTCGTCGTCGAACACGATCAGGAGATGATGCGTGTCGCCGATAACATCATAGATATAGGCGTAAATGCGGGCGAGGCAGGCGGCGAGCTTGTTTTTGAGGGCAGTTTTCCGAGCCTTCTGGAGGACCGAACATCGCTGACCGCAAAGTATCTTCGCGGGGATGCTGTCATCCGCGTGCCTACGCAGCGGCGCAAGCCTACAAAGGATCGGATCGAGATCATAGACGCTCGCGAACACAATCTAAAGAACATTTCGGTCAAGATACCGCTCGGTATGCTTGTATGCATCACCGGAGTTTCCGGCAGCGGCAAATCGACGCTTGTTCACGATGTGCTTTATGCCGGGCTGAAGAAAAAACGCGGTGAATGGAACGCGCCCGTCGGTTTCTTCAAAGAGATCAAGGGCAGCGACAAGATCGACGACGTCATACTCGTCGATCAATCGCCGATAGGCCGCACTCCGCGTTCGAACCCTGTAACGTATATCAAGGCTTACGATACGATCCGCGAACTCTTTGCCGCGACCGCATCCGCAAAGGCAAAAGGCTTGAACGCATCACACTTTTCGTTCAACGTGCCGGGCGGCCGCTGCGAAACGTGCCAGGGCTCCGGCACCGTTACTATCGAAATGCAGTTCCTCGCCGATGTCGAGCTGACCTGCGAAGATTGCCGCGGCAAGCGGTTCAAGAGCGAGATATTGGATGTACGCTACAAGGGAAAGAACATTGACGAGGTGCTGCAATTGACCATCCGCGAGGCGTTGCTTCACTTCAAAGATGTGCCGAAGCTCGTATCCCGCTTAAAAGTGCTCGATGCGGTCGGTCTCGGCTATCTGCGTCTCGGCCAATCGGCAACGACCCTTTCCGGCGGTGAGGCTCAGCGCGTCAAGCTCGCCTCGCATCTTGCACAACGATCGTCGTCAAAAACACTATTCATCTTTGACGAACCGACAACGGGCCTGCATTTCGACGATATCAGCAAACTGCTGCTCGCATTCCGTGCCCTTATTGACGCCGGCGGCAGCCTCGTCGTGATCGAGCACAACCTCGATGTCATCAAAACTGCCGATCACGTCATCGACCTCGGCCCCGAAGGCGGCGTTGGCGGCGGCGAGGTCGTCGCCGTGGGCACGCCTGAGCAGATAGCCGCGAACGAGCGATCTATCACGGGACGGTTCCTTAAAGAAGTTCTGGGCTAATCATCGCCGAACTTGGAACGCCACGGCGGTGCGATCTGCTCCATCACCTTACAATCACAATAGCCGCCGTTGCCGTTCAGCCACGTCGTAAGCCGCGGAAAATCGAGGCGGTTATCCATCATGAACCGCATCGCATACTGCAGGCTGTGATTACACTCGCTGTCAAAAAGCTCATCTTCGATAAAATCCAGCATCTTGCTGATCGTCATCTGCGATTCGGGCAGCCTTTCGAGGAACTCGCGGAGTTCATCGACTGTCATTTGTTCGAGGTTCTCTATCTCGTGTTTCCTGATAATGGGCATAGGGCGATTATATCGTAACTAGAACTCTGATTCGCTGAGGCGTGATGCTTCGGAGCGTCGGGCTTCTTCGATCTCGCGTTGGCGAATGCCGTCACGGCCATCGTATGAGAAGAATTTCGGCAGGAATAGTGCCGTTGCCGCAACCGCGACGACGCACGCTATGCCGCCGCTCACCAATGCGAACCGTACGCTCGTGTATTCGGCTACGACGCCCATCTTCGCACTGCCGAGCATCGGCCCTGTCAGGTAGCTTATCATCTCGATACTCGCCATACGCCCGCGCATAAAATTCGGGATCGTCTGATTCCAGATCGCACCGCGAAAGATGCCCGATATCATATCCGAAAATCCTGCGGCCGCCAGAAATAACAATGCCGTGTAGATGCTGTCTGCCGCACCGAAGGCAAGAATGCCCACGCCCCAAAAGATCGCCGCGATTATCACCCAAACGCCGTGGCGTGTGATCTTGCGCGTCCAGCCTGAGGTCAGGCTTGCGATGAGGGCACCGGCCGCAAGAGCTCCGGGAAAGAGGCCTACGGTCTCATTGCCGTAGTTGCTCGCCAACGCCGGATACAATGCCTGCGGGAACGAAAAGAACATCGCGGCGATGTCAATGAAATATGTCCCGAGAAGTTCCTGACGACTCACAGCATATTTTAGTGACGTGATAACGCTGCGGACGCTCGGCTTGTCGGCATTCGGGTTGCGCGGCAGATACTTCAGTAGCATCACCGCAATAAGGGACGCGGCGAACGTTGCGAGATCGATCATATAAGCGTCCACGGCAGCGAACTTCGCCGCAATGATGCCGCCGATCGCCGGCCCGAGTATCATCCCGATGTTGAACCTGATCGAGTTGAGGGCCTGTACGGCAACCATCATCTCGGCCGGAACGACCGCCTGAATATAAGACTCGTAAGCGGGCCGCTGGAGAGCCGCAAGGCCCGCGTGGAAGGCTACGACAATAAAGAGCAGCCAGATATGCGGTTCATCAAGGAAGGCATTGACAACCAAAAGAGCCGTAAGCAGCGTCTGCCCGGCCTCAGTGAGACGCAGCATCAGCCGCCGATCGAAATAATCCGCCATCGCCCCGCCGACAAAGCTCAGCACCACCATCGGCACGAACTCAGCCAATGCGATATAGCCGACCATCGCATTCGATCCGGTAAGCTGGTACATCTGCCACGGAATGATGATGAATGTCATCATCGACCCGAAGAATGAGACGAGTTGACCGAAAAAGAGAACGCGGTAGTCGCGCGACACCCTTAATGGAGAAATATCAAGCAGCATTATGACGGGTCACGGTCATTTCATATACTCCGTCCAATTAAAGAGCCACAAAGCATAAGCGTTCGCAACAAAGGAGACGGTATAGAGTACCGCCTCGGTTATAGTTATCTTTTTCGGCGCCGAATCAAGCATCAGAAGAAATGCCCACGGCAAAAGCACAGTTGCGTAGCGATAGCCGAACTGCCAGCCTCCGGAGTTTCCGTGTATCCATAAAAGAAATGTGAGTATCAATACTGCTGCCCACGAAGCAATTTTGAGAGCAATATCCTCCGAGCGTATTCGTAGCAGCAAAAAAAAGAACGGGCTGCTGAGTAAGATCGATGAACTGAATCTGTCAGGAAGCAGATACGGCCATTGATCGCGCAGGTGCCACATCTTAAGGAGCATTTCCCAAGCCTGCCGCGGAATATATGCTGTCGAAAAGATCCCGTGATCGTACCACGGTTCATTCAGCACACCGGGAATGCGCGCATAGCCGAAGTCTGTAATTGAATGAAACCGCAAATAGTTATAGCCGAGTGTAAGCACGCCCAGAATAAAAGGGACGATGCAGAAATACGCAAGCCGCGATAACCGCTGTTTCGCTCCCGCCATGCCGGGAATCGTTGCGATCTCAGCCACTTCGTTACTCACCGGTCCGTCACGATACATCAAATAAAGAAATACCGGAGCGGTCAGCAGGTTCTCCGTGCGGTTTCCGAAAGCTATCGCAAAGAACACGCCGGCAAGCGCCGGCCGCCTGTCGAATACCGTAAAGTAGATCGCACCGAGTTCGCCGACCATTGCAAAGGCAAGGGCAAGCTGCCATGCTCCCGCGAACGACAAATTCACCCACAGAAATGTGCCGAACAGGATGCCGAACGTCATCAGGAGCTGTTTCGCGGCCGATATGTCATACCTTTCAGCGATCTTGAGAAGGAAAAAACAGCCGGCCCCGGCAAGCAGCGCCGCGATCCATCGTGCCGGCATTTCATCAATGACGCCGATACTTTTGAGCAGTGCTGCGGGCAGCATTGACAAGACCGAACCGAGCGGAAAGACCGAGTAATAACTGCCCTCGAACGGAACGAATTCATTGAGCCATGACGGCGGCTTTCCGGCAAAGCCGATGCTTCCGCTCAGAAAGTTCGCGGCAACCCGAAATGTGTAATCGTAGTAGGACTGCGGCTTAGGGTTCGAAAAGAAGTACACGGCGCCCGCAAGCAGCGACAGCCAAACGGTCTGCGACCTCGTAAAACGTCGTGGCGGCCGCTCTTTCGAATGCTCGCTTGCGGCAGCAGCTATATCGCTCATGCGGCCCATATCTTCAACTTGAACTCGTCATTCGCGATATAGATCTCGGGCTTGCGGCCGGAGAAAAGATGCGACTGACGCAGTATCATCGGCAGGCCGCCGTGCGGGGCATTTATGCCGTATTCGCGGCGTGTAAAGATCGCTGCGATCTGCGGATTGAGCCTTTGTGTAATGCCGTAGCGTATCGCGCGGTTCGCGGGCGGCGAAAATCCCGCCGTACGCCTCGGGTTGATAAATTCGACAGCGTTGTCGTAAATATTGATCCTCGTTCGAATGTCGCGCAGCCCTAGGTCGCGGTGGATAAGTGCATTGATCACTGCCTCGACTACCGCGTAGTGATGATAGCGGCCGCGCGGCTTTGCGATATCATCGCCGACCAGCATTAGTTTCCGCTTAGGCTGCTGTTTGTTGAGATCGATGTACCGGCCGAGGAACGCCGTCACCGCTTCGAACTGCGAAAGCATATTCCCCTTTATCTCAGCTGCTTCGATCAGCTGCGCGGCGGAGCCTTCGCCCGAAAATCGAGCGACCGTCAAATTCGATCGCGGCAGCAGTTCCGCGACACGCTCATTCTTTCCGAAAAGCAGTACCGCGGCAACGGTCGGGAAGAACTCATCTGCATTTCCGACCGCAAGCAGAAGGTCTTTCCGCAAGAGATCCGCGGTATTGTAGAGGTTCAGATGCGAAGCTCCGTCATCGAACGCATTGGCGAACGACCACAGCAAAGCGTCATCAAAGTCGTCTTCCGTAACGGTTTGCAGCGGAATATTCTCAAAGCCGAGCGGTCTCACCTCATCAAGCCAGCCGCTTAGCTCATCGCGGCTTATCTCGCGTTTTTCGGCTCCGATCCTAAGGTAAAAGCGTCCGTCGCGCGTACGATACGGCCGCCTTCTGCCGTCAACATCCAATGCCACGATGCGCTTGCCGCTGTCGAAAGCGACCGTGTCGATCATCGGCACAAGCGGCGGCACGATCTCGTCGCGACAGATGCGTGCCAGCTCCTGCTGCACCCATTCAGGATTGCTGACGCCCTCGATCCGAAGCTGATCGTTCACGCCGAAAACGATCGTTCCGCCGTCAGTATTCGCAAGCGCCACAATGCCCTGAGCTATACGCTCACTGTTCGAAAGTTTTACTTTGAGCTCAAGGTAGGTGTCTTCGCCGCCGCGAATCAGCCGCAGAAGCTCGGTCCGCGTGGTCTGCTGCGCAGGTTGATTGACCAGATATTCCTGAAATGATATATCCTCCGGGGAAGCTGCCCGCGGAGTGTGGCGAAATCTTCGACGTGCCATAGCATCGGGTGATTTTCGGAAAAGTTCGACCAGTTAGATTGAAACATTCAAGGCCGCAAATGTAAACCGCAAGCTCGGCTACGTCATATCCGAAGCGGCCTTTCCAGCGACAGAACGCTGAGCGGCAAAGTGCCCGGCAACCTCGGCGGCAGCCTTTGGCCCGATATGCGGCGAAAGCTCCTCGACAGCGGCCTTTGCGATGCGTTCGATCGAACCGAATTCGCGCAGCAGCACCCTCTTTCGCTTTTCACCGATGCCCGGTATCTCCGAAAGTTCGGATGTAAAATCTCGCTGCTCACGCCGCTTGCGATGAAACTCGACGGCGGTCTTGTGCGTCTCCTCACGGATCTGAAGTATCAGCCTGAACGCTTGTGAATTGCGGTCGAACTGTATCGGACCGTTTTCGCGGCCGTAGATCAGCAGGTGCGAGATCTCGCTGTGCCGTTTCGGAGGTTTTACAAGCCCGACGAGCATTATCTGTTCGAGATCGAGCGAGTTCATCGCCGCGGCCGCCGCCGAAAGCTGACCTTTGCCGCCGTCGATAAAGATAAGCTGCGGAAGCGGTTTCTGCTCTTCGATCTGTCTGCGATAGCGTCGAAAAACTGCTTCGTTCATTGACGCAAAGTCATTGGAGCCCTCGACGGTCTTGATTATGAACCTGCGATACTGTGCACGTGCCGGCTTACCGTTCTCGAATACGACAATGCCGGCGACGTTTTCAGAACCTGAGATGTTCGAAATGTCGAAGGACTCGATGCGTTCCGGGAAATGCGAGAGTTCGAGCAGTTCCTGCAGCTCTTCGAGCACCTTTTCGCTGTCGGGTTTGAGTACGCGAAATCGCTGTTCGAACGCGATCTTTGCGTTCGTCTCAACAAGCTTTACGAGGTGCTTATTCTTACCGCGTTTGGGATCGAGTATCTTCACGCGGCGGCCGCGTCGGTCTGTCAAAGCTTGTTCAAGTACGGCGCGGTCGCTGAAATCCTGCGATACATGTATCTCAAGCGGCACATAATCCGTCGAGTAATATTGCGTCAAGACCTGGCCCAAGAATTCAGCCGCGTCAAACCTGTCATCCTCCGGCAGGTCTTCCCAAAAGAATTCCCGCCGCCCTACAATGCGGCCTTCTCGCATTGTGAAAAGCTGAAGTGCAAGCCGCTGCCGTTCGCGGTAAAAACCGATGATGTCGATATCTCGGTCGGCCGTGGTTGCCATCTTCTGTGTTTCGCTAAGAGCAAGCACTGTCCGCATCAGGTCGCGGTAACGCGCCGCCAACTCGTACTTTCCTTCTTCTGAGAACTGCCACATCCTGGCTTCCAGCGACTTCGCAAGCTCTTTATTCCGCCCTTCAAGCAGTTCGCGCACGTCGGCTGTCGCCTGCCGGTATTCCTCCTTTGTGCAAAGCCCTCGCACGCAAGGTGCAAGGCATCGCTTTAGGTGATATTCAAGGCATGGCCTGGGCAGGTTTCCGTCTATCTCAATATCGCAGGTTCGAAGCTGAAATGCGCGATTGATAAGGTCAAGCGTGTTGCGTGCAAGCACCGCCGGCAGGAATGGCCCGTAATAGTGCGAACCATCGCGCACGATCTTTCGCGTTATGACGACCTTCGGGTAAGGTTCGTTCGTCAGCTTCAGGTGCGGGTAGGACTTGTCGTCCTTAAGAAAGACGTTGAAACGCGGCTTGTGCTTCTTGATCAAATTAGATTCGAGCACCAACGCCTCGACCTCATTATCAACGACAATGAACTCGAAATCCGCAATATTCTTTACAAGCTGTCGGGTTTTGGGATCATGATTGCGGCTCGATTGAAAGTACGAACGCACACGATTGCGCAGGTTCTTCGCTTTGCCGACATAGATGATCTTGCTGGCGGCGTTCTTGTGGATGTAGATGCCTGCTCTCGTCGGCAGCGTCTTAAGCTTCTCTTTTAGCGTCTCGGCGGTTGCCACAGCTATATTCTATCGCTGTGCCAAGCGTAAGTCATACTTTGCGTTCGGCTCGGCTTTGCGTAACACTGTCTTGCGGTGAAAACAGAACTTACGACCGATGCTGCATACGCCGGCGCGATCATTCGGCGCGGCGGGCTTGTCGCATTCGCTACCGAGACCGTTTACGGGCTTGGCGCGGATGCCTTTAACGAAGTCGCTGTCGCAAACATCTTCACGGCAAAGAAAAGGCCGGCGGACAATCCGCTGATCGCTCATATTTCGCGCATCGAACAAATAGATTCGCTCGCCTCTGCGATCACAAACGCTGCCGCAAAGCTCATCGACGCTTTCTTTCCCGGGCCGCTCACGGTGATCCTTCCGAAAAAGGACACAGTGCCGGCGGTCGCTACCGCCGGTCTCAACAGTATCGGAATACGGATGCCGAGACTCGGCCTCACGGAACTATTCTTGACCGCGGCGGCAACACCGGTTGTTGCGCCGTCGGCAAACCTTTCAGGGCGCCCAAGCCCGACAACATGGCAAGCGGTCCTCGAAGACCTTGACGGCCGAATTGACTGCATTCTGCAAGGCCCGCCATGTATCATCGGACTTGAATCAACGGTAGTTGACTGCACCGGTGAAGTGCCGGTTCTATTGCGAAAAGGCTGCATCACTGCGGGCGAACTGCGGAAGATCGTTCCCGACATCGTTGCGGACAGCGGCAGTTCGCCTCTCACGCCGAAAAGCCCCGGACTCAAGCATAAACATTATTCGCCGCGAGCAAAGGTCGTCGTTGTCAAAGGTTCTGCCGACGATCCGGAGCCGAACTCGGCATTCATCGGTTTAACTGAGACAAAAGGCGCGTTTGAGCATAAGCTGATATGCAGAAACGTCGAGGAATACGCACATTCATTATTTGAATTCTTTCGCGAATGCGACCGCCTCGGCATCGATACGATCTATTGTGAAAGCATCGACGACACTGCCGATATTGGTGCGGCGTTGATGGATCGTATCGAGCGGGCAGCAAAGCGTTAGGGCTTCGTAACCTGTACGATCGCAAGCTCGGTATTGTCGGCGATCACTTCGCTGTGAACAAGCGGCGACGCTGTCAACTGCTGCAGATGTTTGAGCGGAATTATGACAAGCACCGCCGAAACTCGCTCATCGCCCATGGCCGCTGCGATCTCCGCCGCACTGTAAATGCGCCTTTGCTTTCCATCCGTGTCGCGGACGAGCCTTCCGGCCGCATAGAACTCCGCACTGTGTGAAACCGTGTACATTCCAACGACCTTTTCACCGTCGAAGCCGCGTTCGTTCGCTGCCGTCAAAAGGCCTTTTACGGAGTCAGTATTCGCGAATGACGGCATGAACAATACCAAGAGGCACGCTGCTGCCGCAAGCGTTGCTAAGGCAGTGACGTAAACTGCACGGAAACCGGCCTTGCCTATCTTGCCCTGCCTCGCAAGGAATAGTGAAGAAAGGATCACCGCCGCGGGTACCGACGGCAGTATGTAGCCGGGAAGTTTGGAGCCTGAGAATGAAAAGAATATCAGCGGTATCAGCAGCCAAATGCCTGCAAACGTGAACAGATCGGAGTTCTCAAAGGCCTCGCGTGTACGCCACGCCTTGATGCGTGAAATGATCGACGCAGCAAGCAGCGGCAGCCACGGCAGAGTCAGGAGCGGCAATATCCACCAGAAGAATATGAATGGCTGCGGATGCTGATATTTGTTCGACGAAAAGCGTTGAAAATGATGTTGTATTATGAACTCGTTGAAGAATTCATAGCCGTGGCGATAGAACATCGGACCGTACCAAACCGCGGCGGCACACAGGGCCAGCAGAGTGCCCCATATCGTGCTGAACCAAGCATTGCGCGAAGGCATTCGGCGTATCGCAATGTGATACGCAGCCACGATAGCACCGGGGAATACTGCTCCTATCAGCCCTTTTGCAAGCAAGCCGACGCCGACAAAGAAGTAGAACGCGGCAAGAAATCCGACACGTTCAACACCGTCCTTCCTGCTTGAGGTCTCGTAAATATAATAGGCCGCGAGCGCGGCAGTGATCGGAAATGTAACTATTATGTCGAAGCTCGCACCGTGCGAGAACGCTACGATCCCGATCGTCGATGCTCCCAGCAATGCAAACCATTTCGCCGCCCCGCTGCCCGCCGTTTTTCCGACGAAATACAGGCACGCAACGGTCGCAACACCAAAGATCGCGGGCCCGAGCCGCGCTGCCCATTCGCTGACGCCGAAGAATGTGTATGAGAGAAATTCGAGCCAGTAGAGAAGTATCGGCTTCTCAAACCAATTGAAGCCTCCGAGCGTTGGTGTGATCACGTCGCCGCGCTCGAACATTTCTCGCGCTACCTGTGCATAACGCGGCTCGTCAGGCCCAAGGAACGGAAGCCCGAGGCCCAGGAAGTACGCGGCAACGCCGGCCAATGAAACCGCTATCCACGCAAGCCGAGGCACGGCGTTATCTGAGGCAGCGGCGGGCTTTGTAATTTCGGCCATCTTCAAACAGAATGTAAAGTATTGCTGAAAAGCACTTCCCAATCAAACTATGCCCGAAAATGACAAACTTCGACTCGCCGCGATCGGCACCGGCAGCCTCGGACGCCATCATGCGCGAAATTACGCCGAGCTTGCCGCTGAGAACGAGATCGAATTTATCGGCATCTGCGATACTGCCCCCGCAACTGCGCGTGTGATAAGCGAAAAGTACGGCTGCGTGTCTTTTGCTGACCCGAGGCAACTCTTTGACAAAGTTGATGCCGTTTCGATCGCCACACCGACCGAGACACATTGCGATATAGCCTGCTCATTTCTCGAACGCGGTATTCATGTACTTGTCGAAAAGCCGATGGCGATAACGACAGATGAAGCCGATAAAATGACGGCAGCGGCCGCGACAGGTTCGGCAAAGCTGATGATCGGGCATCTTGAGCGGTACAACCCGGCAATGGTCGCCCTTAAGCCTCACATAACGACACCGCTTTACTTCGAGATCCATCGTGTTTCGCCGTTCCCGGATCGGTCGCTTGATGTCGATGTGGTGCTGGACGTCATGATCCACGACCTTGACGCCGTTCAGTGGATGGTCGGCGAGGATGTCGGCGTCAGCGCCATAAGCGCGGTCGGGATTCCCGTGATCTCGGATAAGGTGGACGCCGCCAACGCACGGATCGAGTTTGCTAACGGAGCGGTTGCGAACATCACATCATCGCGGGTAGGGCATGAGAAGGTTCGTAAGACGCGGTTCTTTCAAAAGGGTTCGTATGTAGTGCTCGATTACGCCGCGAAATACGCGGCGATAACCACACTTGATTCGGACGATCCGCATTCATTTGCAGGCATCTCTATACAGAAACTCGATATCGCCGATACTGAGCCGCTCCGCGCCGAGATCAATGATTTCCTCGCTTGTATCCGCAATGACACAGCACCGCCGATCTCGGGAGCCGACGGCCGCCGCGCGCTCGCATTGGCGACGGGCATTCTTGATCGCATCGAGGCTCATCGGCAGTTCCTCGATGTCTAGGGAGATACAAGTTCGCATTTCACCGCAGCGATCGCTCAGATGAACGCACCGACCGAGATAACAGAATTTCTCACAACACGCATTGATGCCGGCGACTTTCCTTCGGCGGTGTTCCTAGTTGGCGAGCACGGCTCGATCCGTTTTCACGACGCGATAGGTAATGCAGTCGTCGAGCCTGAGATCATCTCGGCAACGCCCGAGACGATCTATGATCTTGCAAGCCTGACAAAGGTTCTGGTAACGGGATTCCTGACGGCGACCGCGATCGAGAAGCGTTTGCTTTCGCTTGATGATCGAATCGCGAATTTTGTGGATGCCTTTGCGTCTGCCGAAAAGAATGCGCTCACGATCCGCAACCTCGCCGCCCACACATCAGGCATGCCGGCATGGCGTCCTCTGTATCTGCTGTGCAGCAGTAATGAGCCGGCCGCTGTCATCGACCTCATCGGCAAACTTCCATTGGAAAGCACGCCCGGTTCGGCCGTTGTTTACAGCGATCTAAATTTCATAACGCTTGCTGCCGTGCTTGAGAAGGTCTTCTCGCAAAGCCTTGCCGAGATCGCAGCGGAGCACATCTTTCGCCCGCTTGGGCTTACGCGAACGGCATTTCGGCCGGCGGACAAGTTCGAGCGCCGTCTGATCGCCGCGAGTGAGACTGGAAATGCATTTGAACGTCAAACCTGTATCGAGCAGGGCTACATCACGGAAACTGCGATGTCGCCGCATCTGCGGACCGGACAGATATGGGGTGAAGTGCATGACGGTAATGCCTGCTTCCTCGGCGGAATAGCCGGGCATGCGGGCCTTTTCTCAACTGCCGCCGATGTGTTCAAGATCGCTTTGCAGTTCCTTGCCGCATCAGCAACGCTGCTTTCTGAAGAAACATGCCGCCTTTTCACCGCAAATTTAACGCCGCATCTGGACGAGCACCGCTCGCTTGCGTTTCAGTTGGCATCAACGCCGGACTCGACCGCGGGTACGAAGCTGTCGCTGCAAAGCTTTGGCCATCTTGGTTTTACGGGAACAAGCCTTTGGCTCGACCCTTCGAAGCAGCGAATTTTTATTCTGCTGACCAATCGTACGCATCATCACGGCCTCCCTCTGGTCAATATAAACTCCGTACGCCGCCGGTTTCACACTCTTGCTTCGGAATTCGCCGACAAGGGCGCGGCAAATCTTTAGCAACTATTCACGAGCGCATATAATCATAACGAAGCTGTCCTCAAGAGGCTCTTTTGAGGATGCTTATGGTTATGAGAAAGTATGCGGTTATCTTGGCCTTGGCGGCGGCTCTGAATATAACGGCCGCAGCACAGACGAACACATCGACACGCCCGCGTGTAGCGGCGACGCCGACACCTCCTGTCCTGCAAAGCGACAGCAATGTACCGACTCGCAAGGACGGCCCGCCCGTACTTCAAGGCAGTACACCGCGAGCAGGTACGACGCCGACGCCGGACGGAAAGGTTGATGACGAGAATGAGATAATCAAGGTTGATACCGAACTGGTAACAATGCCCGTATCGGTTCTCGATCGCGACGGGCGGTTCATCTCCGGCCTTCAGCAGAAGGACTTTCAGATCTTCGAAAATGGTGTTCAACAGCAGATAGAATATTTTCAATCCGTAGAGCAGCCGTTCACTGTGATCCTTCTGATTGACGTAAGCCCTTCAACACAGTATCGCATCGATGAGATCCAAAGCGCCGCCGTCGCTTTCGTCGATCAGCTGAGGCCCAGCGACCGTGTGATGGTCATCTCTTTCGACGAGCGAGTTCATGTTCTCAGCCCGGCGACCAGCAACCGTATGCAGCTTCGTAACGCTATTTATATGGCTGAGTTCGGTAACGGCACCAGCCTTTATGAAGCTGTTGATTACGCGCTCGAACAGGAAATGCGTTACATAAAGGGGCGCAAGGCTGTCGTACTATTTACCGACGGCGTCGATACAACATCGCGACGTGCTTCATATCAAAGCACCGAAGCAAAGACCGAAGAGACCGATTCGCTCTTCTATGCCGTTCGCTATGACACTTCGCACGATCTCAACGGCGGAATGACAGGCAGCCGCTATCCAAACCCGAATCGCCGTCCTTCGGGCCGAGTTACTATGGGCGACATACTCGGCGCGATTCTGATGGGCGGGAACGTAAATATCGGATCCGGCGGCGCACCCGGCGGCGGAAGCGCACAGGAATACGCGACGGGAAAAAAATATCTGGAAACGATATCGAGGAACAGCGGCGGCCGTTATTTCGAAGCTGACAGTATGATGAATATCCGTGCGGCATTCACCGGCATTGCTGAGGAATTGCGCAGGCAGTATTCGCTCGGCTACTATCCGGCAACGCAGGGCACGGCCGGCGAAAGGCGTCAGATACGCGTCCGCGTTATGCGTCCCGGCGTTGTTGTGCGGGCAAAGAACAGCTACATCGTCGGCCGCGGCAGCGGTAACAAACTTGCCGGTATCTGAGGCGGCTCAAATTATCGTGCCGTCAGGGATCACCGCATTCTTGGGAATGATGATAATACTGTCGCGAATATAGAACGCTCCGTCGGGCGAATCGTACTGCTGGACGCTGTCGGCATTTATGAGCTGAACGTTCTTTCCGATACGAACGTTCTTATCGACGATCGCGTTTCTTATCACGCTGTTTTGATCAATGCCCAAATGCGGAACATTGCGGCCGATATTGGCTTCAAGATCGTCTAAACCTTCAAAGAAATCTGATCCCATGATTATTGAGTTCTCGATCTGTGCGCCCGTACCGATGCGGCTGCGCAATCCGATGATCGAGTTCTTTGCTGTAATGCCATTCAGGATGCAGCCTTCGCTGATCATCGTATCGTCGATCGTACAGTCATGCACTTTTGACGGCGGCAAATTGCGGCTGCGCGTGTAGATCGGCGAGCTCGCATCAAAGAAGTTGAATTTTGGCAGCGGACGTGCCAGATCAAGATTTGCTTCATAGAAAGAGCGTATCGTACCGATATCTTCCCAGTAGTCCTTGAAGAGATGGGCCTGGACGTTATACTTAGTGATCGCCGAGGGAATTATCTCCTTGCCAAAGTCCACTCGCGCGTCGTCCTCGCCGAGCAGCTCAACGAGTTTGTCGTACTTAAAAACATAAATACCCATTGACGCGAGAAAAGGCCTCTCTAATGCTTCATTCGGTGATAATCCGAACGCCGTGGTATCGACACGCATTTCTTCGAGGGCATCGCCCTTCGGCTTTTCCTTGAACTCGATGATCGCCCCGTCGGCATCCGTCTTCAGCAGGCCGTATTCACCTGCCTCCTCCTGACGGCATGGGATCACCGACACCGTCAGATCGGCACCCGACCAAAAGTGGCGGTCGAGAAAATCGCGATAGTCCATACGATAAAGATGGTCGCCCGACAAGATCAGTACTGTGTCTATTCGCCAATCACGCAAGTGAGGCATCATTTGCCTGACCGCGTCGGCCGTTCCTTGGAACCATTCGGTGTTGTCCTTTGTCTGCTCGGCGGCAAGAACTTCGACAAAGCCCGATGAGAAAGCCGAAAAGCGATAAGTCGTCGAGATGTGCCTATTCAGCGATGCTGAGTTGTATTGCGTAAGGACAAAGATGTGCATTATCTCGCTGTTGATGCAGTTCGAGACAGGCACGTCGATAAGCCGATACTTTCCGCCGAGCGGCACTGCGGGCTTAGAACGCTCACGCGTTAACGGATAAAGCCTTGTGCCGGCACCGCCGCCTAGAATTACCGCAACAACATTTTCGTAATGTCCCATAATAGTGAATAGTGAATAGAGCCTTTGAAATAGTCAAGAAGCTGTCAACACGTGAGAGCCTGTCCCTAATGTTGTATAGTTACCGCATGGCGCTTGCCTGTATGGCAGCGTCATCGCACAGATGCTTTTGCTATAGCCCTTGTCTAAGCGGTCAGCGTATCTGTTCACGTCCATAATGTGGTATTGGGTCAAGATCCTCTTTTTTATTTTTCTCGGAGCCATCGTGCTATGGCTCGGTTATGAGATAGTAACATTTCCAAGTATCTCAAAACTTAAAAATGAGAACCCGACCACGACCTCACTCATCGAGTATAGGCTTTCGCAGGCCCGGGCAGACGGGATCGAGCCAAAGAAGTTCATGATCTGGATGCCGATCGAGCAAATAAACCCTAATCTGCAAAGAGCAGTGCTTGCGGGTGAAGATGCACGCTTTTTTCAGCACCACGGTTTTGACTGGGATGCTATACAAAAGGCTTGGGATGAAGCCGTTGAGGAAGGCAAGAAAGAGGATAAAGATGACTGCATAGCGGCAGCGAAAGCAGCGAACACAAGTCCACAGGACTGCGGCAAGGACCAAAACGACTGGATACCGCCGCTTCCTAGCTTTAAGCGTGGCGCTTCGACGATCACGCAGCAGCTTGCCAAGAACCTCTTTCTTTCCGAGGACCGTAATTTTTTGCGTAAAGGCCGTGAAGCCGTTTACACCTATTTCCTGGAACGCGAACTCTCAAAGAAACGCATACTCGAGATCTATCTGAATGTCATCGAATGGGGCGACGGTGTTTACGGTGCCGAGGCCGCCGCACGCACGTACTTCAAAAAGAGTGCGAGCGACCTGACAAAAGACGAAGCCGCATTCCTTGCGGCGATGATCCCAAGCCCGCTGAATGTTTTCAACCCTGCAAAGAACCGCAAGCGGGTCATCCGGCGTCAGAAGGTACTCATGCGCGGAATGAACTCGATCAAGCTCGAATACTGACATCCGCTTATTGTGATCTCAGATCCAAGGCCCGACAGATCCGTAAAAGGAAAAAGAGCGGCCTCGTGACGACGCCGCTCTTCTCCGTCTGATGTGCAGTGCGGTTACTTCTTCTTTGCGGGTGCCTTCTTCGCTGCAGGTTTCTTTGCAGCGGCCTTCTTTGGAGCAGCCTTTGCGGTTGTTGCCTTCTTTGCTGCCGGTTTTGCTGCGGTTGCTTTCTTAGCAGCCGGTTTTGCTGCCGTTGCCTTCTTAGCTGCCGGTTTCGCAGCAGCCTTCTTCGCAGCCGGTTTTGCTGCAGTAACTTTCTTGGCTGCAGCTTTCTTCGGAGCCGCTTTTGCTGCTGCCTTCGGTGCTGCTTTTTTAGCAACGGCCTTCGTGGCAGTTTTCGGTGCGGCGCTCTTTGCTGCCGGTTTCGCGGCAGCCGCTTTCTTGGTCGCAGGTTTCTTCGCGGCCGGTTTTGTTGCTTTCTTAGTTGCCATATGTTTCTCCTTTTTCTTGAAAGTCAGTTCCGCGTAAAATGCGCACATTCAGAACGTAAAACATCATACAATATTTTGCGTTCATTCCAAGCATTGAATGCAACATAAAGTATATGTTTTGAAAATTTTTTTTGAGCGTATCCGCACTTGAGATCAGCGCGAATATCATCGATCGTGTGCGAAGATCCTTATACAGGAACGGCAATGCTCATCCGTGCGCGGCTGAACGGCCGTCGTGCAGCGTCGGAGCATCCGCATGCGGCACGAAACATTTGCGGCAGCGCGCCTCATACTTATCGCTTGCACCGACCTCGACACGAGCCTCGGATTCGACCGTGCGCTGCGAATAGTTCGCGGTGCCGCCGCACACAACACATATCGCGTGTGTCTTTGTAATGAACTCGGCTATCGATAGCAGCTGCGGCATCGGCTCGAACGGTTTGCCCGTATAGTCTTGATCGAGTCCGGCGATGATCACGCGTTTGCCGTCTTCGGCAAGGCGATTTACGGCGTCGATGATATTCATATCAAAGAATTGTCCTTCGTCAATGCCGACGACCTGAGTGTCGTCTTCGATCTGCGCCATCATCTCTGCTGTGCTCGCGACCGGCGACGAGTCGTGCTTGTGGCCCGAGTGCGACGCGATCTCTTCAACAGAATATCGAGCGTCGATCTGCGGTTTGAAGACCTGCACTTTTTGCCGCGCGATCCGCGCGCGGTTGAGCCGCCGTATGAGTTCCTCTGATTTACCAGAGAACATCGACCCGGCGATCACCTCTATCCAACCCGTTCCGTTCTGACGCACTTTGCGGCGTTCCTCGGTATTGTCGAACGCAAATTCCTCGACCATAGTTTGACCCGTCGTTCTCCTGAAGTACAAGAGGTTATCACGCCCCGCTCCACTTGTCATTTGTTTCCGCGCTATTCAGACAGCGCGGCGCAAAGCGCTTCGAAAACATCGCTAACATCCACGTCAGCTAGCCGTCGCCCCTTTACGCTGTAAAGGTGATTGGAAAGCGGTACATAGATCAGCTCTGCATTCTGATCCACGACCAGCACGACCTTAATGCCGGTTTGAGCGGCAAGGTGCGTTGTACCGGTATCATTTCCGACCATCGCCGCGAGTAATCTCATCGCGGGAACGAGCTCACGCTGCCCCAGGTTGTACAGCTTTAACGTGGATGCAGGGAAATAATTTTCGGCTCGATCGACCGCATCAGATTCCTCCGGTCCTAAAAACAGAGCAGGCACAATGCCGGCCTTTGATATGCGCTTCGCAAGTTCCCCGTACTTTTCCAAGGACCAGCGTCGCGAAGGGTGTCCCGCTCCGGGAAATACGCCAACGGCGCCATCCAGGCTTGGAAAGCGCTTCCGCATGGCTTCAACATCTTCAACTTTCGGACGGAAAATGAACGGTTCGCGCGGCACATTGCCCACGAGGCACTCGGCAAGATCGAAGCATCGATCGGCGATATGCCGTTCCGGATCGAATGGCGGCGCGGCAGGCTTGAAATTTGAAAGACTGTCTATCGAGCGCGTATTCCGTGCGGCATAAAGCCGCTTTGGAATGCCCGCGAGGAATCCGAGCAAGTTGGTTTCACTACGACTGAAGAAATCGATCACCAGGTCGAACCTTTCGCGGCGCAAAGCATGCAGCAGCCTTAGCGTTTCAACCGCTCCGCGAAAATATTTTCGCTGCTTGAATAATTTTCGATCGAACGCGATGTAATGGTCAGCGGCATCGGCCATTTCAGCAACATCGAGTGATGATGTACCGAGAAGCAGAGTTACGGATGCAGAGTCGGGGCATTGTCGGATCGCTCGCATGGCAGCAGTGCTCAACACCACATCGCCCATTTGGCCAAAGTTAATAATCAATATCTTGTATGGACGCATCCGCTGCACAGGTAGGTAACGGCGCCTTGCTATATCCGCAGGTCGCTCCCTGTCATCTCATTCGGAACCTCAAGGCCGAGCAGCCGCAGCAGCGTCGGTGCCACATCGGCGAGCGAACCATCTCGGCGAAGCTGTGTGCCTTGAAGCGAGTCAGCGACAAGATGGAACGGCACGCGTCCGTTGACAGGAGAGATCGAAGCGTCGTCGGTGTTCGACATAGCCTCGCATGCTCCGTGCGAGGCCGTAACGATCGCCGTGCCGCCGGCCTCGCGGATCTTGTCGAGCATTCCGCCCAAACAGACGTCAACGAACTGTATCGATTCTACCGTTCGATCCATAGAACCGCTCCGTGCAGCTATCGCCGCAGCCGGCAGATTTACCGCAAAGATACCACGCGGAGCCGCTTCCATCTCACGAACAAAACGGTCGGCGATCTTAAAGCTCATTGACTCGGGCCGAAGATCCGAAGACGGGCCAACAACGGTCGGTATCAGAACTTGTGTATCACTCTCAACCTCGATCTCGCCGCCGCCGTCAAAAAAATACGTAAGGTGCGGGAACCGCTCCGTCTGCGTTATCTTACAGCTCGCAATACCCGCGTTCGCAAGCACTTCGGTCAGCACATTATTATTGGAACTTGACCGGAACGCCACCGGCAGTTCAAAAGCCCGGTCGTATTGGGTCAAGCACACGGCTCGGATCGACGGTTTGCGCAGGCCCCCGCCGTCAGGAACTGCAAGGCTTCGTACAAGCTGACGAATTCCCTCCGGCCGATGGTTGTAAAATATCACCGAGTCGCCATCCTCTATCGTTGCCACAGGCACACCCGGTTGATCTTCGATCACGATCGGCGCGATGAATTCATCTGCAATACCGCGAAGGAACGAGCCGCGTATGGCGGCCATCGCATCAGGCGAACGCTCGCCTTCGGCGTGAACAAGCATCGTGTAAGCACGCGCCGTTCGCTCCCAACTTCCGCTCGAATCCATCGCAAAGTAGCGGCCGCAGATCGTTGCGATACGGCCAACCCCAATGTCCGCGAGTTTGACGGCGAGAGCCTCGGCGTAAACATCTGCCGTTCGAGGCGCAACGTCAACTCCGTCAAGTATTATGTGGACAAAGACATCCGTAAGGCCGCGTACGCGAGCCATGCGCAGGATCGCAAAAAGGCTCTCGATCGATGAATGGACGCCGCCGTCGCTAAGCAAGCCGATCAGATGCAGTCGCCGGCCGCTCTCTTTTGCAGCGATGATAGCACTTGCGAGTTCCTGATTTGTCTCGAACTCACCGTTTCGCAGTGCATCGCGGACCCGATGATCGTCCGAATTGGCTGAACGCCCGCACCCCAGATCAAGATGGCCTTCTTCTGCATCTCCGGGCGCCGCAATGCTTGTCATCGGGAATGCCCCACAAAGACGATCATAATTCGGCGTGTTCGCGTGGAAGACCGCATTACCGTCGACGGACGGCGAAAAGCCCCACCCGTCGAGAATAAAAAGTGCAACAGGTGCCGCGAGCTGTCTTTGCTGAGGATCAATCATTTGGCGATCGGCGAATTCTCGATGTTGATTATACCCGATTGGGCGGCCCGCGAGGGAGTCTAATTTTCGCTATTTTCAGCGGTGATCTTAAGCAGGTTGCGGGCCTTTGCCTTTAGCGCTGCGCTTGAATTACCCATGTGTTTTCTGACAATTAGTCCGACCTCGTCAAGAAGCTGCACTTCGCCGTTGGCTATCCGCACCGCAACCTCCATAGCAAATGCCCTAACGGCGATCGCGGCCTTTGGATCATCGAGTTTTGTAAGGCAAATGTCATAGAGCCTTCCCTCAAAGCTCCTCGGTATCGGTGCGTGCCGGAGGAGCCGCAGGATATTCCGGTGAACCGCCGCGCCCGCCGTGTTATCTTCGAGCAGTTCGACGATACGCGAAAAGTACGGTGCTATGAGCTTCGGATGCCGCTCAACGACAGTTGACACAACACCGGCCGACCTCTGCGCGACACGATACTCGCCGGAAAAAAAGAGAGCCATCAGCTCGGCGAATCTCTTGCTGTCACAGTCAACATGTTCTGCAACCAACAGCATCTGACGCCGCGAGTGCTCACGAAGAAGCTCAGACCGTACGTCCATCAGCCGATCTGATAGAACGCCTTTCTGCCCGGATAACGTGCCGAGTCGCCAAGATCCTCTTCGATGCGCAGCAGTTGGTTGTATTTTGCAATGCGGTCGCTGCGGCAGAGGCTTCCGGTCTTTATTTGTCCCGCGTTGGTCGCTACCGCAAGATCGGCAATGAAGTTGTCCTCGGTCTCGCCGCTTCGGTGCGAGATCACGCACGTCATATTGTGAGTTCGTGCAAGCTCGATCGCATCGAGTGTTTCGGTAAGTGTGCCGATCTGATTTACCTTGATCAGGATGCTGTTGGCGGCGTGTTCGTCGATACCCTTTTGCAGGAATTGCACATTGGTCACAAAAAGGTCATCGCCGACAAGCTGCACTTTATCGCCAACCATTCCGGTCAGCGACTTCCAACCTTCCCAATCGTTCTCCGCCATACCGTCTTCGATCGAAATGATCGGGTACTTCGCGCACCAATCCGCCCAGTACGCGGCCATCTCGTCTGATGAAAGCTCACGTTTATCGCTCTTTTTGAAGATGTACTTCCCATCCCTGAAGAATTCACTGGACGCAGGGTCAAGAGCGAGCATCACATTCTCACCGGCTTTGTAGCCCGCATTTTCGATCGCTTCAAGGATCGTTTCCACTGCCTCATCGTTTGATGAAAGATTCGGTGCAAAACCGCCTTCGTCGCCGACACCTGTCGAGAGGCCCCGCGACTTGAGAACGCCTTTAAGGTTATGAAATATCTCTGCGCCCATTCGCAGAGCCTCGGTGAAGCTATCCGCCCCGACCGGCATGACCATGAACTCCTGAAAATCAACGTTGTTATCGGCATGGGCGCCGCCGTTAAGGATGTTCATCATCGGGACTGGAAGCGTCTTTGCATTGGCACCGCCGACGTAGCGATAAAGCGGAACCTCAAGCGAAGTTGCCGCCGCCCGTGCGTTAGCCAATGACACAGCGAGTATCGCGTTCGCACCCAGCCGCGATTTATTATGCGTGCCGTCAAGCCCGAGCATCGTTTCGTCTATCAACGTCTGATCGAGCGCGTCAAGGCCTTCAAGTTCGGGCGAAATGATCTCATTCACATTCTCGACCGCCTTTGTAACCCCCTTGCCTAAATAGCGATAGTCGTCGCCATCGCGAAGTTCCACCGCCTCGTTCTCGCCCGTTGAAGCACCGCTTGGCACCGCCGCCCTTCCCATGCTTCCGTCGATCAGCATCACTTCAGCCTCAATTGTCGGATTGCCGCGCGAATCAAGTATCTCCCGCGCCCACACTTGTTCTATGTAGCTCATAATATTCTCATGTCTCCGTGGATCTCCGGCTGCCAAGCATCCGCCGCTAAGTGCCTTCCATCCTTACTTTCAAAATTCGCCGCTTATCGACGCTTTCGATCTTAAAATTGTATCCGTTAAATGGCAGGACGTCGCCCTCATCCAATATTTGCCCGGCTTCGGCCATCAAGAACCCTGCGATGGTCGTGTACGCCTCCGACAGCGGAACATTGACGCCTAAACGCCGATTCAGATCGCGCACGGCAAGTCCGCCGTCAAGCAAATAGCTGCCATCTGCTTGTTCGGTTATCTGCTCGTTAACCTCTTCGTCGTGTTCATCCGAAATCTCACCGACGATCTCTTCGAGCAGGTCCTCGATCGTGATAATACCTTCGACGCCGCCGTGCTCGTCAACAACAAAGCCGAAGTGGAACTTCTCTTTCTGCATCTGTCGCAGCACATCTTCAAGATGGGCGGTGTCAACAACATAATTCGGCTTGTAAAGGACGGTCTCGATCTTGAAATCCTCAGGCCGGCCGGTGTACGCAACCAGATCTCTGCTGTGGATGTATCCGGCAATGTCATCGAGCGAGCTTCGAAATACCGGCAGCCGAGAAAACGCATGTTCGCGAAATGCGGCGGCGATCTCATCATACGTACTTGTCTCCGGTATCGCAGTGATCTCAGTGCGCGGCACCATCGCCTCCTTGACCGTTGTCTCAGAAAATTCAAAGACCTTATTAATGAGAGTCCGTTCTTCTTCGTTTATCTGGCCGCCTTCCTGCGAAAGTGCGATCAGCTGACGTATCTCTTCTTCGGTATAGACCGATGCGTGCTGAAGCGACGACCTAAGCCCCAATAACCGCCCGAACCAGCCGCCGGCAGCATTGAGAAGCCATATCACCGGCGCGAAAACATAAGCAAAAAGCTCCAACGGCCTTGCTGCGAACGCTGCAAATTTCTCGGCACGTTCAAGGGCGAACATTTTCGGCACGAGCTCGCCGAGCACCACATGCATGAACGTAATGATGCTGAAGGCGAGAAATATCGCAGCGCCGTGTGCAATGTAATTCGCGGCTCCTTCGCTTGCGATCCGTTCGGCGAGAGGTTCGAGCAGTGCGGCAAGTGTCGGCTCGCCTCGCCAACCCAACGCAAGCGATGCAAGCGTAACGCCAAGCTGCACCGCCGATATGAACCGCGAAGGGTCGTCGATCAAACGAAGTGCGGCGGCCGCCCCGCCGCTTCCGTCATCTGCCATCGACTGCAAGCGTGCCCGTCGCGACGAAACAAGAGCGAACTCTGACGCGACAAAGAAGGCATTCAGGCCGACGATCACAAATATCAGCAGAAAATTGAACAGGACCAATGAGAGCGTGATCGGCTCTGTGCTCTGAAACAAAATGAGAAAACTACTGGCGGGGTCGTCCATTAAATAGTCTTAATATTCGAACGGCAAGTATATCACAACTTAGCATATCTGACCGCATCAATAAGTTCTTGTATAAGCGGGCGGCACGAACCGCAGCCTTTGCCGGCATTCGAGACTGACATAAGTTCTTCGGCTGAATAAGGGTCATACTCTTCGATCATGGCCATGATCCGATCTTCGGAAATGCCAAAGCAAGTGCATACCAGCGGCGACTCGCCGTGAAACGTACTGCTCACACGTTTCCGATGCTCATCAAACGCCTTATGCAGAGCTTCGACACAGGCTGCAATACAATGCCGCCGATCCGATGTGGCGCCGATCTTGTGTGAGGCACCGGCCTCAAGTTCCTCACGCTCCAAGCCCGAAAGTTCGCCCAAGCGCTTGCCCTCGATCTGTGCGGTTATCACCTCTCCGCCGGCTGCCATGTATCCGCATCCGTTGGTGCGGAATGACGCGGATCCTATTCGATCATTCTCATCGAATGCTAATTCCCATTGAGCAGTGCATCCGCATTCGAGCGCCGCGTCACGTCCGGCGATGCCGTTGAGCGTTTCGGTGCTTCGCTGCATTGCCTTGCGGCATTCCTCCCTGATCTGCTTTGAATACGGCATTAGCAACTATTGACGTTATGAAGCTGCGACCGAAATGTAAAGCCGCGCTGAAAGATGCCATAGAACGCACGGTAGTGTAGAATTGCAGATATGAGAGCGCTCGTCCTGCTAGGTTTGATCTCAGTTGCGGCCATTGCATTGGCTTGTATGCCGGCGGCTTCGCCGGTGTCGATCTCGACCAAGCCGTCATCGATCAATAATATTCCGCAGACGAATGTGCCACTGCCGCCGTCAAAACCGCTGGCGGAAATGTCGTGGGCCCTGCTCGACGGAGGTGACGAAAATCTTGGGATGCATCGCGGCAAAGCCGTGATATTGGACTTTTGGGCAACATTCTGCGGCCCATGCCGCGAGGAGATCCCGCACCTTAACGCGCTCAAAGCAAAGTACGGCGATGACCTGATGATCTTCGGGCTGAACGTCGGCGGTGAGGATGACAAATCGGAGATACCGAAGTTCACGGCCCAGACGAAATTCGATTATCCTATCGCCTTTCCGGAACCTGAACTTATCAAGCTCGCCTTTGCTCAAGGCGATGAGATCCCTCGAACCATTGTCATCGGCCGTGACGGAAAGGTCGTTACTCAGATCGTCGGTTTTAGCGAGCGGATCAAGGCCGAACTGGATGCCGCTGTCGAAAAAGCGGTCAACTCTGCCGTTTAACCATCGCCTATGCGAGACCTTCCTGTCGGCAACGGCAGCCTTCTTATTAATTTCGACAAGGATTATCAGATCCGCGACATATACTTTCCGCATGTGGGGCAAGAGAACCACAGCGAAGGCTTTCCTTTTCGATTCGGTATTTGGGCAGACGGCGAATTCACATGGACCTATGACCACGGTTGGAAGATCGAGCTTAAGTATCGCGACGATTCGCTGATCACTGATGTAACGCTTACGAACTCATTGCTGCAGATCAGCCTGCTGTGCAGCGATGTTGTTGCCGATCACGACAATGTCTTTTTGCGCCGCATCACGGTGCGCGACCTTGCCGGAAAGCAGCGGCAGGTCCGCATTTTTCTTCATCACGATTTTCGCATATACGAGAATAAGGTCGGCGACACGGCTTTTTATGATCCGGCGACACTCTCGCTGATCCATTACAAGAAGCATCGCTATTTCCTCGTAAACACACTGCCGCATTTTGATGAATTCGCGACAGGCCGCAAGGCATTTCACGCACAAGAAGGCACTTGGCGCGACGCAGAGGACGGACAACTGGCGGGCGGTGTCATCACTGAAGGCTCGGTCGATTCAACGATCACCGTGCATACGCCGATGGAACCGAACGGCAGCTTCGAGTTCTATTACTGGATAGCGGCCGGAAGGTCGCACCTTCAGGTCGCGAATGTAAATCGCGGCGTGATCGAAACAGGCCCCGAAGGGCTTTTCGAAAAAAGCGGCTCGTATTGGTCAGATTGGCTTTCAAAGACGAAACCCGATGTCAGCGAGCTGTCGGGATCGATACGAAAGCTTTTTCGCCGAAGCTTACTGATCGCTCGAACGCAGATCGACAACGACGGCGCGATCGTCGCCGCGAACGATCACGATGTTACCGACCGAGCGACCGATCACTACAGCTATCTCTGGCCTCGCGACGGAGCCTTTGTGGCTAATGCCTTTGACGCCGCCGGGCATTACGACATCTCGCGGCGTTTTTTCAGTTTGTGTCATGAGATCGTGCACGAGCGCGGCTACTTTTTGCAGAAGTATAATCCGGACGGCACCGTCGGCTCAGGTTGGCATCCGTTCTGGGATATCCGCCGCAAATGCGAAATGCTGCCGATACAACAGGACGAAACCGCACTTGTACTGTGGGCACTGGCGGAACACTTCAAGCGCACTGATGACGTTGCACTTGTACGAAGGCTTTACCGGTTCCTGATCGTGCGATGCGCCGATCATCTGTTGAACTATCGCGATCTGAGAACGGGATTGCCGCAGCCGAGCTGGAATCTTTGGGAAGATCGTCGCGGCGTTCATACGTTCACTTGTTCAACAATAGTTGCGGGCCTGCGCTCTGCCGCTCTCTTCGCACAGCGGTTCGATGAACAGGAACGTGCCGAAAGGTACCGCAAAGCCGCGGATGAGATCGTTGAAGCAATGCGAACCCATCTTTACAGCAGCGATCACGGCCGCTTTCTGCGGGCATTGCACGCCGATTCTGATGACAGATTGTGGCCCGATGCAACGGTTGACGCGTCGCTGTTCGGCATCTTCTATTTCGGGTGTTTTGATGTCGATGACCCGCTCGTAACAAGTACGATGTCAGCCGTGGAGGAGAAGCTCGGCAATAACGGCATCGGCGGTATCGCACGCTTCGAAGATGACGGCTATATGCGAACCGCTCCCGATAAGCCGCCGAACCCTTGGTTCATCTGCACACTTTGGCTGTCGGAATATTACATTGCCCGGGCCAAACAGGTTGCGGATCTTCAACCTGCTCTCCGTTTGATCGAATGGGCGGCGGAACACGCGATGCCGTCCGGTGTGATGAGCGAGCAGCTCAGCCCGTCCGACGGCCGGCCGCTTTCGGTGTCGCCCTTAACGTGGTCGCATTCGACCTTTGTCAGAACCGTACTCAGCTACCTCGAACGCCTGCACAGGCTAATGTAAAATCGAATTCTAATGAGAAAAGCGAAGATACTCGCAACCCTTGGCCCTGCAACCGACAATGAGGCCGTCATCGCATCGATGCTCACGGCCGGCCTCAATGCCATCCGTATCAATATGTCGCACGGCGACCACGCCGATCACGAGCGGCGGATAGCGGCGGCACGAGCCGCTGCCGAGAAACTCGGCCTGCCGCTTGCAGTGCTTGCCGACCTTTCAGGCCCGAAGATCCGGACGCGAACGCTTGCAGGCGGTATGAGCGTCGAACTCTCCGAAGGCTCGCGATTCGTCCTTACAAATCGCGAGGTCGAGGGCAACTCGAACGAGGTTTCTACCAACTTCGACGCACTGCCGTCCGCCGTCTCCGCCGGTGCAAGGATACTTCTTGACGACGGCGCGATCGAACTGCGTGTCGAGTCCACGACCGAGACGGATGTCGTGTGCACGGTCGTCGTCGGCGGAACGCTCGCTGAACGAAAAGGCATAAATCTTCCGAATACAAAATTGCCGATCCCATCGATGACCCCTAAGGATCATATCGACCTTGAATGGGCGATGGCGCAGAATGTCGATTACATCGCGCTATCCTTTGTACGTTCGGCCGAAGATTGCAACGAAGCGAAGGCCAAGATCAAAGAATTGAATACGAGAAAGATCGGCCGGCCTCTGCTTATCGCAAAGATCGAGAAGGCCGAGGCCATCGACAATCTCGAAGATATCGTTCAGGCTGCTGACGGCCTCATGGTCGCACGCGGCGACCTCGGTGTCGAAACAAGCGTGGAACTCGTACCCGTTTACCAGAAACATATAATCGAGCTTTCGGTTGCCCGCGATAAACCGGTGATAACCGCCACGCAGATGCTTCAGTCAATGATCGAAAATCCGTTCCCGACGCGGGCAGAGGCTTCTGACGTTGCTAATGCCGTTTGGGACGGTACAGATGCCGTAATGCTGTCCGCTGAGACCGCGGCCGGCAAGCATCCCATTGAGGCGGTGCGGACAATGGCCCGCATCATCGACTCAGCCGAGACCATCAGAGCTCCTCACTTAAAGAAGCCTGTAAAGTTCAGCCTGCCGCCGTCAGGCCGAACAAGCCAGGCACTTTGCAAGGCTGCCGCCTATGCCGCACGCGAGATGCACACCGAGAAGATCGCTGTCTTTACCGAATCCGGCCTTATGGCACGGCGTCTTTCCACTATCCGCTCGGGCCTGCAAACCTTTGCATTGACCACATCGCTTGATGTGCGCAATCAGCTATCGCTGATCTGGGGTGTGCTTCCGTTCTACGACAAGGATCTCGATCCCTCAGGCAATGAAATTCCGCAGGACGGACGCTCCGTGACTGACCTGCTCGGACATCTTGACGCAGACAAGACAGCCGACCTGCTTCGCAACGGTGAAAGGATCTTGCTCCGTGCGGGCGTTGTCAGCTCGGGTGAGACGATCATCATCATGGCCGGACGGCTTTCCGGCTGCGGGCTTTCAAGCTCGGTGATCGTGTGGACGATCGGCGAAAAAGTGGCCCGGCGCTAAACCACTGCCCCGAAGATGCGGCCGACAGCGGCCGTGGCCGCCATTGCGGCCGCGCCCCAGATCAGGACGCGCACGGCTCCTTTGAGAATACTTGCGCCGCCGGCACGTGCGGCGACCGCTCCAAGTGCCGCTAAAAAGACCAAGGAGCTTACCGCAACAACGAGTATCTGCGGCGTGTCCGTCGAAAGCCACACGGTTGCAAGCGGCAGAATAGCTCCGATCGAAAAACTTGCGGCGGAAAAAGCCGCGGCCTGAAGCGGATTTGCCGACGTGCTCTCTGAGATGCCGAGTTCATCACGAGCGTGGGCGCCGAGGGCATCGTGCTCGGTCAGTTTCTTCGCGACCGCGGCGGCAAGATCCTTATCAAGCCCACGATCCTCATAGATGGCGATCAGCTCATTAAGCTCCATGTCCGGCTCATCGGCAAGGTATCGCCGCTCCATTTTTATATCCGCCTCTTCCGTATCAGCCTGCGAGTGAACGGACACGTACTCACCTGCAGCCATTGACATCGCTCCGGCGAAAAGCCCTGCAACGCCCGCAACCAGGATCGCCGAGCGGCTGCCGCTTGCGGCCGCAACTCCGATCACAAGGCTGGATGTTGAGACGATACCGTCATTAGCGCCGAGAACAGCGGCTCTTAGCCAACCGATCCGATTGACCCTGTGGATATGGCCTTTTTCATTAGGTCCTTGGGGCACGTTTCAGAATTGTGTTTGTCGAATAACGGAGGTCTCGAACTCACGACGTCCGGTCCGTGCTGAGCACTCGCGCAATGGTCTCTTCCGAGATGCCGCCATTGCGCCTTTTATACTCCGCCGCCGTGATCTGCGGGTCGCGCCACGCGTCCAGATGGCCGACCTGATGCACACATTGTATCGTGCAGGTAGGCGCACAGCCCTTCTCGGTATTGTATTCGCGGCGCATATCCTCGGCTGTGTATTCGAGAAGCGGTATGCCGGGTGTGCCGCGCTGCTGCGAGCAGTAACTGACAATGCCGGCCTCATCTATGTAGAGATAACGGGCGCCCGCACGACAGCGCCACTCGTACGAGCCTCCGTCAACCAACGCATCCTGGAACCAATTCCAGCGTGCATAGCTGCGCGTCCCTTTTTTCTTTATCTCTCGATAGACTTCCTTCTCGCGCGGCGTGAGGCCCTTGAGCAAGCCGTTGTCGTCGTGAATAACGCCGACCGTTGATGAGAAGCCAAGTTCGCGGGCACGGTTGGCTATCTGCAAAGCTTCTTCCGGATTAGAAACTCCGCCGCCTACGACCGAATTGATGTTGACCTTGAAATCTGCGTATTTACTCAGGTTGATCAACTTTGCATCGAGCACTTTCAGGCTCTTTTTCGATACCTCGTCGGGTATCACGTTATCTATCGATATCTGCAGATAATCAAGCCCGACGTCATTGAGCTTCTTGATCTTCTCAGGCTGAAAATAATATCCGTTGGAGATCAGCCCTGCGATCATTCCGTGTTCGCGGATCCGCTCAATTATCCTGTAGATATCGGGGTGCATCATCGGTTCCCCGCCGGAGATCGTAACAACTGACGTACGGAACTCGGCAAGCTTGTCGATACGCTCGATCATCGTATCGATCGGCACCGGATCGCTTGTCTTGTCGTATTCATTGCAGTAAGCGCAGGCAAGGTTACAGCGCCGCATCGGCACTATGTGCACGAGAACCGGATGCTTTGTCGATGCAAATGCACGCACGGTGTGCCGGACACCACGCGTGAACCTGCTGAGTCTGCTTGCTTTAGGCATAAAAACGCGCTTCCTTGACCAAGTAATAGATTATATTGGCCGCTCCGAAGCTTTACAAATCAATAAAAAAGGCCTCGTTCGCTCTCACGGCGGAACGAGGCCGGCAAAACGATCTGAACACTCAGCTCTTGATCACCTTTACGCCGTCAGGCACTTTGAGGCTGAAGATGCTTGCGTCGATCTTGACGTTCTTGCTTATGTTGGTGAGCAAAATAGTCGTTGTATCGTTATTGGCGGCTGTAACGCGCGCTTGCCGCGGCATTCCGTCGCCATCGACCCATAGATCGGCCTGCTTATACTTATCGGCGGCCTTGGGCGTTAACTGCAGGTGCCATGTGCGAACACCGCCCGCGATCTGCTCCTCGGCCACGAAAATGATGCTGTAGTTCGCCTTGAGCTGCTCTTTCGACATACTGAGAAAGGCGAGGGGGCCGGCGACCTTTGAATTCTGCTTTGTTGCAGTATTGGTATTGCCTTTGTAAGCCTGACTCAGGGTCGGCCGAACGATCAAGTATTCATCACCGACGATTATCATATTCTCGGCCGGCTTTACCCAATCAACGCGAATATAACGCAAGCGCTTCCCGGCTTTGGGAATGTAGTTGACGGTGCCTTGCGTCGTGTCAGTGCCGGCATCGCCGAGGGCTGCATCAGATTTGACCATCGTAATGTTCGACTTCAGCGAACTAAGGTTCTTGTTATGCTCATCCATTCGGCGTAAGATCTCGCCCAGCGGGCCTTGAGCGCTTGCAGGAACCGCAGACAAAATACCGATAAAGAGCAAAGAGATGGCCGGAATATAAAGATATCTTCGAAAATCACGCATATTACACCTATCGTTCGACATACGTCCGAGTTTGGACGACGGAAACTTGCGTCGGCGTTGTCCTCTCATTCTTTTCGAACCACGTTTTCGGGGTCAGAAAAATAAAGGCGATTATCAACAGGCAGAAAACATCATACTGCCACGTCCCGCGTTGATGGTCCCAAAGTATGATCCTTTTCATAAATTAAGCTGCCAGAAGGCCGTCGCGCATCCGCACCGTTCTCGAACAGACCGCCGCCGCCTCAGGGTTATGTGTGATCATAATGATCGTCTGCCCAAGCTTGCGATTCAGTTCGCGGAACATATTCAGCACGATCTCACTGTTCTCGGTATCCAAATTCCCTGTCGGCTCGTCCGCGAGAATGATCGCCGGGCTGTTAACAACAGCACGGGCCAATGCGACACGCTGCTGCTCACCGCCCGACATCTCAAGCGGCTTGTGGTGCATCTTGTCCTCAAGCTTCAGAAGGCCGAGTACTTCGCGGCGACGCTCGGAGCTGCCGTTCGATGAACCCGTGTGTATCTTCTCCGCAAGCTTCAGATTACCTTCTGCCGTAAGCGTCGGGAACAGATTGAACCTTTGAAAGACGAATCCGATCTTCCGTCGTCGAATATCGGTTCGCTTAGCATCGGAGACCTTGGAAAGATCCTCGCCGTCGATCATTATGCTGCCGCTCGTCGGGCTTAGCAAACCGCCCATAAGGTGAAGCAGCGTCGATTTGCCGCACCCCGAAGGCCCCATGATAGCAACGAACTCGCCCTTTTCGATATCCAAGGATACGCCGCGAAGCGCAGGCACATCGAGCTTGCCGATATTGTATGATTTCGTAAGATTTTCAGTCCGCAGGATCGCTGTCATTGTGATCTAATGAAGTTCGTCGGAGGCTTTCTGCGCCGGCCTCGCATCTTGCAGATCGGCAGTAACTTCACGGAGTTTCGCATCCAGATCCACCTCGTCCAGGCCCCAAGAGTTTTGCAGGACGAACGCGGACGGCGGAAACTGGCTGCCGATCTTTACATCCTCAGGTGCTTGATAGGTCAGCCGCATGGAGTATTTTTCTTTCGGTCGTGTTACCTGGATCTCAAGCGGAAGGTTGCTGAACTCGTCGGTAGATGTGAGTTTGCCCTCTTTGCCGTAAACGATGTCCGATTCGATCTCACCGACGCGGTCGAATATCTGTTGGCGAGCAAGCCGAATGCCGCCGACACGGTCGAACCAAAAGCGGCGCTCGATCTTTAGTGAGCCGTCGGCCCCTTTGCCGAATTCATCAAGCAGATAGTAGCCGCGGATCACCATGCGCAGCGGTGACTTTTTAGACTGACTCAGATCCTCCTCGGTCTGAAAGATCGTACTTGTTGTATAAACATGAGCCGCATCGGTCGGGCGGACCAACATCGCATCGGTAAAATGCTGCGGCCGGAGATTGGAAAATGCATTCACACCTTCTTTAACAGCGTTCCCGTTATCAAGATCAGCGTGTTTGAGCGACTTCTGCAGCTTTGAATAATCAGCATCATTGGTGCCGATAACAAACTTCTTGTACCTGCCGCTTCCGCCGTCCTGCAGGATGGCGACGCGGAACTTTGTCCCGTCCGACGTCATTTGGGCGACATCGGTCTTGATGACCGGCACTTGCACCTTCATCAAGATGCTCGCAGGCCGTTGGACCACGATCTCGCCGTCAGCCTCCCGATAGACCTCTTTGCTGCCGAACTCGGCGAACGAGTTATCTTCGAATTTCAGATACATCTTTGCCCGCATTGAGTTCACTCGGGCAAATCGGTTGACCTCATTTATAAGATCCTTCGGCGCCGCATCTTCGATCTTGAGCAATCGTGGTGCTTTATCCGGCGATTTGACGGAGATGCAGCCGCTGACGCCCGCCGCTATCGCTGCGGCAAGTATTATCAGTAATGATCTCTGCCAGGTCTTCATTGCGTTCTGATGCGGAAACGGCCGGTCGCGGTTGCAGTTCGATTTGCCGATAACAGTCGAGCCCGACAGCAATACAAACTAGAAAGCATATCACGTTGCCGCCTCATAATCTATGCATGAAAAACGCGCTTTGCCGAGGGCATTCAGCCCCGGAAAAGCGCGTTGAAATTACCGATCCAAGCTATTGGCCAAATACGCCAAGGCCTCTCGTCAGGTAGTCTCCCATAGTAAAAGCGAACATCACGAGAAGCCAGAAAAAGCTGGCAATGATCGCTAATCTGACAAGCCGCGGGCTCCAATACACATGCATGAAGAAGAGCATCACGCATACCATCTTGATGAATGCGATAAGCAGAGCAACAAAGGTATTTGCCCCCGGAAAGAACATGTCATCAAGATCGTACAGAGCTATCGTATAGGTCAGGATAGTGCCGACCGCGAGGATCAGGAATACCCCGACATATTTCGGGATATTCATATGCAAGTGCTGATGTTCGTTATGATCTTCGGACATCGTGAACTCCTAATGAATATAGTGCCTGCCAAGCAGGTATAATAAAGGGAAAAGAAATATCCAAACGATATCGACAAAGTGCCAGTACAGACCCGACGCCTCGACCGGTGAATAATACTCGGCGTTGTAATTACCCTTGAATGCGGTCCACAGCAGCCAAAGCATTATCCCGAGGCCGATGATCATGTGTACCGCATGGAGGCCCGTCATCACGAAGTAGATCCAGAAAAAGATCCGCACCTTGTCGCGGAATTTGTCCTGATCCAGCTCGCCGTTCGAGAAATATCCGACCTTTTCTGACGCTGTAAGGAAGTGTCCGCTCGGCTGCGCCTGCTGCTTGGCGATCATTTCCTCGACAAGTTCGTATTCACGCCATTGGAATTCGCCGCGAGGGTTTATGTATTCGTGGCCGGACGGATCGTGCACCGCTGCGTCAGGCGCGGATGCCGGAGCACGAACGATACGGTTTAGTCCCTCGACCGGCACGATGCCGTGAGTCCACTTATCGGTATATTCAACGACCTTTACGCCCAAGAATACAGTACCGAACAGCATCGTCAGGATGATCATCACGACCTGCATCGTTCGGTTGTTCACCTGCGCGAAATAGACCGTAAGAGCCATCGTTAACGAACTGACGATCAGCACGAGCGTATTTGTGAATCCCATGACCACATCAAGGTGGTTACTACCCGCCGCAAAGGCGAGCGGATACTTCGAACGCATCACAAGATACGCTGCAAAGAGGCCGCCGAAGAACATGATCTCCTGTACGAGGAAGACCCACATTGCGGCTGAGACGCTTGCCTCCTGCTGTGCCATGTCCTCGAACTGATGCTGCAGCCCGGGTTCGTGGTAAACGAATTTGGTCGATGTGTTTGATGACATATATATTGTCAAGCAGCGGCCTGAGCTTCAGCCACCTTGCGTGCACCCTCAAAATCGAGGCCGTTATCTTCGCTAAAGTCGTATGCTTCCCATGTTACAACGGGCGTCGTTTCAAAGTTTTCCGTAGGCACAGGCGAACTTGTACGCCACTCGAGGCCGGGCAGCATCCACGGATTGGCAGGCGCCTTTTTGCCCTTAAAGAGTGAGTGCGTAAGATATATCGCCGGCATGGTCAGCCCGACCGCGAGTACGGATGCACCCGCCGTTGAAAAGATATTCAGCACCTGCAGTTCCTCAGGATACGCCGCATAGCGGCGCGGCATGCCCAGATAACCCAAAATGAGCTGCGGGAAGAATGTCAGGTTGAACCCGACAAAGATGACCATTACCGCAACTTTACCCCAAAATTCAGAGTACATTTTACCCGAGATCTTCGGCCACCAAAGATGCAGGCCGCCGAGGAACGCAATAAGCTGGCCCCCGACCATCACATAGTGGAAATGGCCGATCACAAAATATGTTTCCGTAAGATGCACTGCCAATCCGATCGAGCCTAGAACAACGCCGGTAAGGCCGCCGATCAGGAATAATCCGATGAACGAAAGGCCGTAAAGCATCGGCGTATTGAACTGGATCGAACCTTTATAGAGCGTCGCGGTCCAGTTAAAGGTCTTGATAGCTGACGGGATCGCCACGATCATCGTCAAGAATGAGAATACAAAGCTCGCGTAAACCGATTGACCCGAGACGAACATATGATGGCCCCAGATCAAAAAACCGAAGACCGAGATCGCTATCGACGAGAAAGCTACGAATTCATAGCCGAAAACCCGCTTGCGTGCAAAGTTTGCGATAAGCTCCGAAACCACACCCATCCCCGGAAGCACCATGATATAAACGGCCGGATGTGAATAGAACCAGAAAAGATGCTGGAACAAGATCGGGTCGCCGCCCAAGGCCGGGTCAAAGATGCCGATGTGGCCCAGGCGCTCGATCGCGACCAAGAGAATGGTTATCGCAACGACCGGTGTACCAATGACCATCACAAGGCTGGTTGCGTACATCGACCATACGAAAAGCGGCAGCCGGAACCATGTCATTCCGGGAGCACGCATCGTATGTGTCGTAACGATAAAGTTCAATCCTGTAAGGATCGATGAGAATCCGGAAATAAAGATACCCAGGCCTGCGCCGACGACGTAGGTGTTCGAGAACGTGGTCGAATACGGTACATAGAATGTCCAGCCTGTATCAACACCGCCCTGGATCATTGCCCAAAGAGTAATGACGGCGCCTATGACATAGATATAAAAGCTAAGGAGGTTGATCCTCGGCAGAGCAAGATCTTTGGCCCCTATCATGATCGGCAGCAAGAAATTGCCAAGCACGGCGGGGATCGACGGGATCAGGAAGAAAAAGACCATCAATATGCCGTGCTGGGTGAACAGCTTGTTATACGTTGACGTCTCGAACAGGTCGCTGGCAGGTGTCAGCAATTCGAGGCGTATTGCCGCTGCATACAGCCCGCCCATCACAAAGAATACGGATATCGACACCAAATAAAGTATCGCGATACGCTTGTGATCCTTCGTCAATAACCACGAAGCCAAGGTTGAGCCATTACTGAGATAACTCTGCGTCGGCTTCTCAATGAATCCAGTATCTATCGTTGCTTCCGTTTGCATAACACGGCCACTCCCTATTTCTTTGTATTGCCTTTTGTCTTATCATCTGCCGCGGTAGTGGCATTGGCCGCTGCAGGCTTGGTCTCGCTGCTGGATGCCGCCGGTGTCTGCCCCGCGTTAGGGCTGAGCGACTTCACATAAGCGACGAGAGAATTCAATTGCTCCTCGGTTACCTGCCCCTTAAAGGTCGGCATTATCGGCTGGAAGCCTTCGACGACCTGTGAGGCGGGATTAAGTATCGAGTTGCGGATATAGTTATCATCGGCAGTAACACTTTCACCGGTAGAAAGTTTGACCTTCGAGTCAAAAAGACCCGTAAGATTCGGCCCGCGCGCTCCCGATGTTCCGGTGTGGCATGAGGCACATCCGAGTTTGGTATCGAAAAGGTCTCGGCCTGCCTCGACCGGCGTTTGGCCTGAGGTATTGCCGCTGAGCCACGCGTCAAAATCACGCTGCTCCATCACATATACCCATCCGACCATTCCCGAGTGGTTAAGCCCGCAATATTCCGCACAGAAGATGCGATACTTGCCGGGCTTGGTCGCATTGAACCACATATAGGTGTAGCGGCCCGGAACCACATCGGCCTTTGTTCTGAACGCAGGTACGTCAAAGTCGTGTATGACATCCTCGGTCGTCATCGTGAGCTTTATGTTAGTGTTGACCGGGACGTGCAGCTCATTGATCTCACGTTGACCTGTCAGGTGCTGTGCTTTCCACATCCACTGTTTACCGACAAGATAGATATCCATCCCTTCGGTCGGAGGCGTGTACTGGTTGTAGTAAACGATCGCACCGCCGAGAAAGATACTCATGGCAACCATCAGCGGAATGACCGACCAAGTTACTTCGAGAGCCGCCGAGCCGTGGATCTCGGGAGTTCTGGCAAATTTCTCCTTTTCGCGGTACCTCAGTCCCAAGGTAAAGATCGCAAAAACGATCGGGATCGAAAAGATCAGGCTGATCGTGAGCCAATAGAAATACAGCAGATCAACATCCCGTGCGAACGTTGACGCAGCTTCAGGAAATAATGATACCCACGAAGTGTTCAGCAATATCATATCAGTTAGCGGCAGCCGGGCCGGCATTCTTGTTCTTATTCCGACGCCAGAAAACAATGCCGAAAATTCCCATCAGTATGACGGTGGCAATGCCTCCGAGACGCATGACACGCATGATCGCAACACCGTATTTTCCGGTTGCCGGATCGTAATGATAACAGTAGAGCAAGAGCTGCTCGGCAGTGTTGCCGACCTTGCCGTCCGCGGCCTCCATGACAGCGAATTTCACGTCCTTCGGTGCGTAGTCAATGCCGTAAAAATAGTGCGACAGGCGTCCCTCGGTATTTGCGACCATTATCCCGCCGGCATGAGCGAACTGGTCAGTACGGTCATCCCATTTATAGTGAAAACCGGCGGCCTGCGTAACCTTTTGTATCTGGTCTTCGGTTCCTGTCAGAAAGTGCCAGCCATTCTCGGTACCCGGCCTGTCGTAGCGTTCGAGATAAGCTGCTTTCTTATTGCGTGCAAGATCCGGGCTGTCGTTATCGCGCGGATCAAAGCTGATCGCCAAGATATCAAAATCCTTTCCCGGGTCGAGCGAAATACCCTTGAGCGAACCGGTCAGCCCGTTGAGCACCTGAGTGCAAAGCATCGGGCACTCAAAATAAACAAAGGCTACGATCACGGGCCTTTTGCCCAGATAATCGCCAAGCCTGACCTCGCGGCCATTCTCATCCTTGAGGATCGTATCAGCCGGAAGCGGCTCTCCAAGTTTTTGATCGATACCGACGGTCTTGAGAGCGTCCGGCAAGCCGGTCGTCGTATCTTCTTTCGGATCGTAGAGACGCGGATTATAGAGCGGTGAATTATAATGCTCCATAGTCTGAGAAAAGACAGAGACCGTGCCCGCCAAGACGACCGCTGCCGTAACTGCTATTCTCAATAACTTAAATTCGTACCACATTACCTTCGTATTTCCCCCGCCAGCCGTCCTGCGCTGGCATCTGAGATCATCAAATGAGAATCCTGGAAGAGTTTGTCGGCATCATCGCCCGTTCTTGCCTTCGGGTTCGATGCCAGGAATTTCTCCTTCGCCTCATTGATCGGCAAAATGACGACCGAGCCGGTCGCCTTATCTTTCTCACCGTTCCTCCAAAGATCGATCCATTGCTTATGCAAAGCCTTCCACTCGGCATCAGGAGATTCGAGTTCGAGGTTCACACGGCCTTCGGGAGAATCTACACCGAACCCCGGGGCCGATTGAAGCCGCGGTTCTGCCGGAAGAGCTTCCTTCTGCGACATGCGCATCGGGTTGCCCGGTTCTGAAGCCTCAGCCTCATGCCTGAAATTGCCGAGGGTTTTCCATAAGACCATCATTAGGATGAACGCAGTAATGATCAACAGCGACAAACCGCCGATAAACCCGAGAATGCCCTTCATGTTCACGTCATTCTCTTCGTACGCCTTATTCAGGTCGGCCGGTGTCATTTCATGCTTATTCGAGGCCATATTGCTCCAAAAACCGTCAAAATACCTATTAATGTGCCCTGCCATGTGCGACCGCACGCTCATAGAAAGGGTCATTCACCGGCACGATCGGGCGCTTCATCAACTGCCCGATAAAGAACCACAACCAAATACCGCCGACCGCGATCGGAGCAACGAAATCAAGCCAGCTCACGATGAACGCTCCGTCCGGAATGCCCGGCGTAACACGCGGAGTCGGGGCGATCTGATAGAACATATCCACGAACCGCATCAAGAGAAGGAAGGCGCCCAGCAGTGCCAGCCTTTGGGCACCGCGCTTGAACTCCTGCTGCAAGAGGATCACGAACGGAAATGCGAAGTGAAAAAGTATCAGGATCGTGCCGATCCAACCCCAGCCGCCTTTCATTCTCACCAGATACCATGAGGTCTCTTCCGGAATGTTTCCCGCCCAGATGATCAAAAACTGTGAGAAGTTGAAATATGCCCACACCATAACGAGCGCAAGCATCAGCTTTCCTAGATCGTGAAAATGGCGTGTCGTAAGCACAGCGTCCATCGGCCGCTTATCAGCCAGATACGCCAGAACCATGACACAGAACGATAATGCGCTCAACGCCCAGCCGGCAACGAACAGAAGCCCCCACATGGTCGAGAACCAATGCGGATCGAGCATCATAACCCAATCGACAACGGCAAAGGTTACGATAACGGAATATATGACAGTCATCGGGCCAGAAAAACGCGAGCTGATATCCATCGAGCGTGCAGCTCCGGCAAGATCCGCCGCCTTATCCTGCTCACCGCCCCACTTGTTCAGCAAATAGACCATCAGGCCAAAGATAAGGAAATAACATACCGAACGTACGATCCAGAACCACGGAGCCATAAAGACACCGCGATGCACCATTACAGGGTCGTCAGGCGACAGATGCGTAAATTCGTAGAACGTGTGGTTGTAAACCCCGATCGCGATCGGAACGAACATAAGGACGATCAGCGGAAGCGTCCTTGATGCAGCTTCCGTTATTCGTCTGATCACGATGCCCCAGGCACCGCCGGTCATATACTGGAGCATCAGAAGCCCGAGGCCTCCGATACAGATGCCTGCCCACGAAATAAAGCCGAAGAGCCACGACCGAAGCCCCTGCTCAGGCTGCATATATGTGCCGACCGCCCAAACGATCAGCGCAATGCCGCCAATACCCAATGCCGCAGAACGATATTTGTTCATCTCCTTCGGAGCGTAGTATTTGTCCAGGTCTGCCATTTACTTTGCTCCTCCGCGAGTGTCGGCACTCGGTTTTGCCGTGTTGGTGTTCGCTGCGGCCGGTGCGGCCTTCACTGCCTGATCAGGATCCTGACCGGCCTGCAATGCCCTGATATAAGAAACGATCGCCCATCGGTCGGCGGGCTGCAATTGATACGAGTATGAGGGCATCCGGCCCCAGCCGTTCGTTATCACATCAAAGAAATGTCCTACAGGTGCTTTTCGCAGGCGATCATCGTGAAATGTAGGCGGCTGCGGAAATCCGCGTCGCACGACCATTCCGTCTCCGGCACCGACCGGCCCGTGGCAAACCATACAATATATGTTGTAGCGATCCTGTCCTCGATCGACCAGCTCTTTAGTTACAGGGATCGGAAATTCATCGACATCGTTGGGAAAGCTTGACACCACTGTATTTCCGCTCGCATCTGTTGTTGTTTCAGGGGCCGCGGTCGTAGGATTATCGACCTTTCCGGTGTAGAAGGCTTTGTTATCGTGAAGCATACCGCGAGGCACGACGCCTTCGGGGAGCGTTCGCGACGCACGCTTATCGCTAAAGAAATCGCTTTCTTTGTATGCGCGGTAACGCGGCTGATCCTGCATATCGAAGCGAACACCGCAGGCGGATGCAACAACAGCCGCGAGCAGGCAAAGCAAAAATATCGGAACGCGTCTCATGCTCTTGCCGCAGTGAGCGTCGCCCGCTTGAAATCGGAGGCTCTTATTCCGGAACATCAATAACCTCCTGCGAACCCAAACTTTCCATGAACTTTCGTGTCTCGTCGTAATCGTAGCTGCTGTCCTTCGCCTCGATCACCAGGAAGAACTTCTCACGCGACGCCAGAGCGAATCTTGGAATATTGAACACCGGATGATACGGCGACGGCAGGCCGTTCAGAAAAAGCATCCCGAATACGGCCACGCCGGCCGAGAACAAGATCGTCAACTCGAACATCACCGGAATGAATGCCGGCAAACTGAAATGCGGACGGCCGCCGACAATGATCGGATAATCGATCACATGCACGAAGTAAACAAGGCCGAGCGCCGTCAACAATCCGGTTACGCCGCCCGCGAATATCAAATACGGCAGTATGCTGCGTTTGACGCCAAGTGCCTCATCGATCTCATGGATCGGATAAGGCGAGAACGCATCGGTCTTTGTATAGCCGGCGTCGCGCACCGCTCTGGCTGCATCCACGAGCTGGGTCGGCGTATCGAATTCCGCCATTATTCCGTAAAGTGTCTCAGACATATCTTCTTGACCTGCTACTGCCGATAACCGGATGAATCCTGCCTCGTTTAATCGTTTGGCGGATCCGTCTTGTCATAGGTGTATTCAACCTCAAGTACGTTCTCCTCAAAATCCTGCGAATGGCCGTGAACCGCCGCATCCGGAAGCAATGTACGCACCTCGAAGATCGAAATGATGGGCACAAACCTCACGAACAGATAAAGCAGCGTGAAGAAGAAGCCCAGCGTTCCGATGAACATCGTCCAATCGAATACGGTCGGGCTGTACATCGCCCATGATGACGGCAAAAAATCCCTGTGAAGGCTCGTTACGATAATGACAAACCGCTCCAGCCACATACCGACACTGACGACGACCGATATCAGGAACAACCAAAGTTCGCTCTCTCGAAAACGCTTGAACCACAAAAGCTGGATCGAAGCGCCGTTACAGAAGATCAGAAGCCAATATGACCACCAATAAGGACCGTCCCAAATACGGTTCTTCACCATGAAGACCTCGTACTCAGCGGCGCTGTACCAGCCGAAGAACGCCTCCATCGCATATCCGTAAACGACGATAAGGCCGGTCGCAAGCATCACCTTCGCACAGTAGATAAGATGCTGATCGGTGATAAAGTCCTGCATCCTGTACCACTTACGGAGCGGAATGGCAAGAATTAACACCATCGCAAAGCCGGCATACACCGCACCCGCTACAAAGTACGGCGGGAATATGGTCGCGTGCCATCCCGGAAGCTGTGCAACCGAGAAGTCCAGTGAAACGATGGAATGCACTGAAAGAACGAGCGGTGTCGAAAGGCCGGCAAGTATGAGATATGCGATCTCATATCGGTGCCAGTGCCGCGCCGAGCCACGCCATCCCCACGAAAGCAGCGCGTAAACGAACCGGAAATACTTATTCTTGGCTCTGTCGCGAAGCGTCGCGAAATCGGGGATCAATCCGACGTACCAAAAAAGAGCCGAAACCGTTGCGTAGGTCGAAACCGCAAAAACGTCCCAAATGAGCGGGCTGCGGAACTGCGGCCAAACGCCCATCGTGTTCGGATACGGGAAGAGCCAATAAATGGCAAGCCACGGGCGGCCTGTATGCAGCAGCGGAAACATCGCCGCGCAGGCCACCGCAAAGAGCGTCATCGCCTCGGCAAAACGGTTGATCGAGGTTCGCCACTTCTGGTTGAGCAGCAAAAGGATCGCCGAGATGAGCGTTCCCGCATGGCCGATGCCGATCCACCACACAAAGTTGATGATATCGAACGCCCACGCGACCGGCTGATTGTTACCCCAAATGCCGATACCGTTCGCAAGCAGCCAAACGACCGTGAACAGCAGCAGTTGGGCCACAAGGAACGATATCCCAAAGCCGATGAACCAATGGAACGGCGTCCGCTTCTTGAGCGTTACGTCACTGATCTTGTCAGTAACGGTCGCAAGCGAATGGTCGCCCTCGATCATTGGCGGATATAATTTCTTTTCGAGGTCCTGGATATCCTGCATAGGTGATATGGCCGATCCTGAAGTGGGAACAGTTCAGAGGATCAGTGTCCTTCGCCTCCCGCTTTCGTCTCTGAATGATGTCCGGGCTTTGAGACCGGCGGCCTGTAATCCGGCATTTCTTTGTTCTGATTGGTCAGCCCCGCAAGATACGTCGTACGCGGCTGAGTATTGAGTTCATTGAGCAATACATAGTCACGTTCGTCCTTCTTGGCCTTGGCTACGGCACTGTTCGGATCGCCCATATCGCCAAAGACGATAGCGTTTGTCGGGCAAACCGACTGACACGCCGTTACGACCTCGCCGTCACGGATCTTACGTCCGCCGTCCTTACGAGCTTCGATGCGTGCCGCTGAGATACGCTGTATGCAGTACGTACACTTCTCCATGACGCCGCGGCTGCGGATCGTAACCTCAGGATTGCGCATGAGTTTATACTGCGGCGTGTTCCAATCCTGATAGAGCAGGAAGTTGAAGCGCCTGACCTTGTATGGGCAGTTGTTCGAGCAATAACGAGTTCCGACGCAGCGGTTATAGACCATATCATTGAGGCCTTCCGCGCTGTGAACGGTGGCGGCAACCGGACAGACAACTTCGCACGGCGCCTGCTCACACTGCTGGCAAAGCATCGGCTGGAAGTGCGGCCCTTCCGGATCGTTTACACTCTCACCGCCGTAATACGCATCGATCCTGATCCAGTGCATCTCGCGGCTGCGATTGACCTGCTCCTTGCCGACCACAGGGATGTTATTCTCCGCTTGGCACGCTACGACGCAGGCATTACAGCCGACACACGAGTTGAGATCGATCGACATCGCCCATTTGGTATTCTCGTCGTAGAGCTTTTCGTACGGCTCACGCGGATACATCGACTTGTCGTAAAAATTCTCCTGCTTGCCGTTCCTGATCTCCTCGTCGATGTTGGCAATATCCCAACTGCGGAGGATATCGCGGCCCTCCATATTGAAATGGATCTGTGTTGAAGCAACGTCCGTCTGCTCTCCCGTACGTGTTACGTCACCAAAGCCGTGATCCATCGCATCCGAACGGCGAACGTCATAAGCGTTATAGCCAAGCCCGGTGCCGACCTTTCCCGCACGAGTCCGACCATAGCCCATGAAGATCGTAATAACATCATCGGGTTGGCCGGGCGTGATCCACATCGGGACCGGCTTTTCGATCTCGGCACCCTGATATTTGATCTTTGCGAGGTCAGAATATTGGTTGCCACCCTTTGTGTCGATGAACGCGGTTCCCTGCATACCGCCGACGAGCTCCTCGGCATTATTCTTGCGATTTATGCCCAGCTTTTCAGCGGTCTTTGGGCTTACGAGGCCGACATTCTCCCAAGTGATCTTATTAAGCGGATTCGGAAGTTCCTGAAGCCAGCCGTTATTAGCGAAGCGGCCGTCATAGACGCTCGGATCGGGCAGTATGGCTATCTCGACCGTGCCCGAACCCGCGGCCTTGGTTTCAGGCTGGCTTAAGAACGAGGCATTCACCGAAACGTTCTTTGCCGCGAGTGCCGTATTCGGAACGATACCGTTATGAACAGCTCTACGCCAATTATCCTCGAAGGAGCTGCCGGATGCGGGTAACGCGGCAGGCACTGCTTCCGCCTTCGCGGCGGCAGGAACCGTAGTTTCCGAAGCCTTTGTACCAGCTTTCGGCGCCTCTTTCGCCTCAGGCTTCGCTTCGGCCTTCGCGGCGGCAGGTTTTATGTCTTGGGTCTGCCAATAGGCCCTGACGATATCGTAGTCCTTCTTATCGAAATCCGCTTTGAAGCAAAGCTGCACAAGCTCGTGAGCGTTCTTGCCGTCGTAAAGCGGCGCGATGAGCGGCTGCACGATCGTTGCTGTGCCGTCGAACGCACGTCCATCGCTCCAGCCCTCAAGGAAGTGCTTTTGATTAACGTGCCAATGACAATATTCGGCCGTTTCATCGAAGTGCGAACCTAAGTGAACGCGCAACTCGACCTTGTTCAGCCTGTCGGGATCAAGCTTCAGATCCGCCGGCGTGTTATAAACCGGATTCCCGCCGAGTATGACAAGCAGCTTGACCTTACCTGCGTCGATATCCTGAACAAGCTCGCGAAGCTGCTCGATCTGGAGCTTATCACTGCCGGGTGCGATCGGATCGGTATAAATAACGGTCTGGCCTACATTGCCGAGAGCCTCATTCATCGCATGGGCGATAGCGTGAACCGCCGGCGAGGCACTGCGGCCCGCAACAACTAGCGATCTGCCCTTGTGCTCCGTAAGATCTTTTGCAACGCCGTTCACCCAAGCGGCATTCTCGGAATACGCGGAGTTCGCTCCGGCAACGCCTACGGCCTTTGCGATGGCCTTGGCAACCTCGGCGATCTGGCTCGGCTTGACCGCAAGCCGGTGATCGGCCTTTGCGCCCGTCAACGAGACCGTTGACTCGACCGCATAAAGCCGATTCATCTGTTTTGTCTCGGCATTGTACGCGCGGCCCTTTGAAAAATCCTTTATATAACCGACATTGAAGTCCGAAAAAATATCATGATCGAGCGTCAATATCCTTTCGGCCTTGTCGAACTTATAGACCGAATGTACGGGCGAACCGAACGCGAGCTTTGCACCCGCCATCGCATTATCGTTATTGATCGGATCGTACTGAACGAGTTTTGCGTTCGGCAGTTCGGCGGACAGCCGCTTGAATTGGTCAATAAGCGTCGGCGAATTAAGAGTTTCAGTAAGGAAGCGTATTCCCGCCCCGCCGCTTGCACGATCGCTGTCAACGGCGGCCCTTAGCGTCGGAGCAAAAGCCTCCCACGTCTTAACTGTGCCCCGAAACTTTACCTGCTCAGAACGGTCAGGGTCGTACATATTGAGGATCGACGCCTGAGCAAAGATGTCGGTCGCCCCTTGACTTCCGGGATGGTCGGGGTTGCCCTCTACCTTGATCGGCCTTCCCTCGTAAGCCTTTGCCAAAAGGCCGGTTGAGACGCCTCCGAGCGACATGGCGGTCGCTAGAAACAGCGGAACGCCGGGAAGCTGGCCTTCGGGATTCTGAACATAAGGAACGATCTTTTCGGGCGGCTGGATCACACAACCCGTAAGGCCGGCGAGAGCGAGTGACGCTCCCATGACCTTTACGAAATTGCGTCGGCTCAGGCCTTCGTCCCACGTCTCGTACTCGTGCGGATATTCCTGAGCAATAAAGTCACGAAATTCGGGCGTATCGGCCTGCTCTTCGATGCTGCGCCAATACCGTTTAGCGTCCTGCGAGATAATGCTCTCACGAAGACGTGCAAAACTTGAGGTTTTGTCTGAACTCGCCATTTTTGCTTTTACTGATCCTTGTTCCCTGCCTGAATTAACGATGACAAGTCGAGCAACTCGTCAACATTTCCCTGCTTCTGATCTTATAATCGACCTTCAATCTGTCGCGTTCCGATTGATCGATATCGCTCGGGCGAAAGTCCATATTGAAGATCTCGGACTTCGGCCGAATGAATTTCTCCGGCTCCTTATGACACGCGATGCACCATTCCATTTGAAGGGTGTTCTCTTGGTAAACAGCCGCCATCTTATCGACCGGGCCGTGACAGGTCGAACAGCCCACACCTTTCGCCACATGAATGCTGTGGTTGAAGTAGGCAAATTCAGGCAGGTCGTGAACACGCTGCCACTCAATGGGTTTGTTCTCTCTGAAACTCGCACGGATCGGCTCGAGGTACGGCTGATCCGCAAAGAGTTGGCTATGGCAGTTCATACACGTTTGTGTTGAGGGCATACCGGCGGACGCGGTCGTTTCGACCGTCTGATGACAGTAACGGCAATCGATGCCGTCATCGCCCACGTGGTGCTTGTGGCTGAACTGCACCGGCTGCTGCCTTTCAACATACCGGCCTGTCAAATACGATGAGCGTGCGATCTGCGTATAAGCATAGAAAGCCGTCCCCGCCAATATGACGACCGCGATCAGACTGATCCTTGCTACGTTATTTGAACTCTTTCGAAAGATCTGGGCCATTTTAACTCTCTCGCATCTGCAGTTCGGTGCGCTTTTAGCCGAAACCCTGCACTATTCTCACAATGCGGGACTTCAACTTCGGCCTATCGTTTACTAAATTAGATAACGAACTGTCAAGCTATTTAGAATTGTACTAAACCTAGTGTAAAGCGCAAATTCTCAAATCGAAAAAGAAAGTTCACTCGGGTGACGGCTGTTCGACACGTCAGATCGGCCATTTTTGAACCTGATTCCTTCCGATCAAGCCGAGAACGCTAAGAGGCCGGCACCTATCGCCGCGGCATTATTTCCGAGTTCGCCCTTGATGATCTCCGTTGAGTCGAATGAAGGTGAGTATGCGAGTTCTCTTGCCCGTTCGATCGCGGCATTAAGCACGATATGGTCGGCCTCCATTACCTCGCCGCCGATGACTATCATTTCAATGTTAAGAAGGTCAATAACACTTGCGATCGCAGTCCCGACAAATGTCCCGGTGCGTTCGAGCATTAGCCTTGCAAGGTCGTCATCAGCGACCGCTGCGGCAACAATATCGTCGAGCGTGATCGCGGCCTCGTCCAATTCCACCAGCGAAGATGTATTGTCCTGATGAAAACGGCTTCGCGTCCGGCGAATAATGTTCGGTGTCGAGGCAACGTCTTCGAGCCTTGTTCCGTCAGAGTCGATCGTGAAGTAGCCGAATTCGCCCGCAAAACCCGCCGCTCCTCGCCATAGGGCTCCTTTAAATATCAGAGCACCGCCGACGCCCGAACCAAGCGTTGCATAGAACAAATTCTCTGCATCGCGGCCCGCACCGGCGACAAACTCTCCGTAGCCGCCCGCATTGGCATCGTTTTCGATGATGGCACGAATGCCTGTCCCGGCCTCCACCTCAGCCGCGAGATCCATTCCCGAAAGCTCAGGGATGTGCGAACAGTATTTGACCGTCCGGCCGTCAGATGAAACGAGCCCGGGCACGGCGATTCCGAGATGCTCGAACGGCCCGCAGGCTTTCCTGAATTCCGAAAGAAGCTCCGACATCTGCTTTACCGCGGATTCGCGAAAACTGATCTCGGCATCTTTTTTATCGAATACCGTACCGTCGCGGCCAATACACACTGCGGTCATGGATGACCTTCCCAGTTCGACACCGACAGATCTTGAGGAGTTGATTTTGCTCTCGGCCATTGATCGTACTCAACAAAAAAGAAAATTTGATCGGACTATGGCGATTTTAGACAGTAGGGTAGCGGGTGTCAATAACTACGTTCCGGCATTCGTCTTCTTTGACTGATACCGCCGGCAAGGATACTCTTTCCATTGGCGTTCATTGTTGATGCGTCCGTACCGCGGCAGCCTCGGTAATATGGAAAGACACCTTTACGAGATAATCGAGATTTACGGAGTGTATGCGGTCTTTGCACTCTGTATGGTCGAAGGTGATATTACACTGCTCCTGTCGGGCGTGCTGGCAAACAGCAGCTTCTTCGGTTCCTACAGCCTCGTAAAGGTTGTTTTCTTTGGCACGCTCGGTGCGATGGTCGGTGATTCCTTCGGTTACTTTGTCGGCTTCAAGTTCCATGACGCCGTCAAGGGTTACCGCTTTTATCAAATGACGCAGCCGCGTATCGAGAAGCTGATAGATAAGTTCGGCCCGTTCGCGATCATAATCTCGAAATACGTTTACGGCATTCGTGTCGCAATGTGTATGTTTTACGGTATCAGCCGAATGCGTTTTGTAAAGTTCCTGCTGTTTGACGCGATAAGCTGTCTGCTTTGGGTCCTCGTGCTGAGCGGCGTCGGCTACTTCTTCAGCGGCGCGGTCACGTCGATCATCGGTGACTATCAGCGTATCGGGATAGCTCTTTTCTTCATCGTTCTTGTAGGCGTGCTTGTATTCTATGTGCTTGAGCGGTACTGGCTGTCCGATAAGATGGAGGATGCCAATCCGGGAGCCGTGCAAAAACTTGAGGAGACTCTGCTTGCGGTCGAGGAAGCAGGCCTCGGAACGCTCCGCGACATAGGCGGCAGGCTGCATCTCACGCGTGAGCCGACACGCGAGGAGAGGCCGGAAACGCCCGAAGCCGGGGCAGATAACCCAGCTCAGAATGCCGTAAAAGTTGATACGACCAAACCGTAAAACCGCTTCTGTTTATGATCATCGAAACTTCAGCACCGACGCGCGTTGACCTCGCCGGCGGAACGATCGACATCCCGCCGCTTTTCCTGTTTCACGAAGGTGCTGCGACCGTTAACTTCGCAGTGTCGATGCTCGCGCATTGCCGCATTGAAACGCGAGACGACGACAGGATCATACTCGAATCCGTCGATCAGAAGCGCCGCGTTGAGACGACCGTGAGCGAGGTCGCTAGCCTGAAGAGCGAATCTGAACTCGAACTGCTGTCCAAGCTCGTTTACTTCTTCCGCCCGGAGACCGGCTTTTCGATGACCACTGAGTCTGAAGCGCCGGCCGGAGCGGGCCTTGCAGGGTCGTCAACACTGAACATTGCGTGCATTGCCGCGCTCAATAAGCTAGTCGGCGATCGTTACGCACCTGAGCGGTTCATACCGATCGCTGCCAATGTCGAGTGTCAGGTCATAAAGGTGCCGACAGGGTTTCAGGACTATTATTCCGCGCAATACGGCGGCATCGCGTGCATACACTTTCAGCCCGACGGCATGCATCGTGAGCCGCTGGCGGTTGACACATCCGTTCTCGAACGCCGCGTCGCGATCTGCTACACGGGCGAGCCGAGGGATTCAGGTGTAAATAATTGGGAGTTGACAAAGCGGCACATCGACGGCGACACGGAGCTTATAAGGCTCTTTGACGGCATTCGCGACACAGCTCAAAAGGTGCGGGCTGCGCTCCGCGGCGGTGCGTGGGACGCTCTCGGCGACATCTTGGCTGAAGCACATCCTCAGCGAAAGCTTATGTCTCCCAATATCACGACGCCTCAAATGGATCACCTGATCGATGTCGCGACGGCGAACGGTGCGATCGCCGCAAAGGTGTGCGGCGCCGGCGGCGGCGGATGTATCGCCTTTTACTGCAAAGACGGCTTTCGGAGCGAGGTTGAGGCAGCCCTTGCCGGCGAAGATGGCTCCACGGTACTCGACTGGTCGCTAAACGCGGACGGCCTTACGATCGAGACGAGTTACGAGGAAAGCTAATTGAGTGTGCTGACCGCCTTTGTGAGCGAGCGGAAGATATCGCGGCCGTCATCAGAACCCAGCAACGCCTCGCACGCTCGCTCAGGATGCGGCATCATCCCGAGGACATTTCTGTCAAGATTACAAATTCCGGCGATATTCGAGCGTGCTCCGTTCGGATTGGCATCATCCGTAACATCACCGTTTTGGTCGCAGTAGCGAAAGACCACTTGGCCGTTCTCTTCGAGCATCTCAAACGTCTCGTCATCGCAGGTATAATTTCCTTCGGCGTGAGCGATCGGCAACGACAACACTTTGCTCGGCCGAACCTCCGATGTGAAAGGCGTATTTGAATTCTCAACTTTAAGATTGACGTGCTTGCAGATGAAATGAAGACTGCTGTTGCGAATCAGAGCTCCGGGCAAGAGGCCCGCTTCACAAAGGATCTGAAAACCATTGCAGATCCCGAAGACAAAACCGCCGCGAGCCGCAAGATCTTTGATCGCACCCATCACGGGCGAAAAACGTGCTAGCGCACCTGCACGCAAATAGTCGCCGTACGAAAAACCGCCGGGAACGATCACGGCATCGTAGCCGTCGAGGCTCGTTTCTTTATGCCATACGAAATCGACCGGCTGGCCGACGTGCTTTGATACGACGTGATATGCGTCGTGATCACAATTTGAACCGGGAAAAACAATCACTCCGAATTTCACTGATCCATCTCCACCCTGTAATCTTCAATGATCGGATTGGCAAGCATATCGCGGCTGATAGCTTCGGCTGCGTCGCCGATCTCGTCCGCGGACATGGTATCGTCGAACTCAAGTTCAAAGTACTTACCTTGCCGGGCGTCCGCAAGGCCTTTATGGCCAAGCAGTTCCACAGAATGCAGGATCGCTTTTCCCTGCGGGTCCAAGACCCCTTGTTTGAGCGTTACATAAACTCTGGCTTTCATCGAGCTCCTTCCGGCCTATGCATAAATTGTGGCGAACTTTGTTGAATTTATCAATAGGTTGTGCTAACTTTCACCCTACATTTCGTCAGACAACAAGCTGGTTTTGAAATTACAAAGGAGAACGGTTAAATACTATGGATAATTCTGGAAAGTCTGCACTCGGCCTCGATGCAAATGTTGCAGCAGGTTTGGCGTATCTTCCGATATGCCTTGTCAATATCGTGATGAGCATCATCATCATAGCGACCGACAAGACAAATAAGTTCGCACGTTTTGCGGCATTTCAATCGCTGCTTCTCGTCGGCGTACTGATCGTCGGCTACATCCTGACAATGATCGTAGCGGTTGCAGGCGCTGCAGCCAATTCAGCAATAATCTCCCTTTTCAGTTTGCTTGTTTGGCTGGTCTTCATTCTCGTTCCGCTCGTTTGCATGATCATTGCCTGTATCATGGCCTTCATGGGCAAGCAGTTCAAGCTTCCGATCATCGGCAATATGGCTGATAATTGGTCGAATTGATCGTGTTCTTTTTTATCGGGCCCAAGTTTATCGCTGACGACGGCGTTAATTTGGGCCTTACCAGTTTCAAAGGAGTACCTTTATGCCTAGTCCGGGAAAATCCGCTTTCGATCTCGATGAGAACGTTGCCGCAGGTTTAGCATATCTGCCGGTCTGCCTTGTCCACTTGGTGTTCAGTATAGCCATCCTTGCAACCGATAAGATCAACAAGCTTGCGCGCTTTCACGCGATACAATCGCTGCTCCTATTTGCATGCGGCATTATCGGGTATATTTGTATGTTCATCGCCATTTTCGTGGTGATGGCGCTCGCCGCCGCGACGCAAGTTTCAGCTTTTGTGTTCCTGATCTTCCTGATCTATGCCGTATTCGGGCTTTTCGCTCTTGGGCTTCTGGTGGCCCTCGTCATCTCGATGATCAAGGCATTCCAAGGGCAGATCTTCAAGCTCCCGATCATCGGCAATATGGCCGATAAGTGGTCGAGTTAATCGAACACGCGGGCGAAAACCTCATCGAGATTGCGTAAGTAGTGTCGCAGATCAAAGACGCGGTCTATCTCATCCGCCGAAAGGCGTGATGTGATGTCCCCGTCTTTCTTTATCAAGTCGCGGTAATCGCCGCCTTCGTCCCAGACCTTCATCGCGTTTCGTTGCGTGTAGGTGTAGGCGTCCTCGCGTGTTACGCCTTTCTGCGTCAAAGCGAGCATCAGTTGGCCGCTGAAGACAAGCCCGTGCGTCAGCTCAAGATTCTTGAGCATATTTTCAGGATAGACGATGAGTGTATCGAGCAGGCCCGCCGCCTTCGCAAGCATGTAATCGACCGCTGCGGATGAATCGGGAAGGACCACGCGTTCTGCCGAAGAATGCGAGATGTCGCGTTCGTGCCACAGAGCCACGTTCTCGAGCCCGACGATCGAATTCGCGCGCACCGTGCGTGCCATTCCGCAGATGCGTTCGGAAAGTATCGGGTTTCGTTTGTGCGGCATCGCCGACGAACCTTTCTGGCCTTTCTTAAAAGCCTCCTGAGCCTCGCGAACCTCCGTCCGCTGCCAATGCCGCACCTGCAATGCGATCTTTTCCAAGGTCGAGGCGATGATCGCAAGCGTACACAGGTATTCGGCGTACGATTCGCGTTGAATGACCTGGGTCGAAGCCTTAGCGGGCGCGAGGCCGAGCCGTTCGCAGACCCTTCGTTCCACGTCCGGCGACAGATGAGCGAACGCACCGACGGCACCTGATATCTTTCCTTTCGAGACGGCCTCGTGCGCCGAGATCAATCGCCGGCGGTTGATCTTCATATCTTCGTACCACAACGCCCACGTCAGCCCGAACGATGTCGGTTCGGCGTGAATGCCGTGGGTGCGGCCTATCTGCGGCGTGTCCTTGAACTCATACGCACGCCGCTTTATCACATCCATCAGTGCGTCGATCTTTGCGAACAGTATCTCGCACGATTCTTTCAGCAGCAGAGCATTCGCCGTGTCCACAACGTCGCTCGAAGTCAGCCCGTAATGCACAAACCGCGACGCCGGCCCGATATTCTCAGCCAGATTCGTCGTGAACGCGATCACGTCGTGGTCGGTCGTTTTCTCGATCTCGCTTATTCGCTCGACGGTGAACGCCGCTTTCGACTTGATCTCAACCAAAGCGTCCGCCGGTATCGTCCCGTCCTCCGCATGCACCTCGCACACAGCGATCTCAACATCCAGCCACTTCTGAAACTTATTTCCGGGCGACCACACACCGGCCATCTCGGGCAACGTATAACGTTCGATCATACACACCCGATTTTATTGTATAATCACCCGAATGTCAGTCGTCTTCGGATAAAAGATCGGTTACTGCCAAATGATCTTTGCTTCGTTATGCGTCAAATCCGACAAGGCCTCTAAAAAAAGCGTGAGTTGCCCTAGATAATGCCCTTCGAAATCAGCAGTTCGGCATTCAACACCGCAGAACCGGCGGCGCCGCGAACGGTATTGTGGCTTAAGCTTACGAATTTATAGTCGAAAACGGTGTCGGGAAAAATTCGTCCGACTGTGATGGTCATTCCGTTGCCGTTATTGCGGTCTAGTCGTGTTTGAGGCCGCGAAGGTTCGTCGGTAACTTGAATGAACCTGGCAGGCGACGAATGAAGGCCCAGCGACGGGAACATACTCATCGCATCGACGACCTGCTCAAGGTCGGCGGTCTCTTTCAGATCGACGCGGACGGAGATCATATGGCCGTCAACGACATTCACGCGGAAACACTGCGCCGACACCGGAAAATCAGCGTGCTTGATACCGCTTTCGGTAAATGTGCCTAGTATCTTCTGTGCTTCGATCTCGACCTTCGGCTCTTCGCCGGCGATGTATGGCAGGACATTGTCCGTGATATCAAGCGATGCCACACCGGGATAACCCGCACCCGAGATCGCCTGAAATGTCGTTATCACGCAGGAATCGACGCCGAAACGCCTGTGAAGCGCCGCGAGCGGCGGTGCGAACGATACCACCGCACAGTTCGGGTTCGTTACGATAAAACCCTTCGCAAAGCCGCGGTTCTGCTGCTGCTTCGTAATAAGCCCCACATGGTCGGCGTTGATCTCGGGGATCAGCAGCGGCACGTCCTCATCCATACGGTAGCTCGATGAATTCGAGATGACCGGATAGCCCGCACGCGCGAACGCCTCCTCTGTTTCGCGCGCCACGCTCGACGGCAGGCTTGAAAATACAATATCGCAGTCGAGCGGCGGCTCGATCGGCGACACGACGATGTCGCGTACATTCGGCGGAATGTTGCCCGGCAGCTTCCACGCGCACGCCTCGGAATACGGCTTGCCCGCAGAACGATCCGACGCGGCAAGCGCCGTTATCTCAAACTGCGGATGCCCTTCCAACAATTGGCAGAAACGCTGCCCGACAGTGCCCGTGGCACCAAGAATTCCTACGCGATATTTACTCACTTTTGTCCGTTACCTATCGAAAGCCTCTTTCATTCGCCTGACGCCTTCTGCCATGTTTTCTTCCGTATTGCAGAACGAAATGCGAAGGAAGCCTTTTGCCTCTTTGCCGAACGCAACGCCCGGTACGGTTACGACACGGTTTTGCAGGCATTTTTCGGCGATCTCCAAATCACTGCCAAGGCTGCGTACATCGAGCATCGTGTAAAAAGCCCCTTCGGGCGAAGTCGCTTTCAGTCCAAGTTCCTTTTCAAAAAGATCGACCAAGAATTCGCCGCGTCGTTTGTAGATGTCGCGTGCGTGCTGTTTCGCAGCCTCGGCTTCGGGCGTCCACGCGAGCAGGCTCGCTTTTTGAACTATCGTCGCCGCACACACAGTTGTGTAGCCGTGCATCACTTGTATCGCGTTCATCATCTCGGCGTCCTTGCCTGCAGCCCATCCGAGACGCCAGCCGGTCATAGATAGCGACTTTGATAAGCCGCTGACGATGATCGTCCGATCATAATACTCACTCGCTGAGTGCGGGCGATCACCAAAATAAAGCTCGCTGTAGATCTCGTCGGAAATAAGCCAAATGCCCGTTCCTTCCAGGGCCGCGGCGATGTCGCGAAGATCCTGTTCGGTCAGAACGCGGCCCGTCGGGTTTGACGGCGAGATAACGACTGCCGCTCGTGTACGTTCAGTGATCTTTGACCTGAATTCTTCGATATCAAAACCAAAGCTGCCGTCTGCCGGCATACGGTAATAAACCGGCACGCCTTGTGCGATACGCGTGCATGCGTCGTATGCCGGAAAGCTCGGGTCCGGCAGCAGCACTTCGTCTCCCTCATCGACCACGCACATAAAGGCGTCGGTCATCGCCTCTTGCGAACCGCACGTTACCACGACACCCGTGCGCGGCAGTTCCAAGTGCGGATACTGTTCGGCGATCTTATCGCGCAACGCCGGAAGGCCCGGATGCGACGTGTAGCCGTTCTGCTCGTCACGAGCGATGCGTGCCGCTTCGTCGCGGATGAACTGCGGTGTCGGCAGGTCAGGTTCGCCCAGACCGAAATTGATCGAATCAGGCAGCGCCCGCTCGAAGAACTGCCGAATCAGTGTCGGCTGCAGGCCGCGCATCCGCTGCGGCGGCATATATGCCTCGTCCTTTCGTGCCGGCTTCATTTCGTCTCGTCTTTGACGCCCTCTTCGTCAAGTTTTTCGCGGATCTCACCGACCTCTTGATTGAACTCGCCTTCCGCGATGGTGTTCGGGTCGCCGGTGAGTACGCCGCCGATCTCCTCGATACCGCCGATGATCTTTTGCGTCAGCCCGCTGATCTTCTCGGCAAGGCTGCCGTCTTTTGCCTCGGGTTCTGTCATTTTGAGCACCTCATCAATTAACAGTTTATCAGCGTTCGACGGCGAAATCGATAAAGCCGTTCTGCGGGTTGGCGGAGAGCAGCTTCACTCGGACCTTATCGCCGACATCAAGACGCTTTTGTCCGCGAACGACCATTCCATCCACAGGCGGACGAAGTATTCGTGCAAATATGCCGGCTTTCGTGTCTCCGGTAACGATCGCGTCGTATTCCTGGCCGATGTGATGCTGCAGGACGGCGGCCGCAACGATCTTTCTCATACGACGCTCAACCTTACGCGCAGCTTTCGCCTGAAGGTTCGCTTGCTCGGCAATATCGTCGAGTTCTTCGGGTGTGTAGGGCTGCTGCTCGCCCGCGATGACGGCTTTGACGATGCGCTGGACGACGATGTCGGTGAACCTGCGATTCGGAGCGGTCGAATGTGCGTAATCATTTACCGCGAGGCCGAAATGCCCGCCTGCATCCTCGCCCGGCCTTTGGACAACACATCGGCCCGCACCGATCAGCTTGATCAGCGAGAGCGAAAGGTCGGGAAAGCGTTCCGGGTCAGCCTGCTTTCGACGAGCCAAAAAGGCTGAGAACGCCGGAAGATCCGGTTCGGAGGGCAGTTGTTCGCCATATTCGGCGGCAATTCGAACGATCCCGTCCCAACGCTCGGGAGCTTCGACGACGCGTCGGAGCGAGGCGACATTCTCGCGTTCGAGAAACTCCGCCATCTCAACGTTCGTCGCGATCATAAAATTCTCAATGAGCTTGCGAGCCGCGTTCGGCTCCACGGCCCGTATCTCGCGAACCTCGCCATCCTCGACGACCGCCGAGGATTCGATGGATTCGAAATCGAGTGCTCCCTTCCTCGCACGATATTCGCCGAGACGAACTGCCGCAGCATTCTGAAGCCTGATCTGGGCTTCAAGCCCGACGGTATCGGCGATCTTCTGCGGGATCTGGCCTCGACCTTCGAGCCATTCGCCGACTGATTCGTAATCGAGCTTTGCGTGATTCCGCACCAACGCACGAAAGAATTTGGTGTCCGGCACATCGCCATTCTCTTTGACGATCATATCGGCAACGACCGCGAGACGATCCTCACCCTCGACAAGCGAAGTGATATCGGTCGAGAGCTCTTCGGGAAGCATCGGAAAGATGCGTGTCTCGGTGTAAACCGTTACCGTATTCTGCTTTGCGTGACGATCGATCGGCGTGTCTTTCTCGACGAATGCGGCAACGTCCGCGATCCCAACAAGCAAGCGGATATCGCCATTCTCAAGCTGCTCGGCCCACTCGATCTGGTCGAGATCCTTTGAAGTTTTGTTATCGATCGACGACCAGAGCGTATCGCGAAGGTCGGTGATGTTCGGTGCTGGCTCAGGATCGCGTCTCGCCACGATCTCTTTGAGCTGCGCAGCGACTGCGGCAGAAAAATCGGGTTCAAAACCATTACGGGTGACTGTCTCGTAGGCCCGTTCGCCGAGCCAGTTCTTATGTCCGGAATCGTTCATTCAGTTAAGTTCGATCTATGTAAGGCTGCTGCAAAATGCGTCTGCCCGATACTAACGAAGGTAGTCCTCGAGCTTAGTTGCGGCATCGGTTTTCTCGTCGCGATATTTGACGATGATCGGGCAATAGATCGAGAGGCCATTCTCGTGGCCGAAATCATTCGAGACCGCACGCGAACCTTGCACGACGACTGCACCGGCCGGGATCTCGAGCGAACCGCCTTCCGCCGCTTTTATTATTCGGTTATTCGGAAGATCGAACACCGGCGTCGAACGCGTCAGGATGACGCCGCTTGCGAGCACGGCACGCTCCCGGACGATCGTGCCCTCATAGACTCCCGTATTGCCGCCGACAAGAACGTCGTCCTCGATGACGACAGGCGTTGCATTCACCGGCTCGAGCACGCCGCCGATCTGCGCCGCGGCGGATAGATGCACGCGCTTGCCGATCTGCGCACAAGAGCCGACAAGAGCATGACTATCGACCATCGTGCCTTCGTCAATGTACGAACCGACATTGATATACGCGGGCGGCATTACGACGACGCTCGGCGCAACATAGCTGCCATCTCGGATCGCCGAACCGCCGACCACGATGCGAACACCATCCGCGAGCGACATCGGCCGTAAGGGAAACGTGTCCTTGTCAAAGAATTGAAGCGTCTCTGTCGGCTGCGAAAGCTCGACCATCTTTCCCATTCGAAAGCCGAGCAGAATTCCCTGCTTCACCCAAGAGTTTGCGTGCCAATTCCCGTCCGCATCTTTTTCAGCCGAGCGAATCTCACCACGCCGCAACGCGAGCTTGAATGCTTCGTAAACCTCGCGATCCGCAGCATCAAACTCAGTCTTCGCGAACATCTGTTCGATCTCTTCTCGAAGCTCCTTCATATTTCGATAGATCCGTCTTCTGAGTTACAACTTCAATTCCTTGATAATGGCGCGCAGTCGATTGCGAGTCGGTTCGGTCACCGGCACGAGCGGCAGACGGATGTTTTCTTCGCAGAGGCCGAGTTCTTTCATCACGAATTTGCACGGTGCCGGCGAAGCTTCGATGAAATTCGCTTCCATCAGCGGCAAGATCTTGTAATGAATTTTGCGTGCAAAATGGAATGAGCCGTTCAGGGCATGCTCGACCATCTTTGATGTCTCTTTGGGCAGTTCGTTGGCGATCACCGAAACAAGGCCGTCCGCACCGAGTGAGATCAGAGGCACGGTGGACGCATCATCACCCGAAAATACGCGAAAGTTCTTCGGCCGTCGGCGAATGATCTCCATTATCTGCGAGAAATTGCCGGACGCCTCTTTTGTCGCGACAATGTTATCGTGTTTCTCGGCAAGCCGCAGTGTCGTCTCCGCCGAGATATTCGACGAGGTTCGCGAAGGCACATTGTAGAGCATTATCGGCATCTCCCGAACGCTCTTTGCCACCTCGCTAAAATGGGCGAACATCCCTTCCTGCGTCGGCTTGTTGTAGTAGGGAGCGACGATAAGTGCGGCATCAGCACCGGCTTCGCGGGCCTTTCGCGTGAAATCGATCGTAGCAGCTGTATTGTTGCTGCCCGTTCCGGCGATCACGTTTGCCTTCAAGCTCTTCGCAACGGCGACCGCAGCGCGTATGACATCGAGCCGCTCGGCCTCATCCATCGTCGCGCTTTCGCCCGTTGTCCCGCACGGCACGAGAATTTTCACACCGCCTTTTATCTGGCGAGCGGCGAGCTTTCGAAAAACATCCTCGTCAAACGAGCCGTCCTTGCGGAACGGCGTTACCAATGCGGTGGCGCATCCCCGCATCCAATCGATCTTAAGCGTCATACGTTAAGGATATCACCGATCACATCGGTAAATTCAAAAAAACCTTTCTTTCCGACGATCCATTTGGCAGCCATCAGCGATCCGCGGGCAAAGCCTTCGCGCGAACGGGCCGTATGTTCGAGTAAAATCTGATCTGCCGGGCCGTCAAAGCCGACACGGTGCGTTCCCGGAATGTTGCCGGCGCGAGTTGCGGCGACGGAGATATTCCTGTCCGGGCCGATCTCGTCTCGGACGATCTCTTCTATCTTGAGTGCGGTGCCGCTCGGAGCGTCCTTTTTTCGCGAATGGTGCTGCTCCTCGATGAACACCTCGTACTCAGGAAACTTCGCGAACAGCTCGGCCGCGAATTCTGCCACACGGTAGAAAAGGTTTACGCCCGTCGAAAAATTCGCTCCGAAGACGAGGCTGCCGTTATGCAACGCAACCATCTGCTCGATCGCATCACGTTCGTTCTGCCAGCCGGTCGTGCCGATGACCGCGGCCGCTTCGGCGATCATAACGGCCTCGACATTTCGCTTCACCGCCGCCGCCGTTGAAAAATCGATCACCGCATCGGCACCGCGAAGCTTTTCAGCCAAAGCCGCCGCCGACAACGCGGCTTCACCGTCGGCGATAACAGCGACGATCTCATCACCGCCTTCGACGGCAAGCCGTTCGACGAGCTTGCCCATGGCACCGTGGCCGATAAGTGCTAGTTTCATAAATATTTTAACCACATAGGAACATAGAACACATAGAACGGAAAAAAACTATGTACCCTATGCCCATATGTGGTTCTAACTCTCCGATAGGTTTCGGTACAGTTCATTGACAAATGTTTTCTGCCCGTCCCGAAACAAATTCACACAATTGAAATTTATCAAGATCCCTTTTGGAGCACTCAATAGCTTCATTTAGGTCAAGAGCTGAGCTTCGTGAATAGGAGCAAGTGTCGAAACTGCTTTGAGTTCAACCGCCAAAATATTCTCAATGAAAAGGTCGCAACGCAACTCAGTATCTAAAACCATTTCCTTAAAACGAACGGGCACAACGAGTTCTGTCTGAAAGGCAATTTTCCTATCATTTAACTCATGCTTAAGACACTCGTGATAAACACTTTCGATAAGCCCCGGACCGATTGACTTATGTACCTCGATCGCCGCCCCGATCACGTCATATGTCAATTTATCCAGATACTTCTTCGTCATACGCTTGAGCCACATAGGAACATAGAAGACATAGTTTTTTCTTCTTTGCTATGTGCCCTATGTTCCTATGTGGTTAGTAAACTCTTTACGAGGTCAATGTACAACTCGACCGCTGTTTCAAGGTCTTTCTTAAGCACGAACTCGTCCTTCGTGTGCGCGACAAGGATCGAGCCGGGGCCGATAAGCAGCGGCTTGCCCCAGTTCGTCAAATACGGAATATCGGTCGTGAACCGCACGACCTTTTGCTCGAAGCCCGCGACAGCAAGCATCTTCACAGGCTCTGATGCTGACAACACTTCAATCTCGCCGCGACCGCGAACGACGCTCCTTATCGCGTCCTCGATCGGTTCGCGTTTTGTCGTGAGCCGTATCGCGAGGCCCGCTTCCGCGTTCGGCGGAATTACATTCAACGCCATTCCGCCCTCGATCGTCCCGATATTTACCGTAGTCTCACCGAAAAATTCATCGTTCGGCAGCCGCGTGTGCCGAACGTCTTCGAGAATGTCAAGAAGCTTCTCGATCGCCGACTCACCCTCTTCCGGATACGCCGAATGCGCGGCTTTGCCCGTCGTTCTTATCATCAGTCGGAAGGTTCCTTTTGAGCCGATCGCAAGGTCGTTATCCGTCGGCTCGCCGTTTATCAGATATTCGCACTTTGCGGCGAGCGGATGCATATTTGCGGCCTTCGCTCCCGTCGATGCACGCTCTTCCTCGACCGTGAACAGCAAGCCGATGTCCGTAATTCCCTCGGCTCGAAGACGCTCCGCCGCCGTTATCTGCGCCGCGATTATCCCTTTCGCATCACACGCCCCGCGGCCGTATATCTTCTCCTCATCCTCGGTCGGCGGAATATACGGCGGCACCGTGTCCATGTGCGTCGAAATCCAAACCCGCGGCGTTTCGTTCAAAGTTGCGATAACATTGTTCTGTCCCGGAGCAACTTCTTGAACTTCGACCGTCCAACCCAAACCCGCCAGATGATCGCGCAAGAAAAACCCGACCGCTTCCTCTTCACCGGAAACGGACGGAATGTTCATCAGGAATTTTGTGAGTTCGAATAGCGTCATTTATACACCGGATTGATGTAATTTACGTTTCCGTGAACCTCTTTGGTCGAATTGGATATTTCTGCCAAATCTCTACGCTTATCGTCAGGTCTAAACAGCAATACCCAGTAGCAATTTTTTTCGGCGTCTAGAGCCAGTTCGCTGCCCCCAAGCAACTCGGCATCCGTCACTCTGCGAAAAACATCAAGCGGCGATTGAGACAGATCATCAAGGTTACAGCTCTAATGCCGTGTACCCAGTAATATGTGTTTGAGCGGTTTGCCTTGATTCCGCGGGCCACAAAGACTTCCATCCGCCACCGGCCGAACAACGTCATCACGCTTACCCACCGTTACACTATTCAAAAGTTGACCACGAATCGGCTCGAATGCTGATTCAGGCTCAGTCGCTATCAAAGTGTAATATTCGTCTTTCATCCCAATCCATGAACCGTAAACCCAGCCGATCCCGCAGCTTTGAGAAGCCCTGCATCAGCCGAAACGAAGTCTCTATTTTTAGGATGCTCATTACACCACACCAGAGCGGCGGCAAGTTGCAGGCTGTCTGCGGCTTTTAATCCGTATTGAAACGGAAAGGTTCGGGCGAGTTGAATGATGCGATGGTCGTGCTCGATGATCTCCCACTTTGTCTCAAGATTCCCCAGTCGTTTTTTGGCTCTGTTAAATTCAACCATATCAAGCTGGTTCGTCCGCAATAACCGAGCAATAGCCGACTCCAGCTCCACCGGCGTCTCACACCATATAATTTGGCCGGACGAGCTCTTCCAAATTCGTCCGGCAGCAGACGAAGCAGATTCGTTAACACAAAGCGGCACCAAGGCACTGGTGTCAAAAAAAGGCATTAGTAAGGGGCCTCTTCTCTTTCGTCAAGAACAGCCTTTATCGCCGATCCTTTCGGCAACGACGGCGAGGAAAACAGGTCCTCCCAAAACTCTTCAGGAAGCTCGGTATCTTCCTTAGGCCCGGTTATTTTTGGTTCATGATCTCGAATGACCTTCTCCATCAAACGCTCGATAGCTTCCGCATTGTTCTTTGTTTTGAATATATCCCTGATCCTTTGCAGATTCTCAGTGTTGGCAATTTCAACTGTTACTGACATAACCAAATCTCCAGTCCCGATATTACCACATTAGAAAAACTCCTTATGCAGTTTCTTTATCACGTCGGCGGCGTCGGATTCGCGGACAACGAACGTTAGATTGACAGCGGACGCACCGTGCGAGACAAGAGCGATGTTGACGTCCTTTATGGTCGTAAAGATCTTTGATGCAAGCCCCGTCGAGGCACGAAGCCCCTCGCCGACAACGCAAATGACGGCATAGCCGCCTTCGACCTCGACCTCGCCGAGGCGCTCGAGTTCGGTAACGATCTTATCGAGTTCGGTCGTGTTGTCGAGCGTAAGTGCGATCGAAACCTCCGATGTCGAAATGACGTCGATCACCGTCCTGAAGCGCTCGAACACTTGGAAAACAGCGCTCATAAAGCCGTAGCTGCCGAGCATCCGTGCGGACGAAACGCGGAGGATCGTTATGTTCTTCTTATGCGCGATCGACTTGATCTTGTTCGGTGTTTCGGCCGAGCTCGCAACTACCATCGTGCCCGTCTCGTTCGGCTCGGATGTGTTGCAGACACGCACCGGAATGGCGTTATCAACCGCCGGCTTGATCGTCTTCGGGTGGAGCACTTTCGCACCGAAATACGCAAGTTCTGCCGCTTCTTCGTAGCTGAGGATCGGCACTGTGTGAGCGTCGCCGCATATACGCGGATCACAGGTCATAACACCCGTTACATCCGTCCATATCTGTAATTCCTGCGCAGCAAGTGCAGCGGCAACTATAGCCGCCGTATAGTCTGAACCGCCACGTCCGAGCGTCGTCGTCTCGCCCGCTTTGTTCGCAGCAATAAAGCCTCCCATCACGGGCACTTCGCCGCCCTTGATCAAAGGGAGCAGCTCAAGGCGGATCAGCTCATTTGTCTCAAAAATGAGCGGCTGAGCCGCTCCGAATTCGTCATCAGTAACGATCAAACGCCGCGAATCGACCTGCCGTGCGGCAATACCGCGCGACCTCAATACCTCGGCAAGCAGCCTCGATGAGAGCTGCTCGCCATAGCTGACGATGGCGTCTTTAAGCATCGATAGCGGCAAGCTGCGACGCTCGACACGTATCAAAAGATCATTCAACTCGCTCCGCGCGTATTGCAGTTCGGTATCGAAGGTATCCGCGTTCTCCGGCCGGATATAGTGCTTTGCGACTTCGATATGCCGCTGAAAATGCGGTTCGAGCGATGCGAACGCCGCCGTATGGTCACCGCGTTTGGCTATGTCGAAAGCGTCGAGCAGGGCGTCCGTAACCTTGGTCATCGCCGATACGACAACGATGGGCTGCCGCTCCAACTGAGTCGAAACGACCGTATGTACGCGCGCGAAGGCGGCAACATCGCCGACCGACGTTCCGCCGAATTTCATCACTGTCAGATCCGTTCGCTCGCTCACTTTGCTCATCTGAGATTAAAACACAAAGCAGCTTTCCGAAAAAACTGTGAAAGCCCGCGGGCGGGAGCAGTGATCCGGCCACGCCCGCGAGTATCGTTTACGACATCGAGATATTAGCCGCACAGGACCGCACCGCCGTTGACATTCAGCACCTCACCTGTAACGTGCCTTGCCCAATCTGACGCCAAAAATACGATCGAAAGAGCAACGTCGTCGGCAGTTGCGACACGGTTAAGCGGAATGCCGTCGATGACGCGCTCGCGAAACTCCGCATCGATAAAGACAGGGTCGTTCAGATTCGTATCGACCCATCCAGGCGCGACGGCATTGACTCGGATCCGCGGAGCAAGCTCATTCGACAAGGCTTTGGTGAACGCGATCTGGCCGCCCTTCGATGCTGCATAATTCGAATACCCTGCTTCGCCGCGCTGTCCGGCCGTGGAAGAAACGATCACGATCGAGCCGCCGCCGTTAGAGCGAAAATATGGCACGGCGGCACGGCATATCGTCCAAGTGCCTTTTAGATTCGTGTCTATCACGCGGTCCCAAAGCTCTTCAGACATTGTTTCGATGGGTTCGCCTTCCCAAATACCCGCGTTCGCAATGACTATATCGAGATGGCCGAAATTCTCGACAGCTGCCTTTGCAAGGCGCTCTGCTTCGTCCGGGACGGCAACATCCGCCTTGAATGCGAGAGCTTTTACGCCGAATGAAAGACATTCACGAACGACCGCGTCCGCCTCAAGGTCGTTTGTAAGATAGTTAACGATAACGTTAGCTCCTGCCTCAGCAAGACGTATGGCAGTTGCCCGGCCGATGCCTCGTGATGCTCCGGTAACTACAGCCGTTCTGCCCGAAAAGAGGCAGAACGGCAGTTTCTGTTCTAATTTTTCATTCTTCATAATTCAACTTTTGCAAGAGTTTTGGCTATCTGCTTTGCGTGCCGATAGGAAAGAAAATGTGCGGCCGCACTGCGTGCTTGTCCGCCGAGGACCTCGCGCAGGACGCGTGCCGTCTCATACGTGTCGCTTAGGAAGGCATCGTGCCCGTCGTCAGAACGCATCTCGTAATAACGTGCCTTGACACCGGAATCCGCGAGGCGGCCGCAAAGAGCTCGCACATCGGACGCCGGAAATAACTGATCGGATGAAATGCCGACAAGCGAAACCTTTGCCCGAATACGCTCAATGTCGCGGTCGGCAAGGTCAAAAAGGTCCATTGCCTTCAAGATCAGCTCGTACGATCCCGGCTCGAACCGCTGCAGGAACACTTCGCCCTGATGATCCAGATATCCGCCGATATCGAACCTGCCGCCGTGCTGATGCGGGTCTTCGCCGTTGCGGTTCGGCTTTCGCCCGTGGCGTGCATCGAACTGCTGATGCGACTTGTACGAAACGATCGCAACCTGCCGCGCAAGCGCGAGATCGCCCGCCGTAACGGCCTGCCGCTGAATGTGATTGAGCGCCAGCCCCATTGCGGATAACGGTGTGGCAGCGATCGAGATCGCGTGCTCGACGGAATCGGGAAATTCCGACGCGTGCTGAAGTGCAAGCATTCCGCCGACGCTGCCGCCTATTACGGCCTTGAACCTTTTGACACCCAAGCTGCGGAAAAGATGGCCGTTCGCACGCACCATATCGCGAAGGGTAACGAGCGGCGTTATGTTGTGTTCGTCCTGTTCCTTTAGCTGTCGGGCGCTTGTCGAGCCATAGCATGAGCCGAGATAATTCACGCAAATGAATGCATTCTTCGACGTGTCGAGCACCTTCTGCCTGCCGATCGTTCCGTTCCACCATTCGCCGATCCGCGAGGAACCGGTAAGAGCATGGAACACAAGCACCGCATTTGAGCGTTCAGCGTTCAGTTCGCCGTAGATCGTGCATCGCAACTTGACGGCATTGAGCACAGCGCCTGACTCCAGCTCGAACGGTTCGTCTATCGTGTGATCGAATTCGATCATTTTCACCTCCTTTGACAGAGCGGGCGATGTATTTGCAAGCAAGCACCGCACCGCCCTGTCATATCTGACGACACTTATGCCAAGGCCGCCGTCGCTGACGCCGCGGACGATGACAAAGCAGTGTCGAGATCAGCTATGATGTCGGCAATATCTTCGATCCCGACTGAAAGCCGTATCAGTTCGGGTGAAACACCGGTCGAGACTTGCTCTTCGGCAGTCAACTGCTGATGCGTCGTCGATGCGGGATGGATGACGAGCGATTTCGCATCACCGATATTTGCGAGCAGCGAGAAGAGCTTGACCGAGTTAATGAACCGCTTGCCCGCTTCGGCACCGCCCTTGATGCCGAACGTAACTATCGAACTGGCTCCATCGGGCAGGTACTTTTCGGCGAGTTTGTAGAATTTGCTCGACGGCAGCTTAGGGTAGTTCACCCATTCGACAAGCGAATGCCCGTCGAGGAATTCTGCGACCGCAAGTGCGTTCTCGCTGTGGCGCTCCACACGAAGCGGCAACGTTTCAGCCCCCTGCAAGAGCTGCCACGACGAGAACGGCGAGAGCGCCGCACCGGTATCGCGGAGGCCCTGAACACGTGCCTTTATGATGAACGCCAGCGGCCCGAAAGCCTCGGTGTACGATATGCCGTGGTAGCTCGGATCAGGCTCGTTGAACTCCGCAAAGCGGCCGCCGGCCGCCCAATCGAACTTGCCGGCATCGACTATCACGCCGCCGATCGTCGTCCCGTGTCCGCCAATGTACTTTGTCGCAGAATGAAGGACAATATCCGCTCCCCATTTTATCGGATTGCAGAGAACCGGTGACGGGATCGTGTTGTCGATAATGAGCGGCAGCCCGTTGCGGTGAGCGATCTCAGCAAGCCGCTCGATGTCGATCACATCGAGCTTCGGATTACCGACCGTTTCGGTGTATATCGCCTTCGTCCGCTCACCGATCGCCGCCTCTATGCCTTCATAGTCGGCCCCGTCAACAAGGCGAACCTTGATCCCGAGACGCGGCAGTGTGTGATGAAAGAGGTTGTAAGTGCCGCCGTAGAGCGACGTGGTTGAAACGATCTCGTCGCCGGCTCCGGCAAGCGTTATTATCGCCAGCGTTTCTGCAGCCTGTCCGCTTGCGGTCGCAAGCGCCGCAACGCCGCCTTCGAGTGCCGCCACGCGCTTTTCAAGCACATCGGTCGTAGGGTTCATAAGGCGCGTGTAGATGTTGCCGAACTCTTTCAGTGCAAAGAGGCGTGCTGCATGATCCGCGTCGTTGAACGCATACGACGTCGTTTGATAAATTGGCACGGCGCGTGAATTCGTCGCAGGGTCGATCTCTTGTCCGCCGTGTATCGCTAATGTATTGAAGCCGAAGTTGTTTTCTGACATTTCCATTTCTCTCCTATTGGTTTTATCGGCAACTTCGGTCAAAAACGAAAAAAGCCCTCGTGCCAAGTCGCACGAGAGCTTTAATAAAAGTCTTCCGTTTGTCGGCGGCGGTTTATGGTCGCCGAGACGCTTTAGCAGTGTTTTTAAGTGGAGCAAGTTGCCTTAAATCGCCACTTTGTAAGTTTTTCAATTCACGGTCGGCCATCCGTCCGCTTTGAGTAAGTTAGAACACAGTGCGGAGCGCTGTCAACCCAAGATCATCATTCCCGTGAATTTTTCGCTGCCGTGATGAAGATGATGCCGCATTTCAACTTCAAGAAACTGCGGCTCGCAATTAAACTAATCTTTAAGATGCAAGATATCGAAAAACCGGAGCAGCAGGCTGTTGCGTGGATACCGACCGAGGATGTTACAGAGCGTTCGCGCTTGATGCGATTTATGCGTCAAGTAGGTGTCTCAACTTGGGACGACCTTTATCAATACTCGATCAACAATGTCGAAAGGTTTACCGAAGACGTGCTGAAATTCCTCGATATCAAGTTCGACCCGCCGTACGACAAACTCCTCGACATTTCGAACGGCATCGAAATGCCGCGCTGGTTCTCACGGAACGCGGACACTCCCGTCCGCGTTCCGACCGCCGGGCTTAACATCACCGAAATGTGCCTCGACCGATGGCAGACGGATGAGATGAAGGACGAACCGGCGGTGATTTCGGAAGCCGAGGACGGACACACTCGCGAATTATCTTACGGCGAACTGCTTGCTATGACAGAGAGCTGCGCGGCAGGAATGCGGGCAAAGGGCCTTAAGAAAGGTGATGCGATCGGGATCCACCTGCCGATGCTTCCCGAAACAGTTGCCGCATTGCTCGCGATAAACCGCATCGGTGCGATCGCGGTACCGGTCTTTTCGGGCTATGGCATCGAAGCGATCGCCAGCCGTATGAACGCCGTCGGGGCCGCTGCGATCTTCATCAGCGAAGGATTTTCGCGGCGCGGCAAATGGGTCGATGCACTCACAACAGCCGAACAAGCTATCGACGAAGTGCCGACGATAAAAAACATCTTTCTTGTCCGAACGGCAGAAGCGAACGGCCGCACACCCGCGGAATTGAAAGGGGAAACTTGGTGTTCATTTGACCAACTCATTTCTGGAGGAGCAGATAACGCAAGGACCGAGCCGACCGCCGCCGAGGATCCGCTGATCATTCTTTACACCTCGGGCACGACCGGCAAGCCGAAGGGCATTGCTCACACGCATGCGAGTTTCCCGATCAAGGCGGCGCAGGATATGGCGTTCGGCACCGACGTCGGCAAAGGCACTCGCATTTGCTGGTACACCGACCTAGGCTGGATGATGGGGCCGTGGCTGATCTACGGCGCTCTCATTAATGGCGCAACGATCTGCATCTACGACGGCGCACCGGACTATCCGACCGCGGACCGTATGTGGAAATTTTGTGCAGATCACAAGGTCGAGGTGCTCGGCATTTCGCCAACACTAGTACGTTCGCTCGCGCGGAGCGGGGACACTCCTGTCCCCATGAGCGTCGCTTCGACGCGAACAGAAGATCTCGGCGGAGGAACCGCCGATGAGGACAAGAGTGTCCCCGCTCTGTCACGGAGAGGCTGGTATCGCTCACACAAACTACCGCATTTCGACGGTGAGGTCATTCAATTTGTAACATTCAGACTCGGAGATTCGCTGCCGCAGCCGGCACTTGAGAGGCTAAAACTTCAACTGGAGAACGAGAAACTCTCGGACGACTCAGATGCTTATCGGCAGCGCGTCGAAGAATATCTCGATCAAGGCGCCGGCGAATGCATACTTAAAGATCCCCGGGCCGCAGCCATTTTCGAAGAGCTTCTCTTGAATGAGCACGGCTCATCCTGCGATCTAAAAGCTTGGGTTGTGATGCCGAATCACGTTCATATTTTGGTGAGAATGTTGCCCGGTCACGACCTTGCAGGTCTAATCAAGCGGATAAAGGGCATCTCCGCCCGACGTATCAATCAGTTACTAGACCGCGAAGGTACGCTCTGGCAACCGGACTATTTTGACCGATATATTCGCGACGGCAAGCACTATTCCAAAACCCTTAGCTACATCGAAAACAATCCGGTAATTTCCAAACTAAGCGACAAAATAGAGAATTTCCGTTTCTCGAGTGCGTGGGCGTACAGGAGTGGGAACACTTCTGTCCCCATGAGCATCGCTTCGACGCGAACAGAAGATCTCGGCGGAGGAATCGCCGATGGGGGCAAGAGTGTCCCCGCTCCGTCGCGGTACGATCTTTCTTCGCTTCGCATCCTAGCTTCGACGGGCGAACCGTGGAATCCCGATCCTTGGTGGTGGCTCTTTGAAAAGGTCGGCAACTCAAAGCTGCCGATCATCAACTACAGCGGCGGCACCGAGATCGCGGGCGGCATTCTGATGGGAAATCCGCTTTTGCCGATCAAGCCGTGCTCATTTTCCGCTCCGTGTCCGGGTATGGATGTTGATATTTTCGGCGAAGACGGTAAGCCGGTCGAACGCGGACAAGTTGGCGAACTCGTGATAAAGCAGCCGTGGATCGGTATGGCTCGCGGATTTTGGCAGGACGCTGAGCGATATCACGAAGCATATTGGGCAAGATTTGAGAATATCTGGGTGCACGGCGACTGGGCGATGCAGGATGAGGACGGAAGCTGGTACATACTCGGACGCAGCGACGACACGCTCAAGGTTGCCGGAAAGCGTGTCGGCCCGGCCGAGGTCGAGAGTATCCTTGTATCGTACGACGGCGTCGTCGAAGCGGCAGTTATCGGCGTGCCGGACGAGGTCAAAGGCACCGCAATGGTGGCGTTCGTTGTACGGCAAAGCGACCTTCCGATCGGCGATGAACTCCAAGCCGAGCTTAAAGCATTGGTAGCAAAGGAAATTGGCAAACCGCTTGCCCCCTCGGAGATACATTTCGTCGCTGCCCTGCCGAAGACGCGAAACGCAAAAGTGATGCGGCGTGTTATTCGTTCGGCATTCCTCGGTCAGGATGCGGGCGACCTTTCGTCGCTCGAAAACCCAAATGCCGTCGCTGAAATAAGTAAACTCTGTCCGACGAAACAGAAAAACAAAAACGATACAATGGAATGAGCAGCCTGCTCCGAGGCTCGATGACGATAGGCAAATGCAGAACAAACGTCTGACCCGATTGGCATGGCTTTCAATAGCAACCGCTATTGCGACCATCTCATTAAAGGCGGCAGCATATGTGCTGACGGGATCGATCGGCCTTTTGTCGGACGCTCTCGAATCGGTCATCAATCTTGTTGCTGCGGTTTTCGCACTTTGGATGCTGACGATCGCGGGCCGGCCGGCTGATGACGGCCATCCCTATGGCCACACAAAGGCGGAGTATTTTTCCGGAGCACTCGAAGGCTCACTGATCGGAATGGCGGCGCTCAGCATCGCATGGGCGGCCATAGGACGAATGCTCGCTCCGCAGCCGATCGAGAACATCTCGCTCGGCCTCGTCATCTCTTTCATCGCATCAATCTTGAATCTCATCGTCGGCCAACTGCTCATCCGTGAAGGCCGCAAGCATCGCTCGGTAACACTCGAAGCTGACGGCAAGCATCTGATGACCGATGTTTACACGTCCGCAGGCGTTATTGTGGCTGTATTTGCGGTCGGCATAACGGGCTGGCTGATACTCGACCCGCTGATCGCGTTGATAGTTGCGGTCAATATTCTTCGGACGGGCTACGAGGTCGTCAGCCACGCAGCGACCGGCCTGATGGACGCCGCAGTGCCGCCCGAAGATCACGCAAAGATCGTCAGCATCCTCGACGGCTTCAAGGCGTCGCACGGCATTGATTATCACGCGCTGCGAACGCGGCGGTCGGGCACACGAGCATTCGTTACGGTACACATTCTCGTACCTGATGATTGGACCGTACAGTTTGGGCACCACTTCCTTGAGCAGATCGTCGATGACATACATATTGCGGTACCCGGCTCGAACGTCTTTACACATATGGAGCCGCTCAACGACCCGCTTTCGATGCAGGATATCGAACTAAAGTGACGCAAACACTCGTTACCGAAGCACATCTGCCGGAGATGGCGGAGTATCTTGCTAAAAAGCATACGATCTTCCGCAAAGTACTTATTCTCTATGGGCAGCCTCCGCTTTGGGGCCGTGAGCAGGGTTTTGCAACGCTCCTTCAGATCATCCTTGAGCAGCAAGTGTCGCTTGCCTCGGCAAAGGCCTGCTTTGATAAACTCGTGGCTCACATCGGGCGGCTCACGCCCGAAACGCTCCTTACTCTTGACGACATCACCATGAAGCGCATCGGTTTCAGCCGGCAGAAGACGGCGTATGCACGGCATTTGTCGCAGGCGCTGATCGACCGGCGGATCGATCTGGATGCCTTGGAGGCTTTGCCGGATCACGCGGTGAAGGCTGAGCTTGTAAAACTCAAAGGCGTCGGTGAATGGACAAGCGATATTTACCTTTTGATGGCGATGCTTCGGCCGGATGTGATGCCGCGCGGCGACATTGCCCTCCACGAAGCCTACCGGCGGCTCCGCGCGCTCGACGAACGGCCGTCTTCGAACACGTTCGCCGAGATCGCCGAACAATGGTCGCCCTATCGAAGCGTCGCCGCGCGGCTTCTTTGGCATTTTTATCTCAGCGAACGCCGGGCAGCACGCACTTTTGGCGAATAAATTTGTAGTAACTGCAAAAACACCTGCATTTTCGGCAAATCTTGCGCACTCAACCACATCGGAATTGACCGGCCGCTGTTTGCATTACAAGTGATCGAGTATCGGTGCGATGCGAATCAAAGCAAACCTTTCACGCTGCTTGCAGCATCTGTTATCCTAATGATCGTCGAAATGACCAATACTATGAGATCAAGAATATTTGCGGCGTTGATACTTTGTGGATTTTTGCTGAATTCGGCTGTTCTTGCCGGCCCGGACAAACGTCGGCCTGCAAAGCAAAAGCAGGCCGCCGACCTCGTTGCACTGCTTCCCGCGGCAGATGGCGCGGCTACGATCGACGTGAAGCGCTTCTTCAACAGCGCTCTTCCGCAGCTCCTGTCTGCCAACCAGAAGATGTTTGCAAAACTGCTCGGCCATGTTCGCGAGATCGAGAGCAAAACGGGCATCGACCTCCGCAAGTTCGATAACATCGCAGCGGCGGCAAACATAAAACCCGACGGAAAGGATAAATTCCGGATCGACCTCGTCGCTATTGCGCGCGGAGAACTTTCGGCAGCTGCAATGATCGGTGTCGTCAAGCTCGCATCTGACGGCAAATATCGCACGGAAACCATTGGCGAACGGACGGTTTACATTATCGACACAAAAGCGATCAAGGCCGCAGCCAAGCCGGCGAACGGCCCTGCTGCGGCAGATGCGGTTGCGGGCAAGGTGGACAGTGAAATGTTGAATGAGATCGCATTTTCCGAATGGGACGGCGGCACGCTGGTATTCGGCTCGCCCAATTTGGTCAAGGCAACGCTCGAACGGTCATCTGCGCTCTCATCCGATATCACTTCGCTTTTGTCCGCACGCGAGGCCGCGGTCTTTAGTGCCGCGTTTCGCCTACCCGACGGCATGTCCTCAACGCTGAAAATGGATACGGACGAATTTGCCAAGAATATCGATTCCATAAGGTACCTTAGCAGTTGGATCGATGTTATACCGACAGGAGCCGCACTTTCGATCCAAGCACGAACGTCAGACGCCGCACGTGCAAAAGATCTCTCGGACACGCTCTTGGGACTGCAATTCCTCGGTAAACAGCTTTTGAAGAACTCGAAGCGGGCCGATCAGCAGGTTTACGCACGGCTCGTCGAGAATGCCAAGATAACGCTTCGCGATACGGATGTGAGCATAGATCTGAAAGTGCCGCAGGCAGATGTCGATCGGCTTGTCGCAACACTGAAGTAGCCTTCGTTACCGGCGTCTTTGGCCATGCTGCCTCTTGGCCGCGAGGCGTTCAAGAGAACTGTCAAAGCTGCCGTCGGGCCTGAGAAGCGGATATAATTGAAGGCCGCCTGATAAATAGGCAGCCCTAAGCTCAACGGGCCGCGGGCCCGCTGTAATAACTCGCACCGTGCTCCCGCGCACATCTTCGATCCAGCTTGCCAGATCCTGCGGCTTTCCAATCGTTGCCGACAAGAGCAGAAGTCTGATCCGCGGAGGCGAAAGTATGATCGCCTCTTCCCAAACGTGGCCACGCTCATTATCGGCCAAATAATGGGCCTCATCGAGTATCACAAGGTCGGTGCGTACATCGAAGCCGCCCCGCAACGCGTCAAAAAGCTGATTTCTATAGATCTCAGTAGTGCCTACTATCAGCGGAGCGTCGGTATTCTCTTTCCTGTCGCCCGTCAAAATGCCGACGTTCCCGGCACCGAAGGCATCGGAAAATTCGCTGTATTTCGAGTTGGTAAGAGCTTTTAGCGGCGTGGTGTACCAAGCGCGCTTTCCCATTTCGAGCAGCCGGCGTATCTCTTCACGTGCGATCCATGTCTTTCCGCTGCCTGTCGGAGCGGTTACAAGCACGTCGTTCTCTTCGATCGCCGCAAGTGCCTCGATCTGGAATCTATCGGCAACGAACGGCGTCGGGGCGGGAACTCCGATGCCCGACAGCAGGCGTTCGACCGCTTGATGGCGTGCCGGTGAAAGCGGCGGCTCAAGTTCCACAGAACTTTCGCGTGCAAGCCGGCGTTTATCAGTTCGTTCTTTGTTTTGGCGGCGGTTGGGGCGTCGGCCCTTGTACCGCCGGTCGAAACGAGGCATTCGCATAGTTTATTGCCTGTATGGAACGAAGTCTAATCCTTTTCGCCGTTGAAAAACGATGTTATGATAGTAAGTTGCCTCGCAACCATTGAGCGGGGTTCTTGCGTCTAAGAAGCGAAAGGCCGGAGACGCGAACTATATGTTTGAATCATCTTTATTTGAACAGCCGTCCCCCATCGAGCAGCCTGTCGTCAATGAGGCTCAAAGCGGCGGTTTATTCAACGATTACGAGCTGAAGGGCTGGCAGCTAGGGCCGAGGATCTATAAGATCATCGGCATTTCGGCGCTTGCCAACATACTCGCCCTGCTCGTCTTTGCTCAGACCTCCATTTTGACGATGAAGGGCTGCGACAGTCCGCTTGTCGGAAATGTCTGTCGTGTGCTTGATACCGTCTATGTCGGAACGCTTCTCTTCGGCACCGATCGACAAATGGTCGATCAGGATTACGAAAAGACCGAGCTAGCCGATGCGGATATCACTTACGTTGACCTGACAAATGTCGATACGTCGAAACTGGAATATCCCGAGGGCTACTTTCAGATCGCGAATCCTGAGCAATTTACCGTTGACCCTGCAACCGGTGAATTGGCTGCAACAAAGCCGGGAGAGATCGCTCCCGGCATCCCGATAGGTGTTCCGCAGACCGCTCCGGCCACATCCGGTTCTACGCTGTTCGACACTAAGCCGAACATCCCCAAAAAGAACCGAAATGTGATCGATGAAAGCAAGCTGCCCAATGGCATTGACGACGCCACTGCTGGTGGGTCAAACCCGATCGCGAAGAATACGAAGGGACGCAAAGGAGTTCCGGAAGGCGGCATCAAGCCGAACGATCCGACATCGGACGACCCGACGAACAACGGAACCGTAGGTCAAAATCCTGCATCTACGCCGAAACCGTCGCCGGCGGCGGATGAGCCGACGCAGGATCGCTTTGGCGTCTATCTCAACAAGCGGCCGACCCGCGAATTTGCCGAGCAGGCGTTAAAGCAGATCGACGCAAAACAGGTTGACCTCAATACGCCTTTCAAGATAACGATGAAAGGCACGCTCGGGCTGGGAAAGGACGGAAAGACGACCATCCTGAAAGAGCCGCGATTAGTGCTTGAGAACGGCCAAACGGCGGGCGACCCCAAGATGCTGAAATTCGCCCAGGACGCGATCATTGCCTTTACGGACTCGGGCTGGTTCGGCTACCTTTCGGCGTTGAGCTCGAAAAATGTTGTTATAATGCTTGAGCAATCGGATTCCGGCGTGGTCGCGCGTATCACAGCGGATCAGCCGGATGAGAACTCCGCAAATATGGCGGCAAACGGGCTTCGAGGCCTGCTGACAGGAGCTCAAAGTTTTGCGGTTGACAATGATGAGAAGATTTTCCTGCAAGCCGCCCAACCCGGTGCTGATAAGAAAACATTCTTCGTCAACTTTCAGCTTCCGAAACAGATATTTACCGAGATGATCCAACGAAAGCTTGCCGAGCAGAAGGCCTCGCCAAAGCCTTCGCCCGGACAGCCCGATGGCAGCACAACAACCGGAAAATTAGCGAATAACACGGCACGTAAATAAGCTTGAGCCTAAATAAGAACAACTCGCTTCTCACCATCGTAACGCTCGGCGTATATCTCGGCCTGCTGCTTGCGGGCGGGGCACCGCAGGCGCTGGGGCAGGCCGCTCTTACAAAGCAGTTCGATGTAAAGGACGAGATCGAGTTCAAGGACGAACTTGACAACAAACCCGATGACGCCGCGGACTTCCTCGACGAGGTGTTTACGCTCATCCGCAACCTCGACGGACTCGCAAAAGAGAAGAAATTCGATTGGACCGCAAATAATGACCTTGCGATCGAAGGCTTTGGGATCTGCGAGTCCGATGAAAGCGACTCTTACCTTGGCTTTTATTCTGCAAATATCGGTGATGCTCCGCGGATCCAATTTAATCGTGCGGGCGTTGCCATAGCCAAGGAGCTGATCGAGCAAAAAGTGGCCGCGAACGCGGGCACAAAGTATGCTGATTGGCGCGAGGGCGTTGATGTCCGGCTTCAAACCGACGGCTCGCTCATAACTTTTACGGCAAAGGTTCGCGCTAACGATCCGACGGCTGCCGGGCAGCTCGGTGCAATAATTTCCGCAGCGGTTGCCAACCGAACATCCGCACGGATCGTAAGCGGCCCGCAGATACTCGCAGAAAAGACCACATCCGAGGTCGATGACGTTGCTGTTATTCTCGTTACGCGCCTTGCCCGTTCCGACCTCGACGCCCTGCTTACCGCCAAGGCATAGCAGCGGCGAGAAATCTCTTTTTCACCTCGCCATTTCCAAAAAAATATCAGCATACCCGAGTCTGTCGCCTTAACACGAACGCAGACCACGGAAATTTACGAATGAGGTTCTTATGGCTGTAAACAGTTTCGCAGATAAATTGGTTAAGAAGGTTTTCGGATCATCGAGCGATGTATTCCTTAAGAAAGTTAAGACGACGGTCGCCGAGATCAATTCGCTCGAACCGCGATTTCTAGCGATGAGCGACGACGAACTGAAAGCACAGACGCCGAAGTTCAAAGAGATGATCGCAAAACACATCGAAGGTATCGACGATAAGGACGAACGACGAAAGGCAGAGCAGGATATACTCGATCAGCTTCTGCCCGAGTCATTCGCTACCGTTCGCGAGGCATCAAAACGCGTTACCGGAATGCGGCATTTCGATGTTCAGCTCATCGGCGGCATCGCCCTGCACCAAGGCCGCATCGCCGAGATGCGTACGGGTGAAGGTAAAACGCTCGTTGCCACACTTCCCTCGTATTTGAACGGCCTCACAGGCCGCGGCGTTCACGTTGTTACGGTGAATGATTATCTCGCGAGCCGCGACGCCGAATGGATGGGCCGCATCCACAAATTCCTCGGCCTCGATGTCGGCTGCATCCAGAATGATATGGATGACGTCGCACGTAAGGACGCTTATGCGTGCGCGATCACCTACGGCACGAACAACGAATTCGGCTTTGATTATCTGCGCGACAACATGAAGTTCGATGTAGAATCGCTCGTACAGCCCGATCACTATTTTGCGATCATCGACGAAGTTGACTCGATCCTCATTGACGAAGCACGAACACCGCTCATCATTTCGGGAGCATCTGAAGAAGCGACCGATAAGTATTACACCGCGAACCAGATCATTCCGCACCTTGAACTCGGCCATAAGGACGAAGAAACGAAAGTAACCACGGGTGACTATCTGCTGGACGAAAAGAATCATTCAGCCGTGCTGACGGAACAAGGCGTTACCAAAGCCGAACGCCTGCTCGGTGTCTCGAACCTCTACGACCCGTCGAACATGGATATTCTCCATTGCGTCGAACAGGCGCTCAAGGCACATACGCTCTATAAGCTCGACCACCATTATGTCGTCCAGGATGGTGAGGTCATCATCGTCGATGACTTCACCGGACGCCTTATGCAGGGCCGGCGTTGGTCGGACGGGCTGCACCAGGCCGTCGAAGCAAAAGAAGGCGTCAAGATCGAGCGTGAGAACCAAACCCTTGCAACTATCACGCTGCAGAACTACTTCCGTATGTACGAAAAACTCGGCGGCATGACAGGTACTGCCGAGACCGAGGCTGAAGAATTCAATGAGGTTTACGGTCTTGACGTCGTCCAGATCCCGACAAATATGCCGATGATCCGCAAGGACACACCCGACGTGATCTATCGCACGCTGCCGGAAAAGTGGGACGCCGTGGTCAAGGAGATCAAGGAGCTGCATGAAAAGGGCCAGCCCGTGCTTGTCGGTACCGTTTCGGTCGAAAATTCGGAGTTGGTCGCGGCCAAGCTGAAGGCGCTCGGCGTTCCGCACAACGTGCTGAACGCAAAATACCACGAACGCGAGGCCGAGATCGTCGCACAGGCAGGCCGCAAGGGAGCGGTTACCATTGCAACGAACATGGCCGGCCGCGGTACTGATATCCTGCTCGGCGGCAACCCGGAATTCCTTGCCCGTGAGTACTTGAAACGTCAAGAGATCGATCCCGATGAGGCAACGGAAGAACAGTTCGAGGCGGAGTTGGCGAAGGCGAAAGCGGTCGTAAAAGAAGAGGCTCTTGCAGTGCAAGCCGTCGGCGGACTGCATATTCTCGGTACCGAAAGGCATGAATCGCGCCGCATCGACAATCAGCTTCGCGGCCGTGCGGGCCGTCAAGGCGATCCGGGAAGTTCGCATTTCGTCCTCTCACTCGAGGACGACCTGATGCGTATCTTTGCGGGCGACAAGGTTCGCTCGATGATGGAATGGCTCGGTATGGAAAAGGGCGTCGCTATCGAGTCAAAGACCGTTTCGCGGCAGATCGAGCGTGCACAGAAGGCGGTCGAGGCGCGCAACTTTGAGACGCGTAAACACGTCCTCAAATACGACGACGTTATGAACCGTCAGCGCGAAACGATCTACGGGTTGCGGCGGCAGCTTATGTTCGAGCCCGAACATCGCGAATATTTGCTCGGCGACCGAGGCGTCGCCAAGGATCTGCTTCACGACCTAACCGCAAGCTTTTTGGCAAATGATATCCATCCGGACAAATGGGATGTCGATACCTACGCGGCCGAGATCGAGAATATTTACGCGGTCGATCCCGCTCTTGATGCACATGTGGACTTCAAGAGCATGAACTCCGATCAGATCGAAGACGCTATCTGGGCGAAGGCCTCGGCAAACTATGCCGAAAAGGAAAAACTCGCGGGCGGCGACAGCCTTCGGGCATACGAGCGTTACATAATGCTCAACATCATTGATTCGCAGTGGAAGGATCATCTGCTCTCGATAGACCATGTAAAGCAGGGCATCGGCCTTGTTGGCTACGGACAAAAAGACCCGTTGGTCGAGTATAAGAAGCAGTCATTCGATATGTTCCAGGATATGCTCGACCGTATCGACACCAATACCACAAAGGCACTCTTCAACCTCGAAATAGTCGTTAAGGATGAGCAGGAGGAAATGGAGCGGCTGCAAAGGCTTGAAATGCAGCGTTCACGCCGCCAGGCCGCCGGCATGGCATTCACCGGTGCGATGGCAACGGCAGATGCCGCCGGCGCCGAGGCCGCACGCCATACGCCGTTCGTCCGCGATCAGCCTAAGGTTAAACCGAACGATCCGTGCTACTGCGGCAGCGGCAAGAAATTCAAGAAATGTCACGGCGCGGGTGTATGATCGCTGTATGAAGCCATTTATTCTTTCATTCGTATTGTTGTTCCTGACGGGGGCCGTACTCGCTCAAGATACTTTTGAGACCGGCATTACCCAATATCGATCAATGGATTATGAGGCTGCTGTCGCGACGCTTAGATCCGTGACAGCAGCTGACAAGAATAATAAGATCGCATGGGTCTATTTTGGCGCCGCGTTACTACGCAGTAGCAACACAAAGGAAGCAGCTAAGGCATTCAGAAAGGGCAGGGCCGGAAGCCAAGATCTGACACCGGGCGACGATACACCGTTAAGAATTACGAACCGAACTCGTGTGCGATACACAGAAGCTGCCCGAGAAAGGCTTGTTACAGGCAGGATCAAGCTGGCGGTGGAATTCAGGTCCGATGGAACGATCGGCTTTGTATTTCCGTTTCAAACATTGCCCGACGGATTGACAGAAAATTCTATTGCCGCAGCAAGAGGACTTACGTTCGAGCCCGCTACTCGTAACGGATCTCCCGTTACAACAGTAGCCATAATTGAACACACTTTCGATATCCACTAATAGATGAGGAACAACGATCGTGACAAAGGCTGTCTTGAACGACGGCCTTTCTCTGTCAGGGGCGTTCTTTCATTGCAAGGATAATTACCACCGCGCGTTCTTCTCTCAGATGGGAGATTTTTCCGATCGCACATATCAAGTGCAGGAGAGCGACAAAGCAATGAGAAGTTCTATATTTACGGCCGGTGTGATCTTATCCGTCTGCATCGGCGTACTCGCATATTCGCAGTTCGATACAAATTTAACGAACACGGGCGAACAAAACACGGTAAGGGCCGCGAAAGAAGGCAAGACAATGCCGGCTTTCAGTTCTGAAGAGGCACTTAAGGCGAAGTTGAAAGCGAATGCTGCTCGACGCCGCGGCAGCTCTTTCCCCGCAGCCAACTCCGCTGACGGAGCGGGCATTACCGAACCCGCGGCCACAATGTCAGCAGCCGAATCAAAGAGTTCCGCCGATTCCAGATCAACGAACGACGAAACATCAATAACCAATACGCAGACAGCAGGCGTCGATGAAGGCGGCATCGTAAAGGTTCACGGCGATCATCTCGTCATCCTTCGGCGCGGACGTTTGTTCACCGTAAAGGTCGGCGACGGCGACCTCAACCCGGTATCGAATATCAATGCGTATCCGCCGAAGATCAGCCCGAGCGGCGATTGGTATGATGAAATGCTGATCTCGGGCGACACGGTCATCGTGGTCGGTTACAGTTACAGCCGCGGCGGCACTGAGATCAACTTGTTCGACATCTCGCCGCAGGGCTCGCTGGCATATCGCTCGACCTATCATCTGCGCTCTAACGACTATTATTCGTCGCGCAACTACGCCAGCCGGCTGGTCGGCACAAAGCTTGTATTTTATACGCCGCAGTATCTTGGTTACTCGGATGACCCGATGCGCTCATTCCCGGCGATCCGCCGCTGGCATAGCGGAGCTCAGGACAGTGAGTTTCGCAGTGTTGTCCCAGCGACGAGGGTATATCATCCCGCGATACCGGACGACGAGCTCGCCGCGGACGCCCTGCACACTGTTACGGTGTGTGACCTTGCATCAGGTGAAATGCGTTGCCAAGGGACCGCGGTCCTCGGCGGAGCAGGCCGAGTATTCTATATGTCGCAAAACTCCGTCTATGTGTGGACAACGGAGCAGAACCATCGAGATCGCACCGACAGCCGCTCGATGCTTTACCGAATGCCGCTTGACGGCTCGGCTCCCTCGGCTATCCAAGTCGCCGGTGCACCGGTCGATCAGTTCTCATTCTTTGAAAACGATAACGAGCAGCTCAATGTTGTGGTTCGCAGCGACGGACGCGGCGACCAAATGTGGAATGGCGAATACTCGATCGGCGATGTGGCTCTCTTTCGGGTCAGTACAGACTCATTCTCGGACGGCAGCAGCAAGGCATCCATCGAGAACTATCGGTCGCTGCCTAAACCGGAAGGATATACGTTCCAGAACCGCTTCGTCGGCGATTACGTTCTTTACGGAACCGGGAACGGCTGGAGTGATCAGAGGAATCGGTCGATGACGCCTCTTTACGCGGTCAATTGGCGTACGGCGACCGTAACCTTCCTGAATGTCGAGCACAGCGTCGATCGTATCGAGCCGCTCGGCAATGCCGCTGTCGTTGTAGGCATCAACGGGAACGACCTTTACTTTTCGCCGGTTCGCCTCGGGCGACGACCCGAGCTGCGAACACCGTATGTCCGACCGAATGCATCGCAGGGCGAACTTCGCAGCCACGGCTTTTTCTACAAGCCCGATGATGATAACAACGGTATGCTCGGGCTGCCCATCGCCCGCCAGGGCCGCGCGGGTTACCGGCATCTTATCGAAAACTCTGCGGCCATCATATTCCTTCGAAATAAAGGGCTAAACTTCGATGAAATGGGTGAGCTGGAGGCGCGGACGGCCTCGACAAATGACGGCTGCCGCGCGTCATGTATTGACTGGTATGGCAATGCCCGGCCGATATTCCTCCGAGGCCGCATCTTTGCCCTGCTCGGCTACGAGATCGTCGAGGGCCGTCTTAGCGACGGCCGCCTTTTAGAGAAACAACGCGTGAATTACTCACCTCGCGGCTTTACTGCCGGCCGAGGCGAATACGAAGAATGACGCTGTTCATTGCCCGATCTTCGGCGGCGCAAGCTTTTTCAGGCTTCCGTCGCCGGAGATGCGGCGCGAACCCGCGACCCTTTCCATCTGCGTCATCGCACGCAGAAAATTCCCGCCGAGCACCTTTCGGATCTCGATCTCCGTATAGCCGCGGCGAAGCATCTCGTAAGTAACGAGCGGCAGATCTTCAACGCCCCGCATACCGGCCGGAAGGAACGGCACGCCGTCAAAATCGCTCCCGATACCGATGTTATCAACCGTACCTGTAACCTTTTTGATGTGGTCGATGTGATCCACGATCACTGTGTAAGGTGCGATATAGATCGGATTTTCAGCATAAAGCTTTCGCTGCGCAGCGAGGAAGCCTGCCGGGTCATCCTTGAACTTCGCCCTCAACATTTCGAGCTGCGGCTTGAGCCGAGCGTCACGTTCATTTTCCTCGCGGTTAGTTCGCGCGTCGAGGAATGACGGATAGAAATTGATCATTATCACGCCGCCGTTCTTCGCAACACGCTTCAGCACAGCATCCGACACGTTCCGCGTATGATCATTCACGCCTCTCGCCGATGAGTGCGATGCGATGATCGGCGCAGTGCTGACGTCGAGCACGTCATTCATAACTTTTTCCGAAACGTGTGAGATATCAACGAACATCCCGAGCCGGTTCATCTCGCGTACCACCTCTTTGCCGAAGTCTGAAAGGCCGTTGTTCTTCGGTTTATCGTTGTGCGCGTCTGCCCAATCGTGTGAGACATTATGCGTAAGCGTCATATAGCGGATGCCGAGGCGATAAAAGTCACGCAGTGCAGAGAGGGAATTTTCGATCGCATATCCGCCCTCGATACCCATAAGGGCGCATATCTTGCCGGCCCTCTTTGCACGGCGTATGTCCTCGGCTCTCGTACACATCGACAGCGCGTCAGGGTGACGTTCGACCTCGCGATATGTCGCATCGATCAGATCCATTGCCCGACGCATACCGCCGCCGCCGCGATATGCCGCACCCGACACATAGATCGAAAAGAACTCGCCCGTTACGCCGCCGTCGCGCAGGCGTTTGATGTCAGTGTGATACGGGTCGCCGTCGCGGTGAAACTTACCGCGTGTATCGGTACCGAGGTCGAGATCCTCATCAACCATCGGCGACGTGATATCGTTATGGCCGTCGATGACTATCGCTCGTTTGTGTATCTGAAGAGCCTTTTTCCAAAGTACCGGATCGGCACCGCTCGGCATCATTTGCGAGAATGCATAGCCGGCAAAACAAAGACCGAGGAATACGGCTGTTATTACTTTCATATCGAACACGATTTTACTCGTTTTCGCATGTTTGGCATAACCTTTCTGTGGCAGATCTTCAAAAATAAAACGCTGGTAAAATAGTACCCAAATTTGTTATACTTTGTTTTGGCTGCACCTTCCTGCGGCTTGTCTTACCGGTATTTTCGTTATGTTTAGGGCATTTGAGCCCGGCGAGATCCCTACGCTTCGACCGTAAACTCCGATCCAAAATGGACAAGATCGAAAAAAGATCGCACTCGACGACCATCCCCGGTAAGCGTCCGGAGGAACCGCCCGTACCTGCCGAGGCGATGTACGAGAGCTTTATCGAGAACCTTCCGGTAATGTTCTATGCGGTCACGCCGAAGCCTCCGCATCGAGCGATTTATATGTCGCCGAATTTTGAGGAATTCGGCTATCCCATCGAGGATTGGCTTACCCAACCGGACATTTGGGACCGCGTGATGCATCCCGACGATCGTGAACACGTTCTCGGAAAAACACGTTCGGCCATGAAGCGCGGCCGTGACGTTGATTTTGAATATCGCATAGTTTGCAAGAACGGCGACATACGCTGGATCAGGGACAGGAGCTGCTTTATACGCGACAAGAACGGCAAGCGCATATGCTGGCAAGGCGTCGTTGTCGATATCACTGAAAGGCGGCTCGCAGAGCAGAAGATCGAGCGCCGCGAGTTGCTCTATCGGACCCTTGCACATAATATCCCGCAGGCTGCGGTCCTGCTTTTCGACAAAGATCACAGATATCTGCTCGCCGAGGGGAGCCAACTTCTTAAACATAAACTCAACGGAAAAAAGATCGAGGGCAAAACCCTAAATGAGGTCTTCGATAAGGGCGTTACCGAGGAATGGGCCGCACTCTACGACCGAACGCTCGCCGGAGAATCGATAAACCTGGAAAAGGCAACTGACGATGCCGTGTACCAGATCGACCTGTTGCCGGTTCGCGACGATGCGGGAAATGTTTTTGCCGGCATGGTTATGTGGCAGGACATCTCCGAGCGCAAGAACGCTGAAGAGGCCCTGCGAAAGAGTGAGGCTCAGTATCGCGATCTGTTCGATAACGCGAGCGATATTATCTACGTGAACGATCTGGACGGCTTCCTCTTATCGATCAATAAGGCAGCGGAACGCATATTCGGATACACGCGCGAAGAAGCGTTGAAACTGAACATAGCGCAGATTGCCGCGCCGGAACACGTGAACCGCGCCCGTGCAGCATTGGCCCGTAAGGTTCGCGGCGATGCGACCCAAACGATCTACGAACTTGAATGTCTTAGCAAGACAGGGCAGCGGATCGTGCTGGAGGTCAACAGCAGCGTGATCCTCGACAACGGAGAACCGGTCGCCATCCAAGGTGTCGCTCGCGACATCACAGAACGAAAACAGGCGGAAACCGCGATACGCCGGAGCATGGAAGAGACGCGGCGAGCAGCGGAAGCCGCCCGCAACAGCGAAGCCCGCTTTCGTGAGCTTTTTGAGAATGCGAACGACCTGATCTACACGCACGACCTCGACGGCAACTTCACATCACTTAACCGTGCGGGCGAGATGATAACCGGCTATTCGCGTGCGGAAGCTCTCGAGATGAACCTAAGTGATCTGGTCGCACCTGAGTTCCTCGAAACCGCCCGGACAATGTCTTCGAAAAAGGCCGAGAGCGATACTGCACATTCGTATGAGATCGAGATCATTGCGCGGGACGGACGCCGGGTCGTGCTCGATCTCAGCACCCGATTGATCGTCGCGAACGGCCGGCCCGTCGGTGTTCAAGGCATCGGCCGCGATATCACTGAAAAACGAGCTGTAAGAAACTCGCTTCGCGACACTCTCTCACTATTCGAGACCACCTTTGAATCTACCGCGGACGGCATCGTAGTAATGAGCCTTGACCGCAACATCGTCACTTGCAACAAAAAGTTCGTTGAGATGTGGCAGGTCGATCCGGAGATAATTAAGAGTAAGAACGGCGATGCACTGGTCGCTCATATTGTTTCAAACCTGATCGACGGCGAATCATTCCTTCGCGACCTTGACGAGACGTACAAAGATCCGAATTCTGCCGTATCCGAATTACTCGAGCTGACGAACGGCCGTATCTTTGAGCGGTATTCGCAGCCTCAATACCTTGACGGGAAGCCTATCGGACGTGTTGCGTGTTTCCGCGATATAACCGAACGCAGCCGGGCAGAAGAGCGTTTAAGGCATGTTGCACTTCACGACACTTTGACCAATTTGCCGAATCGCGCCGAATTTATGAATCATCTTCAGGCGGCGATCGACCGCACGCGCGGAAATGATTATGCAAAGTTCGCGGTCCTCTTCCTGGATCTCGATCGGTTCAAGGTGATCAATGACAGCCTGGGCCACGCGGTCGGCGACAAACTGCTGGTTGCCATTGCCGAACGCCTGCAGGCAGGCGTCCGCCCGGGCGATATCGTAGCGAGGCTCGGCGGCGATGAGTTCACTATCCTACTGAACAGAAGCGGAGTCGCAGAGGATGTCGCCGGAGTTGCCGAACGCCTTCAGCGAATGATCTCCGCACCGTTCAAGATCGACAATTACGAGGTTTTCACGTCGGCGAGTATCGGCATAGTCGCCTCGGGAACGCTCGACCGCCAAGCCGAGGATTTTCTCCGCGATGCGGATGCCGCGATGTACCGTGCCAAAGAAGCAGGAAAAGCACGTTATGAGGTGTTCGACCAAGAGATGCATGTTCGCAACATGAACTTGCTGCGGATCGAGACCGATCTGCGGCATGCTGTTGATCGTAATGAGTTCGAGGTACATTATCAGCCGATCGTGGACCTTAAGAACGGCACAGTATCCGATTTCGAGGCGTTGCTCCGCTGGCGCCATCCGGAGCTTGGGCTTATTACGCCAACTCGTTTCGTCCATGTTGCCGAGGAGACAGGTTTAATAGTCCCGATCGGAAAGTGGATCCTGACCGAGGCGTGCCGGCAGATCGCAGAATGGCGTAATAAGTTCGGAAGAAAATTCGCCGTCAGCGTAAATCTTTCGGCAAAGCAACTCATGCATCCGACGCTCACGGCTGACATCGACCAAGTACTTGTAACAACCGGGCTTGATGCCGATCAGCTAAAACTCGAAGTTACCGAAAGCACCGTTATGGAGCACAGCGAAAAGGCGTTAAAGGTTCTCACCGAGCTTGATTCGCTCGGGATCGACCTTTCGACCGACGACTTCGGCACCGGCTATTCGAGCCTTAGTTATCTTCAGAAATTCCCGTTCGAGCGGCTAAAGATCGACCGCTCATTCATTAACTTGATGGTCAAGGACACAAAGAGCGCCGCGATCGTAAAGACGATCCTTATGCTTGGTGAGAATCTCGGCATCAGCGCGGTCGCCGAAGGCGTCGAGACCGTACCGCAATTCGAAGAGCTCCGCCGCCTCGGCTGCAAGCTCGGCCAAGGATACCTTTTCTCGCCGCCGGTTCGTGTTAACGAAGCAGAGTCCATTCTCGCAAAAGGCCGCGACGCTTTCCCCATCTTTCATCGTCGTGTTCTTGCGTTGTCCGCTTCACCCATCGAGCTCGCCGAAGTGCAGTAACGGCGCTGTCCTCGCACCGCGGGCTGCTATCGGGTTTTTCAGACTGTCGATCAGGCGGCCTGCAAGCTCGGGGATGATGTCTTTTTCATTTGCGTGTGCTTGTGTGAGGATCACGATAATGAATTTCCTGCCGTCAGGAAACGCCAAATACGCCGCATCGTGCCGTGCGGTGCTTGTCCAGCCTGCTTTTGACCATAGCTTTACATCGCGCAGATCACGGTCGATCAAAGCTTTGCCAATGAATGCATGTGCCTGATCCGCTTCATCGCCTTTCACGAACGGTTCGCGGTGAAGCACTTCCATCATCCGATCAGAGAACTGCTTTCCGGCAATGCGTCCGGTTACTATCTCGGCGAACAACCTCGCGGTCGCATCGGTAGTCAGCATATTGCGGTTCTCGCCGTTCGGCCCGCGTGACTGCTGTTCGATCCCGTATGCATCGGTACAAAAGGTCTTTTGATTTACATTGATGCCGGTGTAGCCCAACGCCGTGAAAAACCGATTGACGCGGTTTCGCTTGAACTGCCAGCGCTCCAATTCCTTTGCCGGCAGTTCGGGCCCGCCCGTCGTCCCCGTCAGTACATCGACGATCAGTTGTGTGGCCTCATTCGAAGAATCGACGATCATATCGCGTTCGGCACGCCTCAATTCATTGCTTGGGACGATCTTGCCATCCTCGATCTGCCGTTCGAGAGCCGCAAGGTAGAAGAGCTTAACGACACTCGCCGGATACAGTTTGATGCCGCCCTGATAACTCGCATCGAACGCCTTTGCGGGATCTGAAAGGTCAATGACGGTTGCGGCAAGTTCTCCGTCCTTGATCCCTTTCGCCGACATTATCTTGCTTACCGCATCATCGAGAATTGCCTGCAGCGACGCAGAATGAACAACCGCTATCGGCTTATAGACCGCCGGCGGCAAGATCGCGGACCTTGACGACTCCTTCTGCCCGAAGGCTGTCGATGCCAAGGCCGCGGCTATAAACAAAACAAAAAGATGGAATTGCTTTTTCATTGGCTTAGTTTTCGATAATTATAAACCGAATTTCAAAAAACACGGCGGCAATTTTGCGGCAACCAATTGCCGCTAAGCTCATCCTACTTATTAACCGGGTGTATCGTGAACTGAATGAAGATCTTGAAGGAGGCGTGAACCGTGAAACGAGCTTTACTTTTGATATCGGCGATACTGCTTCTCTCCGCAGCGGCCTTTTCACAGGCTGTTGAAGACAGGATGCATCGAACCGTCGGCTACATCTCATCAAGCGGAACCGTTGAGGACAAGTCGCATCGAACGCTCGGCTTTATTCTCGCCAACGGCACGATCGAGAATTCATCACGTCAAAAGATCGGCTACATCAGCAGCAGCGGTGCCGTCAGCGAGAGGTCGCTGCGCACGATCGGCTATATTCTAAAAAGCGGTGTCGTCGAGGACAGATCACATATAACCATCGGGCGTGTTAATAGGAACGGTTCTGTCGAGGACGGATCGCACCGAACGATCGGCTATGCCAAGGGGATCAAGCTCGAACACGCGGCGATATTTTTCTTCTTTTTCTTCGGAAATAAATGACGGCTTTCGGTGAACTTCTGTCAGCTAAAGATCCCTTCCCCGAGGAAGTTCTTCCTTAAGTAGCTCACCGTATCATTCAGCGTCGCCTGCGGGTCGCGCGGCGTAAACCCGAGTTCGGCCTCGGCTTTTGCCGAAGTAAAATACCAAAAATGTTCAGCCTGCTCTACTTCGCTCGGTGCTATCGGCGAAGGTTTCCCCCAATTCTTGAACACTGAATCTATCAGGCCGGAACCGGCGACGGCCAACTTCTTCGGCACCTTCAGCCCCGGCGCCGGTATACCGCTTAGCCGTGACAGCCGTCCGAAGAACTCTTCAAACGTCATATTCGCCGCACCCAACAGATACTTTTCTTGGTGCCGCCCTTTTTCTATCGCAGAAATAATGGCGCTTGCGACATCACGCACATCAACAAAACTGATACCGCCGCCCGGACAATACGGTATCTTTCGCCCTAGCATGTCGAGTACGGGTTTTGTCGATGACAAACGTTCATCCTGCGGGCCGAGCAAAAGCGTCGGATTCATTATCACAAGCTTTCGGCCCTTGCCTTCAAAGCCTTCTATCGCAGTTCTTTCCTGAAAATACTTTGAGGCGTAATATGCCCAGCGTGTAATGATATCGAGCGGCGGCGGATATGTTTCGTCAAAGATCTGCGGCTCACGGCTCACGGCGATCGTACCGCTCGACGACGCCAGAACGAACGTGCCGACGCCCGCTTCTTTCGCGGCCTCGCATATAAGCCGCGTACCCTGCAAATGAACTCGGTTCATCAGCGCCGCATCTGCCTGATCGCGAGAGACCTTGCCGGCAAGGTGAAGCACGACGGACGCATTCTTGCACGCCGCAGCAAGGTCATCCGGCTCAGTTACCGAACCCTCAACGGGTGTTACGCCTGCGTCCTTCATCCATTCCGGTATGTGCGACGCAAGGACGGTCAAGTTATCGGCACCTTCATCAAGTAGGGTCCGCACAACCCACGCCCCGAGGAAGCCCGTGCCGCCCGTGATCAAAATCTGCCGTATTTTCTTTGCTCTTGGCATCTCACCCCTTACCTTTCAAAAAGATCATCACATTCACGCGAGGCACTCTGTAACTGCTCCTATTCATCGATAACCGGTTCCTGTTTGCGGCTCTTTCGTCGCTCGGCCTTCCATGCCTTTCGCGTCGCTGCGACATCGAACGGCTCGCGTTTGCCGTCGCGCATATTCTCGATCTCGTGCTGAACGCGGGCAGCGATCAGGCGATACGCCTCAGTATTCGGCACTCCAGCGACCATTTCCTTCAGCTCTGAATATTCAAGAAATCGACCAACCTTTGCGCCGATACTCGCACCGATACTTTTCCGCGGCGGTATCACCATATCCTTCGGGAAGGCCTCGTATGTGCCCCAAATGTATATCGGCAGAATGCCGATCTTTTGATTTAACGCGAGGTAGCCGATGATCGGCTTGAATTCCGCGATACGGCCGCTCTTCTGCCTGCCGCCCTCCGGAAAGATCAGCGCATTATAGCCGTCTCTGAGTATCTGCAAAACATGCCTAAGCGACTGCCGCAGGCTGCCTGTGCGTTCGATCGGCACGAGCGTCGTAAAATTATTCATATACGCGCGTTTGTACTTCGTATCGAACCAATAATCGGCGGCAGCAACGGCGACCGTTTGCTCGGCAACGCCTTTTCCGAGAGCACGCTTTACCAACCCTGTATCGAGATGCGATGTGTGATTCGGCGCGACAATGAAATTCACATGCTGCGGCACGTTCGCCTCGCCCTCGATGTGTGTGTCGAGCACGTTTGAGTAGAGCGTGTCCTGGGCCAGATCGACCACTGCATTACCGATGCGTTTGACGATGCCGGGAATGTATATCTCCTTCTCTTCATCCTTCTCTTTCAGTTCAGGCTCATCGGCGAGTTTTTTCGACCGGTCAACGCGATCGACAGCTGTAAGCAGTTCACGCACCGTCTGGACCTCGTTCAGCGTATCCGGTGAAATTACGCGGCCGCCCGCATCCTCAACCGCGGCCTGAAGCTCGACGAACATCAGCGAATCAAATCCTAGTGTCAAAAGCTTGTCATCTATTGCGACATCGGACAGCGGCCTGCTTGACACGGTCGCGACGATCTTTCTGATCCAAAGGGCGTTGTCGTCGCCCTTTGCCTCGACAATGTTCTTCGTCTTTGAACGCGAGCGGCCTTCGAGCGTTTGAAGCATCTCAACGACCTCGGGCCGTTTTACTTTTCGTGTCGCCGTACGCGGCAGCTCGAACGGCGTAAGGTGCAGTACCTTTACGCGTTTGAAGAACGGCAGGCCGGCCGATATCTCGCGGAAATGCTCCTCGACCTTCTTATTCGCTTCGCTCCGATTGAGTGTGATGTCGTATTCATAATCAGGCACGACAAGCGCCGCGATCCTTTCGCCCGCATCTTCATCGGGCAGCCCGACGACGCTTAACTCTTTGATATAAGGCGACTTACCATAAAGCTCTTCGATCTCGTCGGGATAAATGTTCTTGCCGTTCGAGTCTATGATCACATCCTTCGAACGTCCGACGATGAACAGGTTTCCGTCCTCATCAAGCCGTCCGAGGTCGCCGGTGCGCAGCCATCGATCGTGCAGAACGGCTTCGGTCGCTTCCTCATTATTAAAGTAGCCGACCATTACATTCTGCCCGCGTGCCAACACTTCGCCGACACCGTTCTCGTCAGGCGAGTCGATCTTGACCTCGACGCCGGGAAGCGGTTTGCCGACACTTCCCTTCAGGAGTTTGTTGCCCGGCCGAGCGACCGTCAGCACAGGCGATGATTCGGTAAGGCCGTAACCTTCGAGCACGGTGAAGCCGAGGCCGTGCAGATCCTTTTGCACCTTCTCGGTAAGTGCCGAGCCGCCCGAGATCAAATAACGCATCTTGCCGCCCATACCCTGATGGATCGGGAAAAAGACGATCGGCCCGAGATTGAACGGCGTGTTATCACGTATCCACGCATTAAAATCGATGATATTGTCGGCGAGGTCTGCGAACCAATCGCCGCGTTCGCGCAGGCGTGTCTTTATGCGGCGATGCAGCATTTCCCAAAGCGCCGGAACGCCGACCATGCCCGTTACGTGCCCGTTCTCGATCGTGTGTGAAAGGTCCTCGGCCGTCAATTCGTTAAGATAGGTGATCTGCGTTCCGTTCGCGAACGGCGTCAAAAAGCCGGCAGAGAATTCAAATGTGTGATGCATCGGCAGCACGGACAATACACCGTCCGTGATGTCCATATCGAGTACACTCGAAAGCATCGAGATCATGTTGACGAAGTTCTTGTGCGACAGCATCACCGCTTTTGGCGTGCCGGTGGTGCCAGAAGTGAATATCAGCGATGCGATGGCGTTTGACGGAACCTTAGGCGGCAAAAGGGCGTTGCGTTTCGCCTCTTCGACCTCAGGATGCATCTCAAAGACATCGTCGAATGTCCACACGGCCGGAACGCGGACGCTCTTGTCCGCATCGCTGCCTGCCGCGAGACCGTCTCCTTCGCTCGACACCTTCGACAGATCCGCATCTTTCTTGCCTTTCGCACTATTGCGGACGGGATCATCCGCGTTCCAAACCTCCCGCAGCCGGCCCGGCAAGCCGCTGTTTTCCTCAAGCAACTTCGGCGAGATCACGATCGCGGCAGCCTCGCCGGCCTTCGCAAAATTGATCACTTCATCGACCGAACTCGACGGGTCGATCGGTATCGCCGTCGCTCCGGCCTTCAGGATCCCGAAGTAGCTAATGCCCCACTCGGGCATATTGTTCGAGAAAAGTACGACACGGCTGTTCGGCCCGATGCCGTTCGCCGCGAAGAACCCGGCGGCACGATAGACCAACTCACGCACATCTTCGTATGTGTACTGCTCTTTGCGGCCGTCACGCTCGATGCGCATTGCGACGCGTGTGCCGAAACGCTTTGTCGCCGTGTCAAAAAGATCGAGCAGATCTTTGTAGGTATAAGCACGCTTTTCGACCGATTTGAGTTCTTCTTCCAGCGTCGGCAGCACCCATTTGCGCATACCCGGAAAGTGGACGTTGAGCCAATAGTCGTACCAATCGAGCCTTTCGGGATACCACGGCAGCAGCGGTTTCTCTTTCTCCTTGATCATCGCCTGCAACGCCCGGACGTTGTCGGAACGGTAAAGATATTCGTTATCGATCATGAACGGCTTGAACATCCCGAACGCATCTATCGTCGTTTGCGTCGATTCCTTAAAGCCTTCGGTCGTCTTTTTCAGATCTGAAATGATATTGCCGATACGGCCGCCGCCCCAACGCGGTGCCGCCCTGTCCATTAGGGCGTCGGCACGCTTGGCGAGTTTATTGAGCATGGGAGCACTGGTCAGCTCGTATGTGCGCTGCGTTACAGAGCTTGTCTCTATCATTCCCGCGAGTTTATTGGCGATCTTATTGCCGGTGTCCTTTTCTTCAAAATGCTTGCGTTTGTAAAGCCCGACCAGCCCGACGATACGCTTCATATCGTTCGGGTTCGAGTCGCCGGAAGATGCCTGAAAAACGAGCGGCGGATGATCATCGATCAGAACATTCATCGCAGCCGCAAGTATCGCACCAGCGACCATATCGACCGGAATAATGTCGAGAATCAGCTTTTCATTCACCGGAATCACAGGCTGGCCGCGAAGCGCGATCAAAATAAGCGGAGCCGTCGTCGTAAAGCCCTCATTCCATCCCGGGAACGGATACGCTTGCGACGATTCGACGATCGAAGGCCGGACAAGCGACTTAACGATGTCATCCTGCGAAGCGATGATCTGCTCGGCGAGCGATTTTGAGTAGGTGTAGATATTTGTCCAGCCCCAATATTCCGCACGTTCGGCGCCAAGCTCCGTCGTACGCTCGCGGATCCACATCTTGCGTTCCCGAAATATCGCGGATTTCAGTTCGCTTTCGTCGTCCGGGTCGCGGCCTTCCTCGATGAACCGAGCGCGCGCCGCCTCGCGGAACTTTGCGGCCTGCACGGCATCGTTGGCCTCTTGACGCGCCTGCTCGCTCAAGCGGGCACAGTCCTCGACCTCACGCATGACGTCAAACGTTGTGCCGACAAGCTCATCTTTTCGCGGGAAATATCCGACGACCGGCTCATTCTCCCAGATCGGCCCGGAACGCTTACCCGCAACAAAGCACGTCGAAACGTGCACAAGCCGCGGCTTCTTCATCATCCGCGCGAGCTTAATTATGTTATTCGAACCGACAACATTTGTCCTTAGGGCCGACTCAAGCGGCGGATTGAACGTAACGTTGCCCGCGCCGTTGATGATGATATCGGTGTCGGCCATGATCGCCTCGGCCTCTGCTTCGTCGAGGCCCAGATACTCATTGCCGACATCACCGTTCACCGGTACGACCTTCGATCGAATGAAATCCTCAAATCCGTCGCCGTACTTTTCACGCAGCGGATCGAACGTCGGGCTTGTCACAATGCTCGTCCAGAATCTTATGTTCGACTCATTCGCATCACGAGCCCTGACGGTCGCATAGACCTTTCCGATCGCGGGAAAATTATGTAGCAGCATCGAGAGCGTAACCTTGCCGACAAAGCCCGTCCCGCCGATAAAAAATATCGTCTTGCCCTTAAATATCTCTGTTGGTGATAGTTTCATTTCCTGATTGGTACAAGCATTTCGTCCACGGTCTTTTTCAATTCACATTCCACGGAGGCTTCAGCTCATCAATAAGGCTGTCTTCGAGTCCCGCCGCGAGATTGATGTGAAAGCCGCCGTATTGGAACAAACCATCGGTGGACAGTCCATAGATTTCAACCGATTGTTTTTGTAAAAGGCATTTAACAAGACCCTCGTTATTGCGTGTGTTTGTAGTCTGCGAAACGTGAGCGTTTCGGTAATTTAACATTCGACTTCTAAGCCCTCTATCCGTTTTACCGATGTACATTACTTCACTATCAACAACAAATGCATATAGAATATTGGCACTTTCCGGCTCATCAAAGAGATCGAAATCTAGCTTTCCCTCAACCAGTTTCCATTTGCCAACAGGCTTAAAGCCTATAGATCCAATGCGCTTTAAGTTTTCGCCCACGACCACCTCCGTTAAACTGACTTTCAAAGGAAAAGCTCATGACCTCAATGAATTCGTGCGGATAAAACTCGTGTTTCCCTAAGGGCAATTCCTGACTCATTTCTTCCTCGTTCCAACAAATCCGATCTTCCGTTTCAAACGCTTCGGATCGCGCATGATCTCGCCTAATAACTGAAACACGACATCAAAATCGCCCTCATGCTTTGCGGCGACCTTTGCCAGTTGGTCAACCCGTTTCGCCAAATCTTTGTGCAATGCCAAAACAGCCCGCATCTTTACAAAAGCCCGCACGACAACGATACTAGCCTCAACCGCCGTCGGGCTATTAAGAATGCTCGCAAGCATAACCGCACCATGTTCGGTGAAAGCGAATGGAGCGTATTTGATATTCGAACCGCGTTTTGAGCCGCTTTTGTTCAAGGTCACAGTTTGTGACCTTGAAGCTTCCAGCTGTGATATCTCATCTTCGGTAAGTTCAAATAAGAAATCATCAGGAAATCGATGTCGATTCCTCCTAACCGCCTGTTTCAATACGCGCGTTTCGACCTTATAAACCTCAGCTAGATCACTGTCCAACATCACGCGTTGCCCACGGATGACGTAAATTTTATTTTCGACCTCTTGCATTACGGCCAAAGCCTGATTCTGTTCGGTCTCTTTGCTCATTTTATTCTTGAACAGTCCGATTACGATCTGGAACTGCAACTTCTGCGATCGGACGACTGACCGCTGTCCAACGGCTACTAATCCGTTACGCTGCAAAGCCCGGTGATCGGCTGATGCAGCATCGTTATCCCTTCGTTATAGTCTTCGGCGACGGCTTCGGTTATATCGCCAATGGAACAATTTTCGACTTCAATATCTTCCGGTCGCGCGTAATCAGCGGTATTTTTTCAACAAGGCTCGTTGCCGCGATGATCTCGTCTGCCGGATCGGATTGAAAATCAAGCGCGGTGCTAGCGCGGGCGATCTCCAAGGTTATTGGATAAACCGTTGCCTGTCGAAGAAATCTTCTGAATGCAACGCCATCAACATCAATGGAAATCCGTTTCTGTTGTACGAGTTTTGAAATTTCCCACAAAACGATGCCCGAAATAGCAACAGGTACGCCTTCGAGCAAGTCGAGTTCGCGCACCGAGAGATCGCCGATCAATCCATCTACAACTATGTGCGTGTCAAGATTCAGCATCCCATTTGATTCCAGTCGACATTATGTCCCCATGTATCTTGATCTGCCCTTTCATCGAGCCTATCCATTCGGAGTTGTTGGGCTTAATTGGTATGACTTTGGCGACCGGTTTACCTCGCTTCTCAACGACGATGCCCTCGGCCTCTAGATTGTCAAAGATACTTAGGCATTTTGCCTTAAATTCCGTTACGCTAATTGTTCGTGTTTTAGCTTTCATAACACAAATCTTATCATAATGACCAGTCAGGTGACCAGTCATTTTAATCCGTCACGCTGCAAAGCCCAATGATCGGCTGGTGGAGCATTGTGATCTCGGCGTTGCGGCCCATATATGATCGTGCCATTTCAATTGCCTCGGTCAGGTTGTCGGCGCGTTCCCAGCCGAGCATTTCGGGGACGTGAGCATTCTCGGCACCCGCGACTATAACTTTGCCGACGTGCTGACGCCCATTTTCGCCCCAATACCACATAAAGAACGGGTGCGCGCCGTGATAGGCATTGCCGCGGCGATACATCTCGACATAAGCCGGATTTGAAGCGAATTCACGCTCGTATTTCTCACGCAGATAGAAGGCGTCACGCGATTCGGGCAGCAGGCGATGAAAGAATTCGATATATGACGGGTGAAAATTATGATCGAACTCGTCAAAGCACGGATGCGTGATGACCATCACGCCGCCCTTTCGCAGCAGCGGCTTGTTGCGATACATATTGAAGTGATAGCCGAGGGCCATCACCTGCACGAGCAGCGGATTGAGCGCCGAATAGACATTGTAGGGCGAAATGTCCGGAATGCCCGAGATCAGGATGTCGCACTGCCCCTTGACCGGTATCTCGTACTGCCGATAATTCAGCTCGAGTATCCTTTCGTGAACAGGTTCGGTACGGCCCGCAAAACAGCCGATCATCTCGTATTGTGCCGGTATCGCATGCAGCATCTTTCGGCGTGCGGCACGCGGCAGCTTTGAGAACGTGCGTTTCATCGCTTCCCACTTGAGGCGGTCGGCGAATGAGAATTCGTCCTCGTTCCGCGTGAGTATGTCGTAGCCCTCGCCGAACATCCGATTGTTAAGAGCCGTCTCGATATGAAAGACCTTGCAGGCCTCGTCAACGAGCTTGCCGAGCCGGATGACCTTGTGATTGAGCGCCGACTTCGGCGGATCCATGTACGAGTCAGAGTCGCGTATCGTCTGCGGTTCGTGGTGCGCACGCAGCGACTCGTAATCGCACAGCCCGACCGCGACAGACTTATGTCCGCCGTCCATTGGCACAAAATTGACGTTGGCGTAGATCAGCAGGTCGCTCTCGATCGCACGCTTATTCACGCGAAGCGGCTCATTGTGCCGCGTGTGGCCGAGGGTGATCAGGTTGTCGTCGTCCTCGGCATCGTGGTTGTAATATCGGTCAGGGTAGAACTCGTCGAATATCTTCGAGCCGACCATCCGCTTCATCTCCCACTCGGTCATCTTGCGGTGGAGCGAATTCGCGATGATCAGGTGGATATCATCAACTCCGTTCGCCGCACACATATCCAAGATGACCTCAAGCATCGTCTGCCGTATGTCGGGCGTCGCCATCGGCGGCAGCGGTATGCTGATGTCGTCAAGCGCGATCGTTACGCGCATTCCCGGTTCGAGCAGCGCATACAGCGGCTCCATCTCGAACGGATGATTTACCGCATAGCGTATCGCCGCCTCGCGGTTCGGCAGGCCTTTGATCGGCGGATTCGGATAGATCACCCGCGTCCCTACCGGTATGTCCTCAAGGATGAAATCCTCGCCGTTCGGCATGATCCGCGGCGCCGAATCCTTGTCAATGTACACGATCGACTCGTGCGTTTTTCGTCTTAGCTGAAGTGCCATAATTTCTTAGCCCGCATCGCGGGCGGCTAGCATAAAGCCTAGGGCGTCAGCCCTAGGAACTCGTCAACAAATCTCACCCAAGCCCGCAGCCACGGGCGGCAGCGTCCCGATCTCTAAATACCTTTCATCAAACTCGACCCCGTTCTTAACCAGCAACTCAATGAACTCGTCCCGAAAATCGCGCTTCGCGTGATGAACCTCCTGTTCGGCAATGTATCGACGAACCTTCTCGATTTGCGACGCACTGACGGTAAACGCGCCATATCCACGCTGCCAAGCGAAATCTTTCGTTTCAGGAAATACATCGTGCATCCATCCACTTGAATTTGCTTTAATGTCTCTGAGCACATCGGATAGTGCCTTGTCGGGCCGCAGTTTTGCCAAAACGTGAGTATGATCAGGCATACCGTTTATCTCCAGAAAAATACCACCGAGATTTCGAATGATCCCGCCGATGTATTCATACAGCCGCACTTTCCGTTCCCCCGTAATTAGCTGTTGTCTCTCCTTCGTCCCGAAGACGATGTGATAGATCAAATTTGTGTACGACTGACCCATTTGTTTGACGCTGCCGCCCGCTTTGCGGGCTTTACCAATTTCCAATCCGTTTCCTGGGGCTCACGCCCCAGGCTTTATGCTTGTCACCCGCGTTGCGGGCAGCAGAGATCATTTCAGATCCAAGATCGCCCAGTCGTGTTGCAGGGCCGTTTGTTTCAGGCGAAAGTCGGGGCAAACGGCGACCGGATGACCGACGATCGAGAGCATCGGCAGATCGGATATCGAATCCGAATATGCATAAGACTCTGACAGATTTATGTTCTCACGCTCGGCGTATTCGCGTATCCACTTCGCCTTTGTCGCCGAAGCCATCACCGGCGGCAGAACGCGGCCCGTCGCATAGCCATTGACGAATTCGAGGCGGTTCGCAACATAATCATCAATGCCGAGATGATCCATCAATTTCGCGATGGTAAAGTCCAACGCGCCGGTCAGCACGACCTGCCGCTGCCCGATCTTCTTTCCCTGTGCGATCAGTTCTTCAGTGCCCGGAAAGATCGCAGGCTTCAGCACTTCCTCAAAAAGTTCGTCAGAAAAATACCGAAGCCGATCTTGCGAAAAGCCCTCGTAGCTGCGGAAGAAGACCTCGTTAAAGACGTTGCGCGAATACAGGTCGGTAACGCCGAAAAACGGCAGCTTTACGAGCGTCTCGACACTCTTGCGCGCGGTCTGCCAAAGCCCTTGCTGCCGCTTTGCGTAAAATGCGAGCGTGTGGACGAGGTTCGTGCTTACCAGTGTGCCTTCAAGGTCGTAAAATGCCGCCGCTTGTCCGTTTTTATTCATAGACGCGATGTGCTATCGTAATCTCACCCAAAAATGGCCCGGACCTGATAGTTAACAGAGCTTATATTAGCACCGATCCGAGCGAAGCAATAGGATTTTGAGCAACTCATTACAAAATAATTACATTTTGTAATTACATTGTAAATACATCATATGCGGCGAGCACTCTTTCCCGGCTCTTTTGACCCATTAACGAACGGCCATCTCGACATTCTTCGTCGCTCGGCACCGCTTTTTGACGAAATGATAGTCGGCGTGCTGAATAATCCTGACAAAAACCCGATGTTCACCGTCGAAGAGCGTTCAGAGATGATACGCGAGGCGCTGACGCTGATCGACGGCAGCGGCTGCAGGTTCACGGTTGCGAGCTTCTCGGGCCTGACGGCCGAATTCGCCCGCCGATCGGGCGCTTCAGCGATCGTTCGCGGCATTCGCGCCGTGAGCGATTACGAATACGAACTGCGAATGGCGTTGATGAACCGCCGGCTTGAGCCTTCGATAGAGACGGTCTTTCTGATGGCAGGCGAAGAATACTCGTACGTTTCATCGACCCTTATGAAGCAGGTCTTTTTGCTCGGCGGCCGCATCGGAGGCCTCATTCCGCCACAGGTCGAAGCCCGAATGCGAGAGAAACTTGATCCCGGCGCCTGAGAAATGAGTGCAAGGTTGCTCGGGCCGATAAATGCGACCGCCTGATTAGCCATTCCGCCTCGATATGGCACAATAGACAATTATGAGTTCATTCCCTGTTTCCGAAGCAGTTTCGGCGATGCACGGCTCATCGACATTGATCGCGGCGCAGATGGCATCTGAGATGCGGGCGCAAGGCATTGACGTCATTGATCTGTCGGTCGGCGAGCCTGATTTTTTAACGCCTGAGTTCATAAGGAATTACGCGATAGACGGGCTGAATGAGGGCTTTACGAAATACACGCCGGCGGCGGGCCTCGCGAACTTCAGGCAGGCGATCGTTGATTTTTATGCGAAGCGATTCGGTGCGGAACTTTCGACGAACGAGATAGCCGCGGCATGCGGCGGCAAACAGGCATTATTCAATGCCGCGTGTGCATTGCTCAACGCGGGCGACGAAGTGCTGATACCGCAGCCGTATTGGGTAACGTTCCCCGAGATCGTGAATTTCTGCCGAGCGGTGCCGGTTTATATCGACACCGAGCCGACTGAATTCATCCTGACGGCGGACAGTGTTGCCGCCGCGATCACGGATAAGACAAAGCTTTTGATCATCAACTCGCCGAACAATCCGACGGGCCGCGTCATACCAAAGGATGAACTTATTCGCATTTTCGAGGTTTGTGCGTCGAAGGGCGTTTACGTCATCACCGACGAGTGCTATCTGTTCTTTGTCTATCCGCCGGCGGAGCCGTTCTCGGCAGCGAGCCTGCCTGCTGCGATGCGCAAATACATCTGCATTGCCGGCAGTTTCTCAAAGACGTATGCGATGACGGGCTGGCGCATAGGCTATACGATAGCCGACCCGGAATGGACAAAAGCAATGGTCAAGCTGCAAAGCCACTCAGCAACGCACCCGACATCATTCGTGCAATACGCTTGTGCCGAGGCACTCGGCGACCTTGATAAAACGCTTGAGGTCGTCGCGCTGATGACAAATGAATACGAGAAACGCCGAAATTGGCTGGTGCCGGCGCTGAATGAGATCCGCGGATTAAAGTGTGCCATGCCGGAAGGCGCGTTCTACGCGTTCGTTGATGTTCGCGGGCTTTTGGGTGCGAAACTTCATACTTCCGCAGACGTCGCCGAAGTTATGCTGAAGCATGCTCACACCGTTGTTACGGACGGCGCGGGCTTTGGTGCCGAAGGCTTCCTGCGTATCTCGTACGCAACATCGCTCCACAACCTCGAACGTGCAATGACCGCACTGCGCGAACTCTTCGGCACGCGCTAAAAAAGACACGGCGGCATTATGCGCTCAGAAATGACCGACGGCTCGAACGAAGTTGCGCTGTCTTAGCCATTTCCGCATTCGCGCATTCGTGGCCGTACTCTTACTTCAGCCGCCGGTCATCATCAGGCCGATGTCCTCGGTAGAGGTTACGAGAGGGTCAACCTCGCCGACGATCTTGCCTTCGCGAATTACGAGCAGGCGATCGGCGAGGGCCGTTACTTCTTCTAATTCGGCGGAAACGAGCAGCACTGCCGTGCCGGCATCGCGCAGGCCGATGAGTTTGCGGTGAATGAACTCGATAGCACCGATATCGACACCGCGGGTAGGCTGTGAAACGAGCAGTAATTTGGGGTGTAACTCGAACTCGCGGCCGATAATCAGCTTCTGCTGATTGCCGCCAGAGAGCGAACGCGCCGCAAGCGTAGGATCGGACGGACGCACGTCAAAATCGCGTATTATCTCACCGACGCGTCCGGCGATCGCCGCGTTGCTCAGAAAACCTGCGGATGACGCGATAGGCGGGCGGTAATGAACGCCGAGTATGGCATTCTCCGCAAGGTCGGACTCGAGCAGAAGGCCGCGCTTGTGGCGGTCTTCGGGGATATGTGCGATACCAAGCTCTTTCAGATGGCGTGCCGAAAGGCGTGTTACATCGCGGCCGTTAAAATCAAATGAGCCTGAGCTCGGTTTTGTAAGCCCCGCAAGTGCCTCGATCAACTCCGTTTGGCCGTTGCCCTCGATCCCCGCAATACCGACTATCTCGCCCGCACGAACCGAGAACGAAACACCGTCCACCGCCAACCCGTGCTTCCCTTCGACCGACAGCTCTTTGACCTCAAGTACCGTTCCTGCCGGCTCGGCCTTTGTCTTCTCAACACGCAAAAGCACGTCGCGGCCCACGATCATACGAGCGAGTTCCTTTGCATTCGTCTCGCTCGTCGCGACGTTGCCGACCGCTCGGCCGTCACGCATAACCGTAACTTCGTCCGATATGGCCAACACTTCGTCAAGCTTATGCGTGATGATGATAATGGTCTTGCCTTGCTCCTTCATACGGCGAAGGATGTTGAAGAATTCGTCAACTTCCTGCGGCGAAAGAACCGCGGTCGGCTCATCCAAGATAAGCAGCTCGGCGTTTCGATATAGTGCCTTTAACAGCTCAACACGCTGCTGCTGCCCGACGGACAGATCCTCTATCACGGCCCGCGGATCGACTCCAAGCCTCAGCTTGTCAGAGAGCGCTTTTATGTCATGGTTAGCTTTTTCAAGGTCGAGGCTTGCCGCCGAACCTGTCTCGGCACCGAGGATTATGTTCTCGGCAACGGTCATCGTATCGACAAGCATAAAGTGCTGATGCACCATGCCGATGCCGAGCGCGATCGCATCATGCGGCGTCTTTATCGAGACCGGCTTGCCGTCAACCAGGATCTCGCCGCTGTCGGCATTGTAAAAGCCGTACGCGATGCGCATGATGGTCGATTTTCCGGCGCCGTTCTCGCCGACGATCGCGTGGATCGTACCCTTATGAACGGTCAAAGAAACATCGTTATTCGCGATAACGCTGCCGAAGGTCTTTGTGATATTTCTAAGCTCTAACATATAAGATCAGTGCGGGCCGAAGCTCGAACCCAGCAGATAAACTACGAGGCCAACCATCAATATGGCGACGGCGCCATTGACCCAGAAGCACTTCTTGAACATTGCCGGCGATGACGCAGCTTCTAAGACAACTGCACGAACCCTGGCAGTGATCATCAGGACCGAGCCGCTGTCAAGAAAAAGAAAGATGAAAAACCGATCACAACTATCAGTTTCAGAACACTCACGCGACCTAGTCGCCTTTCGGTACAACGTGTGGGCGTAACCAACCCTCGATCTCGTCAATACCCCATTTGCCCGCTTCGATTTTCAAAGCAGCATCAACGATCTCATTATCTTCTGCCGCAAGCTCACAGTCGTTCAACTCCAGAAATATTTCCATAAGGAAGGTTGCGGTCCTCTTGTTTCCTCCAACCCACGGATGGTTCTTTATTAGGCCGAAGCACATCGTTGCCGCCTGCCGAATAAGATCGGCGTCGTCATAGGCCGCCGCCTGCTTCGGTCGTGCAAGGGCTGACTCGATCAGATCTCGGCGATCTACGCCGAAATATATCTCATCCCAAGACCGCATCAACCAGATATGCAGGCTTATCGCCTCTTCGACAGGGAGATATACCGGCCCGTCAGTCGCCAATTCGCTTTAGTTCCTCGTACACTTTTCGACGCTTGGTCATCACCTTTTCAGCCACGCTTCGTGCCCGTTTCGAGAGCGGCGGCAGGACTTCGGCGCTCACTCGATCGCCATCCTTGAATGTGATAAGCACTTGCGTCCCTTTCTCGAGGTTGTTCTCACGAGCAAAATCAGCAGGCAGATCCAATACCCATGAGCGCCCAACAACCTTGATAGGCTTGTCTTTATCGGATTTTGCGTTGCTTACCATTTTTTGTCCTCGAATTATAGCACCGTTTACTATGCGTCCAGATCAATTCGCCATTGCGTCCGTAACTTTGATCTTGCCTGAGATGATATCGGCCTTTGCCTGTTCGACCTTTAGAATGACATCGCCCGGGATCAGCGATTCGCCGCGGTCATTTCGGTTATTCTCGTCCATTGCGTAGGCTACGCCGTCCTTATCGAGGCCGAAAACGTGAAAGCCGCCCTGGAACTTGCCGTCCAGCACCTCTTTAACAACGTCGTAGCAGGCATTATCAACACGCTTCACCATCGAGGTCAGTACGTAGCCGGGCTTGACGCCGTTCTGATTCGAGTCAACGCCGATAACGAATTTATTCGCCTCGCCGTTCGTTTTCCCGTATTGCTCGACGGCGTCGAACGCCCCGAGGCCCGAGTTGCCCGCAGCGGTAAAAATGACATCCGCACCGCGTTCGATCTGTGCAAGTGCGAGTTCCTTGCCCTTGCCGGGATTATTCCAGGCGGCATCCGTTACACCGACATAGTTATCGATGATCCTGATGTTCGGATTCACGCTTTTCGCCCCTTCAGCATAACCGGTCGCGAACTTATGTATCAGCGGTATATCCATTCCGCCGATAAAGCCGAGCACGCCTGTCTTCGATTTCGAAGCGGCGATCATCCCGACGAGATATGAGCCTTCATGCTCACGGAATACGAGCGATGCGACATTGCTGAGCGGTGTCTTGCCGTCCTTTTCAAAGATCACACCGTCAACGATGGCGAACTTGATATTCGGATAGTCCAACGCGACCTTTTGCATGATCGGCCCTTGAGCAAAGCCGACACCAAAGATCAGATCGAAATTCTTCTCCGCAAACGCCCGCATCGCAGGCTCGATCGAGGTCGGGTTTCCCGGCTCAACGTCAAAGAGGCAAATGTTAAGCTCCTCTTCGGCACGTTTGACGCCTTCCCATGCGGCCGCGTTGAACGAGCGGTCATTCTTACCGCCGATGTCAAAGACGATCCCGACGTTCACCTTGCAGCCCGGGCGCCGCGCCGCAACTCGCGGGCTGCACGACGACAAAAACCATACCGACATCAAAGCAAGGATGATCAAAAATATATTTCGATATCTCATATCAGACCGCTGCCCGAATAAATTTTACCGCTTTCGGAATTTCCGTTGATATTTTATAGGCACTTCGTATCATTTCGCTAATCGCCGTCGCATCGTCGGCCTTTCTTGCATAGACAGTGCCGACCGCATCGCCCTTGGCAACGTTTTCGCCCACCTTTTTGAGCGACGCAAAGCCTACAGTATGATCGACCGTATCCTCAGCCCTTACTCGTCCGCCGCCGAGCATACATACCGCGTTGCCGACCGCAAATGTATCGACTGCCGTCAGATATCCTTTAGATGCAGCGCGAATATCGAGCGTGAACAGCTTTTTTTCCAGCAGCCTGTCAGGCTTGTCGCACACACGCGGATCGCCGCCCTGAAGCTCGACATTGCGGCGAAAACGATCAAGTGCTTCGCCCGAGCGGAGCACCGAAAGTATCTTGTCCTTAGCGTCCGCCTTATTCGTTGCGATACCGCACATCAACAGCATTTTCGCAGTAAGCTCGACAGAAAGTTCGAGTGTCGGCAGCATCTCGGGTTCGGCATCGCCCCGCAAGATCTTTATGCACTCGTAAACCTCCAATGCGTTGCCGACAAATTTACCGAGCGGCTGGCTCATATCGGTTACGAGGGCCTGCGTCGTCACGCCAAATGATCGGCCGGTTTCACACAGAGCCTTTGCGAGTTTTATGGATTCGGTTGGCTTCCGTATGAATGCACCCGAGCCTGTCTTTACATCAAGGATCAAGGCATCAAGTCCCTCGGCAAGTTTCTTGGACATTATCGACGCCACGATCAGCGGAATGTACGGCACGGTCGCCGTCGCGTCGCGAAGCGCGTAAAGACGCTTGTCCGCCGGCGCTATCTGCATCGTCTGGCCGATAAGCCCGAAGCCGCACGCCTTCATCACTTGTTTTAATCGCTTGAATGAGAGGTTGACGTTATAGCCCGGGATGGATTCGAGTTTGTCGAGCGTGCCGCCCGTGTGGCCAAGCCCGCGGCCCGACACCATCGGTACAGCGATGCCGCAAGCCGCCGCTAACGGCGCTATCAGCAGCGATGTCTTATCGCCGACGCCGCCGGTCGAATGCTTGTCCGCCTTTGGCGCATCGATATCGCTAAGATCCATCACGATGCCGGAGTGCAGCATCTCGCGCGTGATCGAGTTTTGCTCACGCAGGTTCAGCCCGCGAAGGATCATCGCCATTACAAGTGCCGTGATCTGATAGTCGGCCCACGTGCCTGTCGTAAGGCCGACGACGAACTCGGCGATCTCGCCATCCTTCAAAGCATGCCCGTCACGTTTGCGTGCGATTATTTCCTGTGGACGCATATCGGTTGAACAAGTTTCGCACAACTCCGCTCAAAGTTGAATCTACCGACGTATCGTTGCCGTAAGCGGACGGGCCGCAAGCCGAATCGCTTCAAAGCATAAAAAGGCCGCCCGATCTATTCTCAGGCGGCCTGCTCGTGTGAGTTAATGTCAGCGGACGAAGATGCTTGGGACGGGAATGTCGCCCGTTGAGCCGAACTGTTTTATCAGAAGGCCGGCGGTCGAGCGTTTCACATACCAAGTGCTGCCGGTCGGACGGAACACCGCTGCGTCTGCCTGGCCGTCGCCGTCATAGTCGCCCGGCGAAGGCACATCGCCTGTCGTCCCGAACTGATCCGCGTAATATGTCAGATTTTCGCTCCGAAGGATGTACCACGTTCCCCCTGATGTCCAGAATGCAATGTCAGCCTTGCCGTCTCCCGTGTAGTCGGCAGGCACTGCCTTGTCCGTCGAAGAACCGAACTGTGTTGCGAACACGCTGTTATCCGAACTCTTGCGTATCCACCATTCGGCACCATTCGCACCGTTCGGACGGAATACGGCAATGTCAGCCTTGCCGTCGCCGTCATAGTCCGCTGCGACGGGTTTGTCGCCTGCCGCTCCGAAGCCTGTGATCGTAGTGCCGCCCGTTGTGTTGTTTATGTACCAAGTGGAGTTCGACGGACGGAACACTGCTGTGTCGGCTTTTCCGTCGGCATCGTAATCCGCAGGAACGGGCACATCGCCGTTTGCTCCGAACGGTGTTGCATAGTACGTCATATCCTCACTGCGGAGAACATACCAATAGCCTGTCGAAGGCCTCCAGAACGCCACATCAGCCTTGCCGTCGCCCGTGTAATCAGCCGCAACAACACTGTCTGTCGCAGCACCGAACTGCGTTGCGAACACTCCGTCATTCGAACTCTTTGATATCCACCACTCCGAGCCGTTCACTCCATTCGGTCGATAGATCCCGATATCCGTCTTCCCGTCCCCGTCAAAGTCGAACGCGGTTCCGGGCTGTACCGGACTGAAGATCGTGAATTGAATCAAGCGCGACACGGCAAAGCCGTTCTCAGCACCGGCATCAGTTACGTACCATCGGCCGTAGAATGTGCGGCCGACAAAGGCCGGATCGGACGGAATGGCAAGTGCAATGCTGCCGTATCCGTTACCGCTTCCGGTTCCGGCGAGTGTAATGGTGTACACGCCGAAGCTGCCGATCGTCGGAACTGATGCGCCGACGCCCGGATCCGCAGAGTCGATGACGAGTTTTGCGGCAGCACCGCCGAGACCGTTCGAGACGCCGAGCGTAAAATTCGGATTGCCGAGCATCGGCGGTTCGATGGCTGTCGCATCAGGCACACGCGCGCCGGAGCCCGCACGGCCGGTACCATGTATCAGCGGCACGCGCTCGCTTTCGGTATAAAGCCTCGGCCGGTCGAATGGGGCCGTCTCATCGCGGACACGCGGATCGGTAAGCGGGCGTTTTAGGAATGCCGCAAGGTTAGCCCGCTGTTCGTTCGTCAGCGATAACGGATGGATCAGGTCACGATCAATATTGGGCGCATTGAACTCACCGCCTATACGATAGAATTCGACAACTCCTTCGATCGCCTCTTTCTTGCCGTTATGAAAGTACGGCGAGCGGAGGAACACATTGCGCAGTGACGGGGTGCGAAAGCGGCCGTCGTCATCCTGAAGGCCCGTGATAGCGCCGCGGCCGCGGTCCTCGAACTGCGGGCGTACGCCGATGTTGTGGTAATTTCCGTCGCTGAGCAGCGGCCCGCCATGGCACGCTATGCACGAGTTCGTCAAAAAGACGATACGGCCGCCGTCCTCGTCCGGATGAAGCTCCGAAATGCCCTGTGCATATTCGTCAAGCGGCGTGCGGTCGGAGAAGAGCGTACGCTCATGCGTCCCTATCGCCATCGCGATCCGAGCCGGCGTGACCTGCGGCGTACCGAAGGCTTCCCTAAAAAGCTCCGGATATGAGCGGCCGCTTATCCAGTTCTTAAGTGCCGGCGGGATATGTGTCGCGAGGGCGAGCGGCCTTACGTTTTGAATGCGGGCAGCGACATCGACCCAAGAACGGCCATTATGACCCATCTCGCCCGCATTGACCGGCGGGCCGGCCGCCTGATTTTCGAGGCCTCCGTATGCGGTCAGAAGGACGTCGTTCGTTATCTGATCGTGAAAAACGTCGCCGGCGCGGCCGTCCCAGAACAAACCGTTGCGCGTGTAGCCCGCGTTGAGATAGGTCGGCGATTTGCGGCCGGTTACCTGCTCTCGGAATTTGAAGAGGCTGTTCCAGTTGTAGAGTCCGTTCGCGTTGTTGTCTATCACGCCCGGCGAGCCGAAGACATCGTCAGCGGTGTTAAAGACGTTGTCAAAGCCGGGATTTCGCGCCCGATCATCGTTGAAGATCGTCCGCGGGTCACTACCGCCTGCGCCGGGCCGATGGCAGGTGCCGCACGATACAGTATTCGTTGATGAAAGCTGCTCATCCCAGAACAATGCCTTGCCAAGATACGCCTTTGCGGCGGTTATGGGATTCTCGGGCGGTGCGGGCGGAGGTTCGAGCGGAAAAAAATCGTTCGGGTCGCCAGTAACCACGGCTCGAAAACCGCCATCGCCTCGGCTGAGCTGGCTTACGTTGCCGCCATTCTCGGCACGAACCCAATAATAGTAGGGCGTCGCAGCGGCCGGAGGCGTATCAAAGAAATAATTTGCCTCGGTCGTTCCGACATCAACGGCTGTAATGTAGTTTTCCGTATCGTTGCGAAAGACGCGGTAGAGTGTTGCATCACGAACCGTCTCCCACGAGACCTCGATCTTCTGGGCGTAATTACCATCCGACGCAGAAACATTCGTCGGCGAGCCGAGCGGAGCATCGAGAATTCTGCCCTTAACGCTCGTCGTTCGCGACGGCAGTAGATATAGGGCCGCGGACCCTCCGATCAGAGCAAAAATGATGCTGAGTTTAAGCCGACGCATTCTAAATACCTCTTGACGCGTGATACAACGGGACACTTTTCGGTTCTCAGGAGTATTCCCGCACATTTTAGCAGTTTTTACGGTATTGCCAAAGGAATTATGCGGCCGTTTCGGAGGACAGCTCTGCCGCAAATAATGATCGAGTGAAATAAACTGTGCAGAACATCCAGAGGTCGGGTAAAATCAGCCGTATGAAGATGCGTTCAACGGCTGCGGCCGTTCTGTTTGCAGCGGTATTTGTAGGCATTGTGGCCCACGGCAATCAAATATCGGCGGCGGCGTGGCGATCGGTCCAGGTTCAGCCGACCCCACGTCCGAGGGTGGTCGTTACGAGTGCCCCGACCTTGACGCCGACACCTACGCCGGAAGCGGCCGCTCCAAAACCGACGCCGAACGCGACGGGGCCGACCCTCGAAGAATTACAGTTAAAGATCCGTCAAAAGCTTTTCTCGCCCGATGTTCGACGAGGCCGCGTCGGCGTAAAGATCGTGTCGCTGGCAACGGGCAAGGTCGTCTTTGAGAGTGATGCCGACAAGTACTTCATTCCCGCGTCAAATATGAAGAATTTCACGATCGCAACGGCGATCGAACGGCTCGGGCCTGATTTCAAATTCATCACCGATATCATCGGCGAAGGCCCTGTCGATCCCGCAGGCACTGTCAAGGGAAACGTACGCATCTACGGACGCGGCGATATCTCGATGTCAACATCATTCGACCCTGCATTCCCTTCAGCGACGAACTATTTCCGTGCTCTCGATATGGTCGCGGATAAGCTGGCCGCCGCCGGCGTTAAGAGGATCGAGGGTGATCTGATCGGCGATGAAAGCTACTTCCGCGGCTTTGCCATTCCGCCGACGTGGGAATGGGACGATCTCGCGGCGTATTACGGTGCAAGCATCTCCGCACTGCCGATGAATGACAATGTGGTAGATGTTTCGATCCGTCCGGGTACAAAAGGCGGGCCGTGCATCGTGTCGATCCTGCCGTCAACACAGCTCGTAAAGATCATCAATAACTGCATTACGGGCAGCAGCGACACTGTTGAGATCAACCGGTTGATCGATCAGAACGTCGTTGAAGTGAACGGCGTGATGACAACGAACGCAAAAGAGAAGAAGGTCGCGATCCCGTTCTCACACATCGCCGACCTTTATATCGAGCTGCTGAAACAACGGCTTGCCGCAAAGGGCATTATCGTAACCGGCCGTGCCTTTTCGGTCAGCTCACCTCCGGCGGTGTGTAACGGCTGTACGAACGCGCCGACTTACCTTCTCGGCAAGGTAGAATCGCCGCCGCTTTCATACATCGCCGCAAAGACGATGAAATCCAGCCAGAATATGTACACCGAGACCATTCTTTGGGCTCTCGGCGAAGAGTCCGGACGTAAGAGCGGCGGTTCGGGGCCAAGTTCGGCTCTCGGGCTCGCGGCAGTAAAAAAATTCCTCACTGAGATCGGCATTCCTGCTGACGCCGTTCTGCAGTACGACGGCAGCGGAATGTCGCGCCACGATCAGATCACACCGTCCTCAGTGATCACGCTCTACACATATATGGCGAAAAGTAGGAATGCTCAGGTATGGCGAAGCAGCCTTGCTGTCGGCGGAGCGGACGGAACATTGCGGAAAAGGTTTGCAGGCACGGCCGCGGCCGGCAACTTCCACGGCAAGACCGGCACGGTCGATCAGGTTTCTGCGCTTTCCGGCTATCTCAAGACCGCAGGCGGCGAGGAGTTGGCAGTGTCGTTCATCGTCAACGGCGTGCCTGACACGCAAAAGCGCATCTCGCTTATCGATTCAATTGTGGTTGACCTTGCGAATTTTGCCGGCAAGGTCGATCAATGATCTCTGCACGCTAACGCCGCAGTACGTCGAGCAGCTTTTCATGGATGCCGCCGAAGCCGCCGTTCGACATCACGGCGACCACATCGCCGGCGCGCATTTCAGGCGCCAGATGTTCGACGATCGCATCAGCGTCCGCGAAGGTCGCAGCCTCTTTTCCGGTCGCGGCAATGTCTGCGACAAGCTTTTCTACATCGAGGAGTTCACTGCCGAAGCGCTTTGCATCCTCAGGATTGAAAACGCCGGCGATTATCACTTTGTCGGCGTGAGCGAACGCTTTTTTATAGTCATCCTCAAAAACTGAAAGGCGCGATGAACGAGAACGCGGCTCGAAAACAGCTATCAGGCGGTCATCCGCATAGCGTTGGCGGAGGGCTTTGAGCGTCTCGTCAACAGCTGTGGGATGATGTGCAAAATCGTCGATGACGGTAACGCCGCGTTCGACACCGCGAACTTCCATCCGCCGTTTTACCGACTCGAAGGTATCAAACGCCTCCTGCATCTTTTCTTGTGAGATACCCCACGCATCAGCGGCAATTATGACCGCAAGGCAGTTGCGGACGTTGAATTCGCCGATCATTTTTGTGCGAAAGCTGCCCCACTTTTCGCCGGCGCGATAGATCTCAAAGCTCGTCCCTTCGGCCGAGAACCCGATGTTGCGTGCCTGCCATTTTGCACGGTCGCCAAGCCCGAACGTCTCGACATTCGTGAAGAGTTTTCCCCGCATCGAATCAAGCACCTCCACCACGACCGGCGAATCGACACCGCAGATCAAGCGGCCGTTGCCCGGAACAAGGTTCATCAGCCGTGAGAACTGCCACTTGACAGCATCAAGATCCTTGTAGATATCGGCGTGGTCGAATTCGATATTATTTATGATCGCGATCTCCGGCAGATACGACATAAACTTTGGCTTCTTATCAAAGAATGCAGTGTCGTATTCATCACCTTCAATAACGAAATGATCGCTGTCCGTTACTCTGAAACTCCGGCCGAAATTCTGAACCACGCCGCCGACCAAAAATGTCGGATCAAGCCCGCCGACCTCGGTCATCCAGGCCGCGAGTGATGTCGTTGTCGTTTTGCCATGCGTTCCCGCGATCACCAGCGAGCGTCGGCCGCGTATGAATTCCTCGCGCACGACCTCAGCCTGCGAACGATAGAGCAGCTTGCGGTTCAACACCTCTTCCAGTTCGGGATTACCGCGCATTATGGTGTTCCCGACGATCGTTACATCGCGTTCGAGGTCGGCATTCTCGGCCTTGTAGCCCTGTATTATCTCTATGCCGAGCGCAGCAAGCTGCGTTGACATAGGCGGATAAACGTTCTGATCCGAACCTGTAACGCGGTGGCCGCGTGCCTGCAGCATTCCGGCGACCGAAGCCATCGCGGTGCCGCAAATTCCGATGAGGTGATAGTGCATATTTTACAGAACGCCGGCACATACAGGCCTGTCCGCAGGCCTGTATGTGCAAATTGGCAGGATACCGGAGCTGAGCCGTAAAAAACGAACGGCAAACGAACCCGCAGCTACCGCGCAAGAAGCTCATTTACCAGGCTGTCGGCCTTGTATAGCTTTTTCAGCGCTTCGAGTATTCCCGCGGAATGTACGCCGACCGCACGGCCGCCGTCAGCTTCATCGACATACCAATAGCGGTTTGAGAGCTTCTGATTATTGCTGTCGAAGTTGATACCGACGAATTCGCCGTTACGGTTTACGACCGGCGAGCCCGAATTGCCGCCGATGGTATCAGCCGTATAAACAAAATCGAGCGGCGTCGAGAGGTCGAGCTTATCGCGTCCGTTCTGCCAGCGGGGCGGCAAGTTCCACGGCTCCATTTGGTTAAAGCTGTCGGCGCGATCATAAAGGCCGTAGAAGGTCGTCTTATACGGTACAAGCGTCGTATCCTCTTCGTAGCCCTTGACACGGCCGTATGAGATGCGAAGGTTGAAGTTAGCGTCGGGCGGGATCGTCCTGCCGTAAACGGCGAAACGTGCCTTGGCGATCTTTTCGCCGGCGGCGGCGTCAACATTGGCGATATTCGTCTCATTCCACGCACGCAGTTCGCGAATGATAGGCTCGATCTTTCGCGCAATGACGATAAGCGGATCGGTCGAAGCATCGACCGCCGCAGAGCCGCCGTCGAGCAGCGCCTTGCGTGCCGCCGGATCCTTGAGCGTCGTCTTGTCGATCGCCTCGCTGACCACCTCGGCCGGTTCGCGAGTGCCGAGAACCGCACGTATGAACGGGTCGTTCGGCCCAAGCTCCTTCTTCGCATCGATAAGCCATTGCGTCAACGCTGCTTTATCAAGGTCGGGATAGATCGGGGCCGGCGACAGAAGGCCGAGCTTGAGCGAATCGAGGCGATTGTCGCGAAATTCGTCATATCGCTGATCGTTCGGCTTTTTGACCTCTTGCGAATAACGCACGATCTGTGTCGCGATCGAGCCGAGCCGCGACGGCGATATCGAAGTAAAGGCAAGGCGATTCGCCATACGCGGCAGTGCCGCATAAGCACGCGCGATCTGTGCCCATGCCGGTGCGTATTGAGCATTGAGCTTTGGTTGTTTTGCAAGCCCGGCTTTAAGCTCGGCTTCTTCTTTCTCTTTCTTTGCGAATTGCTTCGGGTCAAGAAGGCCGTCCTGCTGCCCGGATAAACGCTTGAGTGAGTTGCTAAGCGAGCGGATCGTGCTATGTGCCTGCCGTGCCTGCTCCGGCCCGCGTTTCGAGTAGTCCTCGAGGGCCTTGAGCCGCGATCCCCAAATCAGCTTCTGAAGCGGATTGCCGACATCGCGCTGATATTTTAGCTGTGCAACGGTCAGCAGGCGTGATGTTGAGCCCGGATTGCCAGGCAAAACGATGAACTCGCCGTCCTGTGCTCCTTTTGCCGACCACTTGAAATAATTGGGCGTTTTGATCGGCTTGCCGTCCTCATAAACACGCAGGAAGGTAACATCGAGGTCATGCCTCGGAAATACGAAATTGTCATAATCGCCGCCGAAGAAAGCGATCTGCTCCTCGGGTGCGAAAACGATGCGCAGATCGGTGTACTTTTTGAAACGGTACAACCAATACTCGCCGCCGCTGTAAAATGAGATAACCTCGCATTTAAGCGCCGTCGCAGCGGCACATTCACGCTCGATAGCCGCGCGTTCGATCTTTCGCTGCTCGCCCGCTTGCTTGTCGGTCGCCCCTTTTCTGACGGCCGAGGTTACGCGGCCGGTAACATTCTCGAAGGAGAGCAAAACGTTCGCTTCAAGGTCGGGCACGCGGATCTCATCCTTCTGGCTTTTGGCGTAAAACCCGTCCTTTATGTAGTCGTTCTCCTTTGTCGAGGATTTCGAGAGCTGGCCGCTCGCAACGTGCTGATTGGTAACAAGCAAGCCGTTCGGCGAGACAAAGCTGGACGACCCGCCGTCGCTGAGCCGTACACTCGCAAGCCGCAGGTTGTCGAGCCACTCCTTTGTCGGTTCGAAGTTATAGCGCTCTTTCCACTGCTTGAGCGGCGGATTATCAAAGGTCCACATTCCTTCATCGGCGTATCCTGCGGATGCAAGGGTGAAACTCAAAAGAATCAGAGACGTTAAAATTCTTTTCATTGCCAATACCTCAAATTGTCGATCTAATACAACGTAGTCAAAATGCCGCGATATGTCGAGTTAGCGCAGCAGCTTCTCCACCTCATCGACAGCTCGGCGCGTACGCTCGGCAAAGCTTCCGGTCAGCTCAACGAACGGAACCGTACCCGCTGTTAGACGCTCCTTAAAGCGGCAGTGCATCCAATCGCGTATCATCTCGCCGTCACGCACGCCGTCCTGAACGAACGGCACGTCCGGCGTCGGGATCAGATACAGGTCTGCCTTATCGAGTGCTCCTATCGCATCAACCTCCGCGTCGCGGCGGTTCTCGTACCGCTCGAACCAAGTGCCTGTCGTAAAAGCATTCGTATCACAGATCAGCACTCGGTTCGCGTTTCGTGCGGCCTCGTTCTCGCGCCGCTGCTGCTCCTGTGCGATATGCACGAAATCTTCGCGCGTCCACCAAACTGACGGCTTGTCCGGCGTCAGCGCACGTATCTTCTCTTCCCAATTCTCGCGGCCGTATTCGGCGACCCACAGCGTGTCGAAGTGCTCAGCCAGATGCCGTGCCAACGTGGTCTTTCCGGTTGACTCAGCCCCTATGAGAACGACCCTCTTGACAAAATAGGCACGTACGCAAGGCTCAAGGGACTGCAAGTTGTCGAGCGGTGCGGCTAATATGGCTGCCGACGAGAGATCTTCAGTCTCGCGTGCGCGTTCGATCTCAAAGAATTTCGCCCCGATCACGCGTGCATATTCCGCCGGCGAAGGGTCGCCGCCAAACACGATATCCGCTCCGGCACGCTGCCCGTTGTCGGTGAGTTCTATCCCGCAATCAGGATGTATCTCTTTGAGCCAGCTCATTCGCAGATCTGCTGCGATGGCATCATTCGCTCGAGTGTCGATAGCCACTGTCAGCATATCAACTCGACGGCGGGCCGTCCCGATCAGCTGCTTGTGTCCCAAGTGCGGCGGACAGAACCTTCCCGTGATCAGGCCTCGTGTCATACTGCGGCCGCTCCTTCAAGCCAGCTCTCGCGCCACTTGTAGTAGCCGACGAACGCCAGCCCCAAAAAGATCGCATACAGCACGGCCGTAAGATACAGCTCTTTATAGATATACAAAGGCACGTAAATGGCATCCACTGCGATCCAAAAGAGCCAATTTTCCAATAGTTTACGGTTGAGGAGCCACTGCCCGCACAGGCTGAATGATGTGGTAAGCGAATCAAAAGGAGACGCCGACCCGCCGACCTTGCTGAGAAATGTCCAAAGCAGGAGAGTGAGTGCGGTACCTATTGCAAGAACGATGGTCAATTCATGGCGTTTGATACGTGTTACGGCCAGAGCGGTTCCGCCCTCGCCGCCGTGCAGCCACATATGCCAGCCGATCGCCGTCAGCACGAAATATACGATCTGCAAGCCGGCATCGGCATACAGCCGCGATCCAAAGAAAACAATGCAGTACGCCGCGACATTTATCAGTCCGACAGGGAAATTCCAGATATTTTGCCTGACCGAAAGCCAAATATAGATGGCTCCCGCAGCAAAGGCAATGGTCTCCAGAAGCGAAGGCATTACTTATCCGAGCGTGCTCCTGAGCTTTGCCATCGCACCGTCAAGGATCTCATCTTCGCGAGCAATACAAATGCGGACGTGGGCATCCCAAAGGTCATTGTCTGCGAACGCACTGCCGGGCGTCATGCCCACTCCGGCGTCGCGCATCAGCATCTCGTTGAAGGCTATGGCATCGCTGAATTTGCGCGGAATTCGCGCCCAAATGTAGAACGCCGAGCCTGAGTTATAGATCTCGAAGCCAAGCTCCGCAAGGCCATCACAGAAACGGCGGCGTTTGGCATCGAATGTATCGCGAAGCTCTGTATAGTAGCCGTCATTTGCCGTCAGTACCTTGGCAAGAGCGGCCTGAAGCGGCGTCGCCGGACAAACGTATATCACATTTGCCGCATTGTTTATCGGAGCAATAAGCTCGCCGGTGCCGAACGCATAACCAAGCCGCCAGCCCGAGATGTTCCACGATTTTGAGAACGAATTGACCGTTATCGTACGCTCACGCATCTCGGGCAGCGATGCGATGGGAATGTGCGGCGTTTCGCCCGTTACATAGTGCTCATAGACCTCGTCGGAAACGACAAGAAGGTCTAGTTCCTTCGCGACATCGGCAATGGCTTCAAGTTCGGCTTGCGACATCACCTTTCCGCTCGGATTCGCTGGACTGCAGACGATGATCGTATGCAGCGGGTAGTCCTTGCGGCCTTTAAGTTCGCGGCAGTGTGCAAGCAGTTCATCTTTGCCGAAAGCGAGATCGGCATCCAACGCGAATGTCTCGGTCTTTGCTCCGAATTCCTCGAGTATGCGTTTGTGATACGGATAATACGGCTCGAAAACGAGCGCGGCCTTGCCTCGAAGATAGCTTTGCGCGATACCGATCAACGCGCCGGTGCCGCCGTTCGTGATCATCAGCTCAAAGGGCCGAGCATCCGCGTCGATGGAAATGCCGTTATATTTTTCGAGCTTTGCCGCGACTGCGCGCCGCAGCCCTTCATGGCCTTCGCTGCCGCCATAATGATTTTGGCTCGCGGCAATTATCGCGGCCGCCTCGGCAGCAAGCTGCGGATCGATCGGCAGTTCGGACTGCCCCTGCACAAGGTTTCCGCTCGCCGGCACAAGCCTTGTGATAGCGCGGATGTCGGGTTTTACCTTCTTAATGACCGGTTCTGACATAAACAATAAAAATAACAGCTTTCGCGGCAGGACGCTAAATAAGCTGCGGCGTCATTTACGGCTTACGAATGGGTTTCCGCTCACCCAGAACCGCAAAAGACGCTCGGCATCTTCGCCCGCAAAATCGATCCCGATGCGTTTTCCGACGGCCACTTCTTCATCCTTGAATCTCTTGTAACGCTCGATATAGATGTTCTCACCCAACAGGTCTTCGCCGTTGCGGTCGCGATCGAGGTCAAGTGCGATACAGAGCTTGCCCGGCCCAGAAGTAAGATTCGTGTCCTTCATATCGCCGCGCCGCAGCCGCATTGCATCAATGCCTTCGACCGGCTCGATGGCGCGAATAAGCACGCCGTGCGGATGGTCCGCCGGGCCGGTAACGATATTGAGCTGATGATACATCCCGTAAATGAAGTAGATATACGCATGGCCGCCCACGCCGTAGCTGACATTATTGCGAGCTGTCCGGCGGCCGCCGAAACTGTGGGCTGCACGGTCATTGTGCCCCATATACGCCTCTGTCTCGACGATCATTCCGGAGATGCGCCTACCGTCATCGCCCGGCACGACAAGCAGTTTGCCGAGCAGATCGCGGGCAAGCGACGGTGTATCGCGGGATAGATAGAATTTGCGCGAAAGCTTCTTCATGGCAACGTTCGGGCGAATAAAGGTGTCGAATTTGCTATCATCTGACCTTTGCAGCGTATGCGCACTCGAACATTACTCGCTATCTTACTTTTATCCTGTACCGCCGCACTTGCGCAAAAGCCGGACACCGTCATCGCAGTCGCCGCAGGCCACACGGTCAAGCTGAGCGACCTCGCTGATGACGTGCAGAAGATCGCGTCTGAAATGCCGGCGTCTCTCGCAAAGCAGCGGCGCGAACTGTTCTCGGATTTCCTGTTCCACCGCGTCATGAGCCTCGAAGCGGCATCGAAAGGAGTCTCGGAAAAGGAGTTTGTCGATTCAGAAAAACGAAAGGCAGCAGATCCGTCAGAGGCCGAAATAAGAACGGTCTATGAAGCGAACCGCGACCGTCTGGGTGATAAAACCTACGAAGAAGCTCATTGGATGCTCCTAAATTTCTTACGCACCGGCCCGGAAAGCAAAGCAGTTAATGCCGCGTATGACAGCTTGAAACAAAAGTACAAAGTAACTTTGGTGAAGGATATTGACGCAAAGGGCATCGCTCCCGGCGACACTGTTGCCTCGATCAGCGGTAAACCGCTGACATTAAAGGAGTTCGACACCTACGCCGCGCCTCGGCTTTATGACCTGCAAGCAGGTGCAGCCGATGAGATCATTGCGGATGCCGAGGGCCTTTTGCTCGATCTTCTTGCCCGCGACGAGGCAAAGATACAGCAACTGGAGCCGATGGATCTGTGGGCAAAGGAGGTAACCGATAAGATGAAGGACTTTTCGGATGACGAGCAGGACCGCCTCACCGAAGCCTTCAAACAGAAGCTTTTCGTCAAATACAATGCGACGATCGTTTACAAAGGCCCCGAGCCGGCGGCATATCCCGTATCTGCCGATCACGGACCTTCGACCGGGCCGGCGAATGCACCCGTTACGGTCATAATGTTCAGCGATTTTCAATGCCCGGCCTGTGCGGCAACTCATCCTGTTCTGAAGAAAGTGCTCGCAGAATATCCGGGTAAGATCCGCTTTGTCGTGCGAAACTTCCCTCTCGAAACGCTGCATCAAAACGCCTATCGTGCGGCACTTGCGGCCGGAGCGGCCAACTTGCAGGGAAAATTCTTTGAATATACTGACATACTCTACCGAGATCAGGACAAACTCGATGACGCATCGCTCAAGCGCTATGCCGCAGCCCTCGGTTTGAATGCCGCCAAGTTTGATATAGACTTGAAATCCGCCGCTGTCGCCGCCAAGGTCAAGAAGGATATGGCGGACGGCTACGACCTTGACATCACAGGCACACCGACGATCTATGTCAACGGCATAAAGGTGCGGCGGCTTACAGCCGATGCGTTCCGAGCCGCGATCGACCGCGTGCTGAAGAAATGAGCCTTTCTTTGTTCCTATGCGTTCCATATTGATCGTTTTCATTCTGAGCGTTGCCGCTGCCTGCGGCGCCCCGCCCGTAAACAACAAGCCGAACGTCAATAAGGCGCCGGCAGTACCGCAGCGGACGGCGTTGCCTGTTTACGGCTACGAGGTCGTCAAGGCATATCCGCACGACCAGCGGGCATTTACCGAAGGGCTTTTTTTCCATGACGGCGCTTTGTATGAGAGTACGGGCGAACAGAGACGCTCATCGATCCGAAAGGTCGAGCTTACAACCGGAAAGGTGCTTCAAAAATGGGATCTGCCGGCCGAGGACTTTGGCGAAGGCATAGCAATGATCGGCGACAAGATCTATATGCTCACATGGCAGCAAGGCCTCGGGCGCGTGTTCAACGCCGGCGACTTCAAACTGCTTCGCGAGTTCAGCTACCAAGGCGAAGGCTGGGGTATGACGACCGACGGGACGAACCTGATACTCTCACAGGGCACGCATGTGCTGAAGGTCATGGACCCGAACACGTTCGAAACGGTGCGGACCATTCCCGTGATGCGTGAGGACGGCAGGCCGCTTATGCGCATCAATGAACTCGAATGGATCAAAGGCGAGATATGGGCGAACGTGTGGCATTCGGAAGACCCTGAGGTGCTCGGAAAGCCGAATTATATCGCCCGCATCGACCCGAATTCGGGCAAGCTGCTAGGCTGGATAAACCTCGCGGGCATCTCGCCTGACGATCAGGACAAGCCCGGCCAAGAGGAGAATACGCTCAACGGCATTGCCTATGACAGCACCGGCGACCGCATCTTCGTCACCGGAAAGAACTGGAAAAAACTTTACGAGATCAAGATAAAGGAGCCGGCCGCACAATGAACGAGGACGATAAGAGATTCATGCTGCAGGCGATCGAGCTTGCGATCGAAGGCGTAAGAGCGGGCGACGGCGGCCCGTTCGGCTGTGTAGTGGTAAAGGACGGCGAGGTCATCGGCCGCGGGAATAATCGAGTTACCTCGGCGAACGATCCGACGGCACACGCCGAGATAGTTGCCATCCGTGATGCTTGCGGCAGGCTCGGCTCGTTCCAATTGGAGGGCTGCACCATCTATACAAGCTGCGAACCGTGCCCGATGTGCCTCGGTGCGATCTATTGGTCGCGTCCAAAGGCGATCTTCTTTGCCGGTACACGCGATGACGCAGCCGCCGCAGGCTTTGACGATGCTCTGTTTTACAGCGAAATGGATAAGCCGAATGACGAGCGCGTGCTGCAAATGAAAGCTCTCTGCCGCGATGAGGCTAAAGCGGCATTCCGAGCGTGGACTGACAAGGCCGACAAGACCGAATATTGATGTCGAACAGCTCTTACATCTTTATGCTGATCGCACTCGTCGCCGGTGCTTTTATGCCGACACAAGCCGCTACGAATAACAAAATGGCGGCAGTGATCAACAGTCCGCTGCTGGCGGCTTTCCTCTCGTTCCTGATCGGGACAGCGGCACTTCTTGTCTTCTCTGTCCTTTCCGGCAACGGGCTTGCATCACTTACGGCAGCGAAGAATGCACCGCCCGTAGCGTGGATCGGCGGACTGCTCGGGGCCTTTTTTGTTTACGCCACGGTGCTGTTGGTACCGCGTCTCGGTGTTGCGCTGACGTTCAGCCTGATCGTTGCGGGACAAATGCTTATAACGCTCGTCATCGATCACTTCGGGCTGCTCGGCGTCGATGTCAAAGAGGTAAGCCTCGCACGCGTCGCAGGCATCCTGCTGATCACTGCCGGTGTCGTCCTTATCAGAAAATTTTAAGAAACTGTGATCGAATTCATCCTCAACAACGAGAAGATCGCAACTGACCGGCCAAGCGGCACGACCATACTCGACTTCGTCCGCTATAACAAGTCTTTGACAGGAACAAAGATCGGCTGCCGCGAAGGCGATTGCGGAGCATGCACTGTCTTGGTCGGCGAACTCGCAGGCGGAACGGTTCAGTATCGCTCGGTCGTCTCTTGCTTGATGCCGCTCGCGGCGGCGCAAGGCAAACACATCGTTACCATCGAAGGCATCACGCCCGCCGACGGCTCACTGACGAGCGTTCAACAGGCGATGGTTGACGAGAGCGGCACGCAATGCGGCTTTTGCACGCCCGGCTTTGTGATGTCGCTCACGGGATTTTGCGTAAATGCCGCTCGGTGCGGAGATCAGTGCGAGGATCCGGAAAGGCTCATCGACGATGCGGTTTCGTCGATCGACGGCAATATCTGCCGCTGCACGGGCTACAAATCCATCGAGCGTGCCGCTCGGCAATTATGCGGGCTTTTGTCAGAACCGCCTGCGTCAGCGGGCGGCCAGTTCGATACGACACCTTTTACGTGCGTACCGCCATATTTCGCTGACATCGCGCCAAGGCTGCGAGACCTCGTCACCAGAGCGGCTGCAAATTCGCAACAAACTGACCGCCTGCTCACGCAGGCGGTTCTGACCGGCGGCGGAACCGACCTCTATGTTCAAAGGCCTGAGCAAATGGCAGACAGCGGCAGCATTCCGCTGCTGTACGATGACGGCCTGCGCGGTGTTCGTGATAATGGCGAATTTATCGAGATAGGAGCCGCCGCAACCGTCTCCGATCTGCTTAATTCGGACGTGATGCGCTCGATCTTTCCCGATCTTTATAAGCATCTGAAGCTCGTATCCTCGACACCGATACGCAATATGGCGACCATCGCCGGTAACTTCGTCAACGCCTCACCTATCGGTGATATGACCGTCTGGTTCCTCGCTCTTGACGCCGAGATCGATCTGTCGGAACCGCCTGCGTCAGCGGGCGGCCGGCTTCGTTCGATAAAACTGCGTGACCTCTATCTCGGCTACAAACAGCTCGCCAAGCAACCGGACGAGATCATCACTACGATTCGTTTCAAAAAACCGCCTGGTGATTTCCGCTTCAATTTCGAAAAGGTCTGCAAACGCACATACCTCGACATCGCGACAGTGAACACCGCGATCTCGCTCACTGTCAGGACGATGCCGGGTGAAGGCTGGACACCGCCCGCACTGTCAGAACCCGGAGCGATAGCGACTGGGCCCAGTGTTGCAAATATCGACTATACGATCATCGACGCTCACGTCGCCGCAGGCGGCGTCGCGGCGATACCGCTTTATCTAAAAGAAACGTCGGCTTTTCTAAAGGGCAAGCGGATCAGCGAGGAAACCATCAACGCCGCCGGCGAAATCATGCAGTCCGAGGTCTCGCCGATCTCAGACGTACGCGGAACCGAGCATTACAAACGTCTGCTGCTGCGGCAGCTTTTCCGCGCACATTTTGAAGAACTCTTCGGCACGAACGGCGCGGGATGATCGCCAAGCGGCACCTCGCGTACCGTACCAAAGATCGGCTTTATGAAGAACATCGACTCATATTCACACGTTCGCGGCGAGAGCGTTTATCTCGACGATATTCCCGTTATTCGCGGGACGCTGTATGCGTGTGTTTTTGATTCGCCGGTCGCACATGGCGGGCTGAAAAGCATCGATACGAGCGCCGCGGAACAAAGTGACGGTGTCGTATGCGTGATAACGGCAAAAGACCTCGTCGGTGAGAATCAGATCGGCGGGGTCGTACCTGACGAGCCGCTTCTGGCCGAGGGCGAGGTTCATTTTCAGGGCCAGCCTGTTGCGATCGTGGTTGCCGAGTCGGACGATCAGGCACGCAAGGCCGCAAAGCTGGTGACGGCGGAGATCGAGCCGCTAACGCCCGTTACCGATCCGCGCGTGGCGGCGGCGAACGGCGAGCTGATAGTACCGCCGAAGAAATTCGTGCTCGGTGATGTTACCGCTGCGTTCGCTCGCTGTGAATACGTTTTCGAGGGCCGCGTTGAGCTAAACGGCCAAGAACATCTCTACATCGAAACGCAGGGTGCATACGCGATCCCGACCGAGCAGGGCGGCATTCGCGTTCACTCTTCGACGCAAGGCCCGACGGCGGTTCAGCGTGCCGTCTGCCGCGTAACGGGCCTGCCGATGCACAAGGTTGAGGTCGATGTACAGAGGCTCGGCGGCGGCTTTGGCGGCAAGGAAGATCAAGGCAATGCATGGGCGTCGATCGTCTCAGTTGCCGCACAGCTGACCAAACGGCCGGTAAAATATTCGCTTCATCGAATGGAAGATATGCGGATGACAGGCAAGCGGCATCCCTATTCGAGCGATTATAAGATAGGGCTTGACCGCGACTTGAAGATAATCGCGTATGAGGCCGTCTTCTATCAAAATGCCGGTGCGAGCTGCGACCTTTCGCCGGCGGTGCTCGAACGTACGCTCTTTCACTGCACGAACAGCTATTTCATCCCGAATGTTACGGCGACGGCGTACAGCTGCCGCACGAATCTGCCGCCGAACACCGCATTTCGCGGCTTTGGCGGGCCGCAGGGTATGTTCGTGATCGAAGCCGCGATCGCCCATGCCGCAGAAAACCTCGGCGTAACGGCCGCGGAGATCCAGCGGCGAAATCTGCTTGTTGACGGCGATGAGTTCCCTTACGGCCAACTCGCCGAGAGCGACGCGGCCGCCTCATGGCAGCAGGCGGATGAGAAATTCCCGCTCACACGGCTGCAGCAGGAGGCAGACGAATTCAACGCGGGATCGAAGTATTTTAAGAAAGGCGTAGCCGTTATGCCCATCTGTTTCGGCATTTCGTTCACCAATACGCCGATGAATCAGGCTCGCTCGCTTGTTCACGTTTACACCGACGGAAGCGTTGCCGTCTCGACCGCGGCCGTCGAAATGGGCCAAGGCGTCAACACGAAAATGGCACAGGTCGCCGCCGCGATCTTCGGGATGGATATCGGCAATGTGAAGGTACATTCGACCAACACGCTCCGCATAGCCAATACATCGCCGACCGCGGCTTCGGCCGCAGCCGACCTCAACGGCCGTGCGACGCAGATCGCGTGCGAAACGATACGCGACCGCTTATTCACGGTCGCAAAGGACCTGGTCGAGGCCGCGACCGTCGAAGACCTTTCGCTAAAGGACGGCTTTGTTTACCGCAGCGGCGAGCGAACGGCGCTTTCGTGGCGTGCACTTGTTGCCGAAGCTCATCTCAGACGCGTAAGCCTTAGCGAACACAGCCATTATGCGACGCCCGGCATCAATTTCGATTGGGCGACGGCAAAAGGACATCCTTTCTCATATCACGTTTACGGCACGGCATTCGTGGGCGTAACGGTCGATTGCCTTCGCGGCCGCTATGTGGTCGATTATGTAAAAGGCTGTCACGACTTCGGAAACTCGATGAACAAAGCCGTTGACTACGGCCAGATCGAAGGCGGCATCGTCCAAGGCCTTGGCTGGATGACAATGGAGGAACTTGTTTACGACGCGGAAGGCAGGCTTCGCTCGAACGCGCTCTCGACCTACAAGGTCCCCGATATCCACTCCGTGCCAAAAGAGATCGACATCGTACCGCTTGCCGATGCCCGCAGCAGCCTTGCGATATTCAATTCAAAAGCCGTCGGCGAACCGCCGCTTATGTACGGCATCGCCGGCTATTTCGCGATCCGCAACGCGATAAGGGCGTTCAACGGCAGTTCTCCGACGTTCGACTGCCCGTTCACGCCTGAGAAGGTTTTGATGAACCTATACTCCGACGACCGGCCGATGTCGGACGAATAACGAACAACGGCCTTCGCCCCGTTCTCTACATTGCTGCCTTTCTGCGGTAAAATCCTGCTGTGTCTCCACAACCTGAATTTTGGCAATTCGTTGCGGCCCGCCTGAAGGATGGCGCTTGTGTCGAGCTTCTTGTCGTAGCGGTAAGTTCAGGGTCGAGTCCCGGGCGTGCAGGCTACAAGATGGCGGTCGCGGCGGACGGCGGGCTTTGCGGCTCGATAGGCGGCGGCGTAATGGAGGTAAAGCTTGTCGAGCAGGCGAAGGCAACACTTTCAGAGCCGCAATGTCCTGCCCGAGGATTGGTCATCCAACAGGTGCATCGCAAGAACGTCCCGAACTCGAGCGGGATGATATGCTCCGGACGGCAAAGCGTGATCGTAAAGCACCTTACTTCCGGCGACCTGCCGACGGTCGAGGGGTTACTCGCCCGCGGCGGAGCTAATTCGCCCGCCGCATTTGAGGTCTCAAATTCCGCGTTCCGAATTGTCGAAAGTACGGATGACGGCGAGCCGGTCTGCTTTCGTCAGGAAGGCGAAGCGTTCGTCTATCAAGAGGCGCTCGATCGTAAGGATCGGCTTGTTATCATCGGCGGCGGACATTGCTCGCTGGCATTGAGCGAGATCGCTGCGGGCCTCGGCTTTCACGTTTCGGTCTTCGACGACCGTCCGGAACTGAACACCATCGAAAAGAACGTATTTGCCGATAACGTAACGATCATCTCATCTTACGACCGTATTGCCGAGCATATCCCGCAGGGCGAAGATGTTTACGTGGCCGTGATGACGCTCGGCTATGTAAGCGATGCCGAAGTGATCAGAAAACTCATCGATCACGATGTGCGCTATTTCGGCGCGCTGGGCAGCACGGCAAAGATGGCGGCTTTGCTCAAGGAGCTCCGTGAAGAAGGCTTTGACGAAGCCAAGCTCGCCCGCATACGAACACCTATCGGCATAGCGATCAACAGCCGGACGCCGAAAGAGATCGCCGTTTCCATTGCCGCCGAGATCATCTCGGTCAGGAACGCCTGATCGCAGTGCAGCCACGAATTCACCAATAGCGATCACTGCCGTTCGTGCATTCGCGGGCGCACTTTCCGCTATGCTACGATAACGTTTCGGCTACCGGACAATGGACAGCAAAAATATCGCTAAACCTCTTAAACGAAGCTATTTACGTAGTTTGGCCGGGCGTGAATATTACACACTTCGCAGGCAGCTCAAATGGCTCTCGCAGTACCGCTCATTCGCAAAGAAGGACCCGGCAGCGCGTCTCGATCATTCGATCATCAAGCATCGCTCATTTATTCTCCGTCCGCTTCGCGATGTCGAAATGCACCTGCAGTACAACAAGATAACGAATCTGCGGCTCGCGATCGCTCCGCTCGACGGTATCGTGATAAAGCCGGGTGAAACGCTCTCGGTCTGGCACGAGGTCGGCAGGCCGACAGCCCGGCGGGGCTTTCTCGAAGGCCTTGTCCTGCACAACGGCCGTATCGAAAAAGGCATCGGCGGCGGACTTTGCCAGCTCGGCAATCTGCTGTATTGGATGGCTCTTCATTCGCCGCTGACCATTGCAGAACGCTACCGGCACGGCTTCGACGTATTTCCGGATATAAACCGAAAGATACCGTTCGCCTGCGGTGCTACGCTGGCGTACAACTATATCGACCTGCAGCTCCGCAACGACACGCAGGACACGTTCCGTATTGACCTGTGGCTCGACGATGAGTATTTGAACGGCGAACTGCGGTCGAGCCGCCCTGCCGAAAACGCCTATGAGATTTTTGAGACCGATCATCTGATAAAGCTCCAGCCGTGGGGCGGCTACACACGGCACAACCGCATCTGGAAACGCACAACATCGCTCGTTGACGGCATGACGAATGAAGAACTCGTTACCGAGAACCACGCGATAATGATGTACAACCCTCTGCTCAGCGACGGCAAATAATTCCACGCCTTGCACGGAACTTTTTCTTCCGAACGGTGTCTAAACATTCAGCGGTTGGCACCGGCAACAGAGGAGGAATTATGTTTGACAAGATGATCGAATCCGCAGCCGCCGGAGCTGACCTGAAAAAGCGGCGCAAGTACTTTGCAACATCAGCTGCCATCGTTGGTGTACTGTTCATAACTGCTGTCGTTATAAGCATTTACTCGGCAGAGTTCGGCGTTCACGGGAGCTTCGAAGTGAGCATTCTCGCACCGCCGATCGAGATGGCCGCTGCCGAGCCGCCAAAGCCTGAGCCGCGCACACCGACCGCACCGGTTACGCACGAAAAGAATACGCTCCCGACCCGCGTCGTAAATATGGCGCGCGTTGACGAGCCAACCGTTATTCCGACGACGACCTCGGTGGTTAAGAATCCGTATGCCGCAAGGCCGAATACGGCATTCACGATCTCGAAAGTCGATACCGATCCTGCAGTTGAAGCGTCAGCCGCGGGCCCGACCCGCAGCGGCGACACTTCAGGGACAACCACGGCAAGTATCGGAACGCGCCCAACGGGAAGCGACACTGTTGATGCCGAGAAACCTTCAACGCCTCCGCCTGCAAAGCCCGTAAAACCTCATGTGCCGCCGACGCAGACGAAAGGCGTGATAAACAGCCTTGCTATCGATCTGCCGAAGCCCGTCTATCCGCCACCGGCAAGGCAGGTGCATGCTATGGGAACGGTAAGCGTTCAAGTTACGCTTGACGAAAAAGGCAACGTGATCGCGGCAAGTGCCTTGAGCGGGCATCCGCTGCTTCGCGATTCAGCGGTAAGGGCCGCACGCGATGCACGCTTTACGCCGACACTGCTTTCCGGCGTGCCTGTAAAGGTAACGGGCATAATCACTTACAACTTCACGTTGTGATCGGAAATAAAAGGGGCGAGATGGCGTACGGCGTGCGTCATCTCGACTTAAAGAGGAACTTGATGAACGTGTCGAGGTCTATATCGTAGATCGGCAGCGGGAATTTGTCATTGAGTTCGGCGACGGTCATTCCGTCGATAAAGATCGGCTCATCCGACTTGATCATCACACGCGGTATCACCGCAAAATCTCCCACTATCTGTTCCTTCACTGCCAAAAGGTCCTGTGCTCCAAGCAGCCCGACAACTGAAACATCACCGCCGAAGTATGTATTCGGCACGGCAAGCACGTGCAGCTTTGCACCTGTCGCGGCATTATAGCGCTCGATATATTCACTGAGGATCGGTGCGAACATCTCGCCGGTCAGGATCGTGCCTCGGCGCGAAAGTATGTCGGGAGCGGCGATCTCGCGTGCCTTCGGAAAGATGGCCGCCGAATTATATCGGGGATTCGCCGGTGCGGACGCACTGCTGAAAGCGTGCCTCACTTTTTTGGGCGAAGCCTCAAGTGCTTTGAGCATCTTCTCGAACCGCGTGCTGAACGAACGCACCATGCCGACGCCGTCCTCGATCTGCGGATAATTGCCGTAATGCCGCCGCGAAGGTATCGCGACGCCGGCCTTTATGTAGATCTCGTCGCCGAGATACGCGAACGTAACGCCGAGCGTCCGGCGAAATTCCCTTTGCAGTTTCTCGACCTGTTTGATCGTCCTGCGGCAGAATTCGGGCGTAACGCGCGTCAGCCGCGGGTCCGTGTTATAGCGTGTCAGTGCAACGGGGACGATAGCAGTGCTAATCACTCGCGGGTATTCGGCGGCGAGGTCGCGCAACGTCTTTTCAAGTATCTCGCCGTCATTTATCGCGGGGCAAAGCACGATCTGAGCATGTATCTCGATATCGTTATCGAGCAGGAACTGCATCTTATCCGATATGTCCGCACGTTTTTCCGGTACGCCGAGCATAAACGCCCGCGTCTTCAGATCGGTCGTATGTACCGAAACGTACTGCGGCGACATACGCTGCTCGATGATGCGCTTCATCTCGTCCGGCGTTATCGAAGAAAGCGTAGTGTAATTGCCGTAAAGGAATGAAAGCCGTATGTCCTCATCACGTACAAAGAGCGAGTGGCGGGCGCCGTCCGGATTTCCCTTTGTAAAGCAGAATAGGCACTCATTGGCACATTGGCGAGGCACGATCTGCTCGAACATAAGCCCGAGATCCTCACCCTCTTCGCGGTCGAATTCGATATCGAGCGTTTCGCCGCTCGCCTTCTTTACGCGAAAAGTAAGCTCGGTCTCGCCCGCCGTCTGAAACCTGAAATCCAGATAATCACGCACGGGCCGGCCGTTCACGCGAACGATCCTGTCATTGACGCACAACTCCAGCTCATCGGCGACACTGCCGGGCGTAACCTCCGTGATCGTTACACCCTGCCGCCTCAACTGCGAAACCGCCGGCTCTACCGCAAATTCATACATAGTCAGAACCGCCTGCGTAAGCGGGCGGCCGGTTCGTTCGGTCAACCGTCAACTCGATCAAACTCAGGCAGCGGCCCGTCCTGCCCGTTCAGAACATAATTTGATGCAGCCCCGACGTGTTCCTCTGTCCATAGATAACGTCTGCTGCCCTTATCGACCCAAGGACTGTGAGCCTGCCCCCAAATGCTTGCCTCACGCAGCCTCCGAGTCGAGTATGCTTTCAGGTCGTTCAGCATCTTTGCCGAATCACAATTCCCGGATATTACGGCATGTACATGATTCGTTCGGACGGCAAGAGCTATCAGATACCATTCCCGAAATTTACAGACCTCTTTAATTGCGGCTTCTACGATCGTCCTGGCGTCAGCGTTAAGTAGAAACGGTTCCGATCTAAGCCTCGCGGAATGAATACCGGAACGAGCCTCGCTGGCAACCGCTCTCGGCCCGCCGTATTTATTATGATACTTGTCTATCGATCCGCGTTCGTCGCCCGGCAGCCACGTTCCGTATGTTCGGAACGTGATCAGAAAGGCAATCGGCTCGTCTGTGTCGTTCCACTTGCCCATATTTAGAACCGGCCGCCCGCTTGTGCCGTATCGAACTGGCCGCCCGCTTACACAGGCGGTTCTGACTGGCCGCCCGCTTGTGCCGTATCGAACTGGCCGCCCGCTTACACAGGCGGTTCTGACTGGCCGCCCGCTTGTGCCGTATCGAACTGGCCGCCCGCTTGTGCCGTATCGAACTGGCCGCCCGCTTACACAGGCGGTTCTGACTGGCCGCCCGCTTGTGCCGTACCGAACTGGCCGCCCGCTTACGCAGGCGGTTATGACAGGAGCGTATCGAGCGGTGTGAATTCGCGGCCCTGCGACGCAGCTACGGCGTCGTAGGTCAGCTTGCCCGCGTATGTATTCACGCCTTCGCGGAGGCTCTCATCATCCTTGATGGCCTGCTCAAAGCCCTTGTTCGCGAGGTCCAGTGCGTACGGCAGCGTTGCGTTCGTCAGAGCGAATGTCGATGTACGCGGCACCGCTCCGGGCATATTCGCGACGCAGTAATGCAGCACGCCTTCCTCGTAGAATGTCGGGTTCGAGTGGGTCGTGGCGTGGGTCGTCTCAAAGCAGCCACCCTGATCGACGGCCACATCGACAAGTACCGCACCTTGCGGGATCAAGTGCAGCATATCGCGTGTTACGAGTTTTGGTGCGGCGGCGCCGACGACCAGCACGGCACCGATCACGAGATCGGCGTGCGATATCGCCTCTTCGATCTGGTAACGCGATGATGCGAGCGTCTGCACCTTTGAAAGGAAGATGTCGTCAAGCTGGCGAAGCCGGTCAAGGTTGCGGTCAATAATGGTAACGCGGGCACCGAGGCCGACGGCCATCTTTGCTGCCTCAGTGCCGACGACACCGCCGCCGAGGATGACAACATTCGCCGCAGGAACGCCCGGAACGCCGCCGAGCAGAATGCCCTTGCCGCCGTTCATTTTTTCGAGATACGTCGCACCGACCTGAACCGACATACGGCCCGCGACCTCTGACATCGGCGTAAGCAGCGGCAGGCGGCCGTCCTTTGTGATCGTCTCATAGGCAACGCCCGTAACCTTGCGTTCGAGCATTATCTTGGTCAGCTCGACCTCAGGGGCGAGATGCAGGTAGGTGAACAGAAGCTGATTCTCACGCATTCGCGGATACTCGGGCGCGACCGGCTCCTTGACCTTTACGATCATATCGCCTGCATGCCAAACCTCGTCCGCTGTATCCAAAAGCCGGCCGCCGGCCTTCTCATACTGCTCATCGCTAAAGCCCGAGCCTTCGCCCGCCGAACGCTGTACAAAGACGCTGTGTCCGGCGTGTGCCAATGCCTGAACGCCCGCGGGCGTCAGCCCGACACGATATTCATTATCCTTTATCTCTTTCGGTAGTCCGATATTCATCAGTGATCTCTCCAACTTCTAATTTATAACGAGAACCAAACTTCTCATTCTACTTTGTTATCCGGCATTTTGCCATTGGCAGAAACCATCGCGGCGCTCCTTTCGCCCTTTATCTGATCGCGGATCATTACGGCTCCATCGGCACCATCTCTTCCGGCTCGGTGTAGAGCTTTTTAACAAGCGGCGAGATCGCGAAGAGGACGAGTGCCGCAACGATCAAAATAACGGCAACGATGGTGAAGATATTCGTCAGAACATCGGCCTTCGCCTCGAACTCGCCCGCGATGCGGCCCGCTACGTAGTTGCCCATCGATATCGAAAGGAACCATACGCCGAGCATTAGGCTTACCATCCTTGAGGGTGCGAGCTTTGTCATCGAGCTAAGCCCGACAGGGCTGAGGCAAAGCTCGCCGATAGTGTGGCACCAGTAAACAAGCACCAGCCACATCGGGCTGACCTTGCCGCCCGTTGTGAGCGACGCCGCGTACGCTACGACCACGAAGCCGACTCCCGCCATAAAAAGCCCGATGGCAAATTTCACTGCGTCGGCAGGCTGCCTTTTGCCGAGCTTCATCCAAACCCAGCCGATGATCGGTGCGAATATGATGATGAGAATGGCATTGACCGACTGCAGCCAGCTTGCGGGAAATTCCCAACCGAATATGCGGTTGTCGGTAAGCTGATTTGCAAAGAGGTTAAAGCTGGTAGCCGCCTGCTCAAAGCCCATCCAAAAGAGCGTCGAGAACGCAAAGAGGATCATCAGCACGGCAAGACGCTTCCAATCGTCAATGGTCAGCTTATCCTGCATGCCCGTAAAAAGAACACCGAGCAGGCCGGCTATCAGCACGGTGGGCATCAGTACATAACTGATGGCATCCGTAACGCCTTTGAAGTACGCAGTGCCGCCGATCACGGCAGCCGCGATCACTATAAGGCCGACCATTTGCACGATATACGCGGTGCTGATACCGTCTTCCTTTTTCTGAAGGGCGGAAGGCTCAGGCTGCGGCACTTCGCCGACGTTGGCCAGGCTGCGCCTGCCGAGATAATACTGAACAAGCCCGAAGAACATCCCGATACCGGCGGCACCGAACCCGAAGTGCCAGCTCATGTTCGGGTCGATGCCCATTCCGCCGATCCACGAACGAAAGCCCTCAGCCTGTGCCAGAAATCCGACAACCAGCGGAGCAATGAATGCCCCGAGGTTTATGCCCATATAAAATACCGAGAACCCGGCATCACGCCGCGTATCCTCACGCGTGTAAAGGTCGCCGACCATTGCCGAGATGTTCGATTTAAGAAATCCGGTGCCGACCGCGACAAGGATCAAGCCGAGGTAGAATGTGGTGATCGTCGCGAACGCAAGGGTGAAATGGCCGAACATTATGATGACGCCGCCGACAAAGGTCGCCCGCTTTGCACCGATAAAGCGGTCGGCGATCCAGCCGCCGATAAGCGGCAGAAAATAGACGCTCGCGGCGTAGAGGGCATAGATCGGCGCTGCCTCGGCAGGCTTCCAGCCGAGGCCGCCGATCGCGGTCGCCGATGTCATATAAAGCATCAGGATCGCACGCATCCCATAGAAACTGAACCTCTCCCACATTTCCGTAAAGAAAAGTGTCGAAAGGCCCTTCGGATGGCCGAAAAATGCACGGTCATGGCTCGGATCAGCGGCAATCGTATCAACGTTCATTAGGATCTCCTCGTTTGCAAAGTTGAACTATCGGACGAATTACGCAAATATAACAGAATTTCCCGTCTCCTAAAAGGTGTAACTATGCGCTCTAAAATACTTGCGGCATTTGTGATATCGGTGTGTACGGTGTTGTTCGCGGCAGATGCTGCGGCCCAGAAACGTGCGAGCGTTTCGGGGCCTGAGGTAACTGGCACATTCAGGATGAATTTCACCGGAAAGTTCAAGGGAAACTCGAACGAGATCCAGATACAGGCCCTCGGCCGCGGTAAATTACGCATCGGAATGATGCTTGTTTACCCGTACTTTGTCGGCAAAGAGCAAACGGTAAATATCGGAATTCTCGACGGCGAAGCCTCGATCACCGGCGATACGGCCGTTTATGAATCGGACGAGTTCGGCGAGTGCAGGATCATCATTACCTTTGTACGGCCCGGGACGATCAAGGTCGAACAGCAGGCCTCGGATTTTGCCTGCGGCTTCGGACATAATGTAACGGCCGACGGAACTTACACTAAGGTCAGCTCCGCCAAACCGAAATTTTGACCCAGCAGCATTGCAGGATCGAGATCGCGGCTCGCAATTCGGGCCGCGATTTGCTCCGTTTTTGCTAATTCTGTAAACTGCTTGCTTGTGCCCTTGTAGCTCAACGGTCAGAGCAGCGGACTCATAATCCGTTGGTTGTAGGTTCGAATCCTACCGAGGGCACCATCGTTGTCCCCTTCCGCACTCATCAAATTTCGCAGGCGTTCATTTTGTTCAAACTCATCTAGGCTTGAAAGCCGTTCTGTGCGGCGTCAGAATAGAGCTTTGGAGGTTTTGCGATGAAATTACAGCTCGAATCCGACCGGCTCGAAGATTACCTTGGCGAGATCCCGCCGATCATCGTATTCTCTACACCGAGGGTCAAAGAGACGATCGCCGCGATCGAAGCCCAGACGGATTCACCGAGAGAACGTGCGAAGCTCGCATTCGAATTCGCACGCGACAAGATCTCACATTCCTTTGATACGAACAGCGACGCGGTAACCATCAATGCCGAGGATGCGATCGATCAGAAAGAGGGCATTTGTTTTGCAAAATCCCATGTCCTCGCGGCGTTATTGCGCGGAATGCACATTCCCGCGGGATTTTGCTATCAACGCGTACTCCGCAAAGGCACTGTCGAATCCGGCTATGCGCTGCACGGGCTGAACGCTGTCTATCTTGACGGGACGGGTTGGTTCCGCCTCGATCCGCGCGGCAACAAACCGGGCATTGATTCGCAATTCTCTACCGACGAGGAAAAGCTCGCTTATCCGATCCGCGAAGAGTTGGGCGAGTATGATTATCCGCATGTTCTTACCGAACCGCTGCTTTCGGTTATCCGTGCGATGCAGGATACCGAGAATTGCCATACGCTTTTCTACGATCGGCCTGAGTTTATGTAACGCAGGATACGTCTTTCGACGCTTTTTCAGACATTGAAGCGGAAAGCACACCGTCATCTTCCTTGGAGAAATGTCTCCAAAAACTCTCTGTCTAACAATGAACTTCCCAAGTTTTTTTCTAAAACTTCCGCCGCTTCAGCGAGTGTGTGCGCGTTCGGAAATTGACTCTGGCGGCGCTCCCGAATGCACGGACAGAAAATGCCGATCTTTCTTGGCTTGTAGTGAACGGATCTAGTTGATCCCGTGCGCTTGACCCAAATTCGCCCGTGTCTGCCGACGGACGCAGTCTCACCCGCCGTATTCTTTTATCAGTTCAGCGCGTATTTGTTCGACGGACATCTTCTGCTCTTTTTGGAGTTTGAGTGCCTTGAGAGCTGAGTTCATACAGATATCGCAGACCGAGGCGTGACGATCCTCAAAGCAGCTGTGCAGGCTCTTGTGCCCGATCGAACGGTCGCAATGGCAATAACACGGAAGCTGAGCGATCGTCTTGGGGATCTCGCGCACGGCGGCGTAGGCTGCCTTTACATCGCTTTCGAACAGATCGGGCGAGAGCGTCGGCGGCAGGTCTTTCGCCTCTTCGGCGGTCATAAATGCCGGGATCGGCGGCTTCTGTCTTTGCTTAACACCGCTGTTCGCAACGGTTCGCGGTGCCTCATGCGAATGCGCGTTATCCGGTGCGGCAGTATTTGTCTCGGTATGCGTTGCGCAGCCGGTAAATGCCTGGAGTATCGATAGTGCGAGTGCGAAGACAAGAAAGCGTTTGAACATAATGTTTGTACTCGAAAGTCTATGGTAACAAAGCGGGCAAGAACAAGCCATTGCCGTACGGCGTCAGACATTGAAGCGGAAATCGACGACATCGCCGTCCTGCATAACGTATTCCTTGCCCTCAAGCCGAGCCAAGCCTTTTTCGGCGGCGGCCTTTCGCGAACCGCATGCGACAAGGTCGTCGTATGAAATGATCTCGGCGCGGATAAAGCCGCGTTCGATGTCGGTATGTATCTCGCCGGCGGCCTGCGGTGCTTTCGTACCGATAGGTATGGTCCACGCACGCACTTCCTTTTCGCCCGCCGTCAGGTAGGACATAAGCCCGAGCATGTGATACGCCGCCTTTATAAGCCCATCGACGCCGCTTGATGCAAGTCCGAGGTCTTTTAGATATTCGGCACGCTCATCCGCATCGAGTGCGACAAGCTCCGCTTCGAGCTTGGCACAGATAACGACAACATCGGAATTTTCTTTCGCTGCGTACTCCTTGACACTCGCTACATGCGGGTTCGCATCCGGATCGGCGAGTGCGGCCTCGTCAACATTCGCGGCGTAAACGGTCGGCTTTGTCGTCAGCAGGAACCAGCTTTTTACGATTGCCTTTTCGTCATCATCGAGACTGACGGCACGTGCCGGACGGCCCTGCTCAAGCACGGGCTGGATCTTATCGAGGATCTCGATCTCGCGTTTCGCATCCTTATCGCCCGCCTTTGCGGCACGCATTGCCTTATCGCGCCGTTTCTCTGCCGAAGCAAGGTCGGCAAGCGCCAATTCGATCTGGATCGTCTCGATATCGCGGATCGGATCGACACTGCCTTCGACGTGGACGATATTGTCATCGTCAAAGCACCGTACGACCTGCACGACGGCATGCGTCTCGCGGATATTTGCGAGGAATTGATTGCCGAGGCCCTCACCCTTTGACGCACCGCGCACAAGGCCCGCGATATCAAGGAACTCCACCGTCGCAGGCACGACCCTTTGTGCGCCGACAAGTTTTTCGAGCACCGCCAACCGTTCGTCAGGCACGGCTACGACACCGACGTTCGGCTCGATCGTCGCAAAGGGATAGTTTGCCGCCAATGCGGCCTCTTGTGCGGTCAGTGCATTAAAAAGCGTGGATTTGCCGACATTTGGCAGTCCTACGATCCCGGCTTGTAACATAATCGTCTCTCGAACAAAACGAGTATTTTACAATGCGGCCTGCGATATTACTACCGAACCCGTCAAGCAGATGAAATATTGGCGACAATCTGACGCAGCTTCGGGTATAATCTTCTATTGAACACTATGCGCCTCTCGAAGCTCTCAGCTCTGCTCATTATCTTTCCGGTGCTTTGCTTTTCGGCATTTGCACAGCCGGAACCCGACAAAGCTGTGTCAAAAATGCCGTTCGGCCCCGGCGAAGTGCTTGTTTATGAAGGCAAACTGACCAAGATCATAAGTGTCGGCGGTATCGCCGACCTCACGTTCAGTGTTTTGCAAGGCGAAGAGCCGGGCCGGCTCATCATCAAAACAAAAGCGGTCTCGAAGGGCGGGTTTCTGAGCCTCCTTAGCTTCAGCTTTCTTCAGGAATACGAAACGGTCGCCGATATGTCTGCCGGGCGCGTCTATAAAACAACCAAGCACGACGTGCAGAAAGAACGTGTACGCGACAGCGTGGCCGATTTTGACTACAAGGAAAAGCGCGTAACCTTTGTCGAAACCAACCCGAAAGAGCCGACACGGCCGCCGCGAAACATTGCCTCGGCAGTCGGCGATAAGATGTGGGATCTGACCTCGGCTATCTATTCGCTGAGGCTCGCACCGCTCGCGGTCGGAGCGAATTTGCAAGTTCCTGTCAGTGATTCGGGCCTTGTTTACGATGTGCCTGTACGCGTAACTGCACGCGAACGCCAGAATTCGATCTTCGGAAAGGTTTGGTGCTGGCGGGTCGAGCCGATGATATTCGGCGATGGCCGCCTTATAGAACAAAAGGGTAAAATGGTCATTTGGATAACGGATGACGCGCGTCGGCTTCCTGTTCGTTCGAAGATCTCGACGTCATTCGGCAAATTGGACGTCCGCCTGAAGTCGGTCGTGAGCTAGCCGCATTGCCTGCATTATCCCCTTCCTGCTTGTGCTTTTTTCTGCGATGGACGAAAATATGATTTTGCACGGTCAAAATGGCTAAGAGCACAGAAAGCACAACATCAAAGAAACGAGCAAAAAAGGCCGAAACGGCGCCTGTTGACCCGTTTGCTGAAACAGCGGACGGTACTCCTGCCGAGCCTGTCAAAAAGCCGAAGGCCGCAAGAACGGCAAGCTCGGCCAAGCCCGCTTCGGCCGACGCGTCGAAGCCGGGTCGCACACGCACTGCTGTAAAAGCGGCAGCGGCTAAAGATATTGGGGAGCCAAAGAGCGTTCGCAAGAAGGCTCGTAAAACAATTGCACTTGAGATCGATCCTTTTGCAGATGTTGCGGACACAGCACCGCCGATGCCGAAAAAGGCTGTGAAAAAGTCCCCTGCAAAGCGTACGGTAAAAACAAAAAAGGCGGCTGTTGCGGTGATCGAGCCGCCGGTGTTGCCGGAGCCGGAAGTCGAACTTTCGCCCGTGTTTCTCGCCCTTCGCGATGTTACGCTGCCCGAATTGGAACGCGAAAATCGTGCACAGCTGCTTGTTCAATCGCCGACGCGCATTTATTTCTACTGGTCTGTTCGGGCAAATCCCTGGCAGCAGCTCAAAGGTATTTTCGGTAATGATCTCGGCAGCTACACTCTTGTGGTAAAGCTCACCGACCTGACCGACGGCTCCGAGCAGATCGACCGCTGCGATGCCGAGGGCAATTGGTGGTTCACTACCGAACCTGATCACGAATACCGGGCCGAGATCGGCTTCTACGCCGTCAACAGGCCCTATTTCCGCATCATTTACTCGAATCAGGTACGCACGCCGCGCCGCAGCCCGAGTACGCACCCTTCGACCGAATCACGCTGGACCATCTCGGCGACAAAATTTGCCGAAGTGCTTGATGCATCAGGCTTTTCGCGCGACGCGTACGATGTCGCGATGGCAGGCGATGACGTGGCGGCGGCTGAGAATACGACACACACGGCATTTCGGCAGTTCATCGGAAACTCAGCGGCCGACCTCAGCAAGATATCGGCGGATGATATTCGCTATGTAATGCTGGCACTCGCATCCGGCGTTGCAGTTCACGAGCTTAACGGCCGCATCAGCCCGGCACTGTTCGCGATGCTGCAGGCCAGTGCTAAGAATGTCGGAAAGTCCTCGGCACGCGCTGCGCTGAAAGAACACTTCGAGATCGACGGCAGCGAGTGGCACGAAGAAGAAGCGGTGCCGGTCGTATTCGGCTCAAGCCTCGTCAATTTCCCGAAGACGTTAAAGCCGCGAAAGGCCGCATTGTCGTCGCCGCGATACAATCCTGTCAGCTCGCACAGCCTGCGGCAGTAGTTATTGGCGGCCGCCGATGTTAACATCAACTCACCATAATTTTACCGCCGTCAATGGCAGCTATTCGCGCGGCTGTAGATAACATCACGTATGCCAGCAGGATATTTCAGCCTGATACTACACGCCCATCTGCCGTTCGTCAGGCATCCTGAATATCCCGAATTCCTTGAAGAAGATTGGCTCTACGAGGCGATCACAGAAGTTTATCTGCCGCTCGTTTTCATATTTCGATCGCTGCACGAAGCCGGCGCGATGCCGCGCCTTGCAATGAACCTCTCGCCGCCGCTTTGCGAGATGCTCGCCGACGAACTTCTCCAGACGCGATACACGCAACACCTCTCGAACTTGCTTGAACTTGCGGAAAAAGAAGAGCTTCGCACGCAAACCGAAGACACCGAGTTCAATGATGCGGCGAAAATGTACGTCGAGAACCTACGCGTGTCATACGACCTTTGGGACAACCGCTATGGACGCGACCTGCTCAACGCCTTTCGCGAGCTGAACGACGAAGGTGTCATCGAGATCATAACGTGCTGCGCAACACACGGCTTTTTGCCGCTAGTTTCGACACAAGAGGCACGCCGCGCACAGATCGAGGTCGCGGCGGCAAATTATAAGAAGCACTTTGGCCGCAGCCCGCGCGGCATCTGGCTTGCCGAATGTGCGTACGAGCCGGGTGTTGAGGTGCTGCTGAAAGAGGCCGGCATCGAATACTTTATTGCCGACACGCATGCGATCCTTTACGGCGAGCCGAGGCCGCGTTACGGCGTTCATGCCCCCGTCGTAACACCGAACGGCGTCGCTGTTTTTGCACGTGATGTCGAAACGAGCCAGCAGGTATGGTCGGCCGAAAGCGGCTATCCGGGCAATGATGTTTATCGCGAATTTTATCGAGATATCGGCTGGGACGCGCCTCTGGATATGCTGAAGCCGCATCTGCACGCGGACGGAGCACGTCGGCATTTGGGGCTCAAATATCACCGGATCACAGGCCGCAACGTCCCGCAGAATAACAAGCAGGCATACATTCCCGCGTTGGCTCGGCAGCAAGCCGCAGATGATGCCGGACACTTTCTGAACGAGCGTATCAAACAGGCCCGGATGCTCCGCGACACGTTCGACGGACGCCCGCCGCTCGTCGTTTCGCCGTACGATGCCGAATTGTACGGCCATTGGTGGTATGAAGGCCCGCAGTTCCTCGATTTCTTTTTCCGAAAGGCACATTTCGATCAGAACACCATCGAGTGCATCACGCCGGGCGATATGCTCGACAGCGGCGTGCCTATTCAAGAACAGATGCCGGCAGCATCAAGCTGGGGCGAGAACGGCTACTACAAGGTGTGGCTCAACGAAGGCAATTCTTGGATGTACCCATATCAGCATGATGCTGAAAAGAAGATGACCGAATTCGCGAACGCCGCCGAAGATAACGAAATGAACTCGCGCCTGCTCAGCCAAATGGCTCGCGAACTTCTGCTCGCCGAGTCGTCGGATTGGGCGTTCCAGATCTATCAGGGCACGACCGTCGAGTACTCGAGCCGGCGCTTCCGCTCGCATATTCAGCGGTTCGATATGCTTGCAAAAATGTACACGTCGGGCGAGATCGATGAACTGCTGCTTGCCGAGATCGAGTCGCGCGACAATATCTTTGCCGAGGTGGATTGGCGGCATTACCGCACGAAAGATGATTGAATGAGGCTCTTTATCTAACTCATTCGCTGAGGAAATGCTGTGTTTTACAGGATATTTGCCCCGATCCGCAGCACCTAACCGCGCAGACGGTTTTTGTTAGCAACATCTGTCCATTAAAATAGAACATTGAGTATGACGCCATGCGCGGGCGCTCATGCCATCGGAGAAACTATGACAAAAAGTGGCGTTGAAGTTGCGCCGGCAGAGGGAAGGCTCGGTATCCTGCTCGTCGGACTTGGTGCCGTAAGCACGACCTTGATCGCGGGTGTCGAATCTGTCCGCCGCGGCATTTCGCAGCCAGTCGGCAGCCTTACACAGATGGGTACGATCCGGCTCGGTAAGCGAACTGATGAACGTGTGCCGAAGATCAAGGATTTCGTGCCGCTTGCCTCGCTCGACGACATCGTCTTCGGCGCGTGGGACATCTTTGCCGAAAATGCCTTCGATGCGGCAATGAATGCCGGTGTTCTCGAAAAGAGCCTTCTCGAACAGCTCGCCGAACCGCTGTCGTCATTAAAACCGATGAGTGCGGTTTTTGAGCAGTCGTATGTTAAACGTCTTCACGGCGATAACATCAAGCAAGGTAAGACCAAAATGGAGCTTGCCGAGCAGCTCATCGAAGACATTGCGGAGTTCAAACGCTCGAAAGGCTGCAGCCGGCTCGTAATGGTGTGGGCCGCTTCGACCGAGATATTCCTTCAGGCGTCCGACGTGCACGGTTCGCTCGCATCTTTTGAAAAAGGCCTTTACGACAACGATCCGCAGATATCGCCGTCGATGATCTACGCCTACGCGGCAATTAAGAGCGGCGTGCCTTTTGCAAACGGTGCACCGAACCTAACCGCCGACATCCCGGCGTTGATCGAGCTGGCCGAACGTGAGAAGGTGCCCGTCTGCGGCAAGGACTTCAAGACCGGCCAGACCTTGATGAAAACCATCGTCGCGCCGGGCCTAAAGGCTCGAATGCTGGGCCTCGACGGATGGTACTCGACCAATATCCTCGGCAATCGGGACGGCGAAGTGCTCGACGACCCCGAGAATTTCAAAACCAAAGAGGAGTCGAAACTCTCGGTACTCGAACACATCCTTCAGCCGCAGGTCTATCCTGAGCTTTACAAGGATTTCTCTCACGTCGTGCGGATCAACTATTATCCGCCGCGCGGCGATAACAAAGAAGGCTGGGACAATATCGACATTGTTGGCTGGCTCGGCTACAAGATGCAGATAAAGATCGACTTCCTCTGTCGCGACTCGATACTCGCAGCACCGCTAGCTCTCGACCTTGCTCTCTTTATGGATCTTGCTCAGCGTGCCGGTATGAAGGGCGTCCAGGAATGGCTTTCGTTCTACTTTAAAGCCCCGCAGACCGCACCCGGGCTTTATCCCGAGCATGATCTGTTCATCCAGCTTCAAAAGCTTAAAAATACTCTGCGGCACATGATGGGCGAAGACCTGATCACGCACCTCGGCCGCGAGTACTATGATGAATAGCGTCGGAACGAGGCGATCTCTATTGCTTTTTTCTCGGCAAATATGTTAAACAGTAAGTTGTCGAAGGCCTTCATACCTTTGGCGTTCCGATGGGCGTGTTGCTCCCGCGACATGTACCCGGCCAACTCATCAACTTTTGAAATCATCAATACTGGCGACAGACGGCCGTCTTCTTTACGGCAAGTCTGGTGTTCTGACCACGTCCCTTTACAGGGCGTGTCCTTGGGAGAAGTGAAATGAAGCAGGAATCGGCAAAGAAAAAAGAGAACGGCGAGACAGGGATCTTACTCGACCCTGACCGAAAAAGCCCTCGTGCGGCTGAGTTCGAAGATAAGCTCAGCGCTCAGATCGTCGGCCAGGAGCGCGCCGTCCGGCGTATGAGCGGCCTGTTCCAGATCTATCTTGCGGGAATGAATAACCCGACACGGCCGATCGGAACGATGCTCTTCCTCGGGCCGACCGGCTCGGGCAAGACGCGTGTTGTCGAGGCTGCTGCGGAAGTGCTATTTAACGACCCTTATGCGGTCGTAAAGATCGACTGTGCCGAATTCCAGCATTCGCATGAGATCGCCAAACTCATCGGCTCGCCTCCGGGATATCTCGGCCACCGCGAGACCTCGCCGATGCTTACGCAGGAGAACCTCGACAAGGCCCACACTGAAGATACGAAACTCACGTTCGTGCTTTTTGACGAGATCGAAAAGGCCTCAGACTCGCTTTGGCAGCTCCTGCTCGGCATTCTCGACAAAGCAACCCTTACACTCGGCGATAATCGGCGTGTCGATTTCTCAAGAACCATCGTCATCATGACATCGAACCTGGGCGCCCGCGAAATGTCTGAGATGATCTCCGGCGGCATCGGCTTTGCACCGACCAAAGCCGATAAAGCAAAGGAAGACAACGAGATCGACAGCAAGATCTATCGTACGGCTCTCGAAGCGGCCAAGCGGAAATTCTCGCCCGAGTTCATGAACCGCATCGATAAGGTGGTTGTTTTCCGCAGCCTCAAGGAACATCATCTTCGCCAGATCCTCGACATCGAGCTTAAGGCCGTGCAGTCGCGCATCACTGAATCGGCGGGGACGAAATTCATCTTTGAATGTACCGAGAAGGCAAAGGATTTCCTGCTCGGCGAAGGCATCGACCTTAAATATGGTGCACGCCATTTGAAGCGTGCGATCGAGCGATTTCTTGTCTATCCGCTCTCAAATCTTGTAGCGACCGAGCAACTCCGTACAGGCGACTTCGTCATCGTTGATTTTGACGAAAGCCGCGAAGGCCTGATCTTCAGAAAGCAGGAAGGTAAGATGATAATTGCCGACCCCGCAGAAGAGTGGGTCGAGCAAACGCCGCTTGAGAGCGCCGATGCCGCAGGCATGCCGCTGCCGCAGGCACAGCCGGCAACAGCACTTTCACGCTCGCAAGGCGAGAATAACGAGAGCTGATATTCCGCCCGCCTGTCATCACCATCGAGGCCGCTGCTAACAGCGGCCTTTTTTCTTGCATTACATATACGGATAACGTAATATGTGCAGCATGGCCACAAAAACCGATGAGCAAGAACTGACCGACGTCTTTCTCGCACTTGCAGACCACACCCGCCTGCAGATCGTCAGGCTGATCGGCAATTCCGAGGTTTCGGTAAGCAGGTTGTGCGAAGCTTTGGACGAAAGCCAGCCCAAGATCTCACGACACTTGGCAATGCTGCGCTCATTTGGCCTTGTAAATACAAGGCGGGACGGCAGGTCGATACACTACAGTTTGGTATCGCCCGTAAACCCGGCCGCGAAGGCGATCCTCGAAATCGCAGCGAACGGAACCTCGGCCGCCTCCGACACGGACGATGCAGTTACTCTAAAACAACATACATACGCCGAGACAGATATATCAACTCCTGCATTGAACGATATCGAGATATTCCTGCTTTGACCGAATGGCTGCTCACATTGCGGTGCTTTGGCCCGCTCAATGCGTGCAGCGTTCCATGATCCTAACTTGTGAGGCCGCTCAAGGATCGAGGCGATAAAGTGCCAGAAATTCCTTATTCCCTTCGGCCCCCAAGATCGGCGAATCGATCAGCCCGGCGCGGAACAGCCCGAGGCGAGCGGCGAAATCGTTCACCTCTGCGACAACACGCTCGTGCTTCTCTGCCTCACGGACGATGCCGCCCTTGCCTACCTCGCCGCGGCCGACCTCGAACTGCGGCTTGATCAGAACGATCAACAGACCTTCCGGCTTCAGCAATTCCATAACGGCGGTAAGCAGCATCTTGACCGAGATAAAGGAGACGTCCATTACCGCGATATCGAACCGCCGGATAAAGTCCTCGGGCTTGAGTTCGCGAGCATTCGTATTTTCGCGTACCTCGACGCGCGGATCGCTGCGAAGCCGCCAAATAAGCTGGTTCGTACCGCTGTCGATGGCAGTGACCGAAGCGCCACCGTGCTGCAAAAGGCAATCGGTAAAACCGCCTGTCGATGAGCCTATGTCGATGCAGTGAAGCCCTGCCGGATCGATACGGAACTGCTCCAGCGCGGCTTCGAGTTTCAAACCTGCGCGGCTCGCGTATTTTGATTCGCGTGAGACGCCTTTGATCCGTATCGCCGCATCAGGGGCGAAACTCTCTGACGGTTTCTCGACACGGCGTTCATTGACCAGCACCACGCCTGCCATGACCATCGCCTGTGCCTTTGTTCGCGAATCCGCCATTCCGGCAGATACAAGTAGTTTATCGATGCGTTCCTTTTTCACGATGCGCTATACAGAATGTTATGTTATTAAGTTCGGGGCCGTTAATGGAAAAGATCGAATTACCTGCATCCGTCCGCATGGCCGCGTTCACGCGATACGCTTGGGCGACACTATTTTATAACGTCATCGTTATTCTTTGGGGCGTATTTCTTCGCGCGTCGAAATCAGGCGACGGCTGCGGCCGGCATTGGCTTACCTGCCAAGGCGAGGTGATACCTTCGGCACCCGAATTAAAGGCCCTTATAGAATATTCGCATCGTATAACCAGTTTCTTCTCGCTTGTGTCGGTCGTGGTGCTGGTAATTTGGGCATTTCGCAGATTCGGTAAAGGCGACCGCGTACGAAGATCGGCGGTCGGTGCTCTTATCTTTGTCGTAACTGAAGCGCTTGTGGGTGCGGGCCTTGTTCTGACCGGCAACACGGCGGAGACCCTAACGAACGCAAGGCCATTCTGGATGGCAGGCCATTTGCTGAACACATTCATTCTGCTTGGCTTTCTGACGTCAACTGCGTGGTTCGCAAAAAACGGCCGCACTGTGAACCTCCTGCGCCCCGGCAAATACGCGGCAATGCTCGCCGCCATTGCTCTCGGCATAACGGTCATCGGAATGGCTGGGTCGCTCACGGCACTTTCCGAAATGTTATTCCCTGCCGAAAGCCTTTTGCACGGCATTGATCAGGATCTTTCATCCGCATCGCACATTCTTGTCCGCTTGCGGCTGCTGCATCCGATATTGTCGGTCGTGATCAGCGTATTTGTGATCTTTGCCGCCGGTTGGCTTGCCCGCGAGAGCGGGCGCGACCGCAGCACCGTTCGCTGGTCGAACGCGATCACGGGCCTGCTTATCTTTCAGATCTTCTTTGGTGGGGCGACACTGCTCACGCTCGCACCCATAGTTATGCAGGTCGGTCATCTGCTGATCGCTGACCTTATTTGGGTCTCGTGTGTATTGCTGGCACTAAGTTTTTATGCGGCGCCGGCAACAGAAGCGGGCGGCGGGTAGAAATCATCGCTTCAATTACGTTATTATTTGCAACAACAAGCGGCGCCGAACCGTTATTCTTTGCGGGATCAGCCGACCATCGATGCAGCGACGTATCCTTATTGTTGACGACCATAACGGCCTTGCCGGATCGCTCGGTGAGGCGTTCGGGCAGATGGGGCATTTTGTCCGCACGATCCATTCGCGTTCGGAGGCTGCGGCTGTCGATGACATCGAGAGTTTCGACCTTCTGATCAGCAACCTTGACGTCGCCAACGAACAACCAACGCAGTCAGTTTGCACATCGCCGTCATCGTGTCCTGCTTGCTCCACACTGATCGGCGATCGCGAACAGGCGACGATATTTAAGCTTTGTGCCACGAACTTTCGACGTGCGGAGTTTGACGAAGACGAGGTCTGCAAACTCGTCGCGACCGTTCTGGAGCACAAACTGAGGTCGTCGGGCACTTGTTCAACACCTAATTCGGTCCGCGAATATATCGAATTCGAGCTGCCTTCCGTTATCGGGCTGATGCACACCGTGCTCGAATATCTGATGCGGCGAGTAGAAACGCGGGGGCTTACAAATCCCGAGCGTTCGAACCTTTTTGTTGCGCTCGACGAGGCGTTCGTGAACGCCGTAAAGCACGGCAATAAGTACGACCCGACCAAGCTCGTTCGTCTAGCAGCCTCGATCTCAAGCACCGAGGCACGGTTTGTGGTCGAGGATCAGGGCGAGGGTTTCAACGTAAAGGCCATCGCCGACCCGCTCGACCCCGAAAATCTTTTCAAAACTTCGGGACGCGGCGTTCTCTTTATCCACAACATCATGGACGAAGTTACCTACAATGAACGAGGCAATCGCCTCACGATGGTGAAACGCGGCGACACCGTAACGCTCGAGAAAGCATAGATGAAAGTTACGATCGGCCAGATCAACACGACCAACGGCGACATCGCAGGCAACGTCAAAAAGATCATTGATGCGATCGAACGTGCAAAGGCCGACAGATCTGACCTTGTCGTCTTTCCTGAGATATCCACTCACGGCTACACTTCGCAGGATTGGTTCGAGGATCCCGATATCATCAATAACGCAGCTCACGCCTTGGATGAGATCATTCCGGCGACAAAAGGAATCGCTGCGATAGTCGGCACCATTCGAATGAATGACAGCGCTGACGGCCGCCGTATATTCAATTCCGCGGCTGTAATAGCGGACGGCAAATTGCTCGGTATGGCAGATAAGACACTGCTGCCCGAGTACGACGTTTTTGATGATCCGCGATGGTTCGAGCCGAACCACGCACCGCACCGCCTTTTTGACATTGCGGGTATCAGAACAGGCGTCGTTGTCTGTGAGGACCTTTGGAACGACAAGACCTTTTGGGATGACCGCCTCTACAGTAGCGACCCTGCCGATGAGGCCATAGCCCTCGGAGCCGAACTTCTGGTCTCCATAAATGCGTCGCCGTACAACAAGGGCAAAATACGGCTTCGATGCGAAATGGTCGCCCATCGTGCACGCACACAGGCCATACCGATCGTTTTTGTCAATCTCATCGGCGGCAACGACGGGATCATCTTTGACGGAGCGAGCCTCATTGCCGATGAAGAAGGCGACATTATCCTGCAGGCGGCGGCTTTTGAGGAATTTGTCGAAAGCGTCGAACTTGACGTACGCAAGCCGGATACACGCGGCATCACGGGCGGCGAGACAGCCTCCGTTACAGATGCGCTCGTGCTCGGCATACGCGATTACGCACACAAGAACGGCTTTAAGAAGGCCGTACTCGGACTGAGCGGCGGAATGGACTCCGCTCTTGTTGCAGCCCTTGCGGCACAGGCACTCGGGCCGGAGAACGTACTCTGCGTAATGATGCCTTCGCCCTTCTCATCGGAAGGCAGCGTGCGTGACAGCGAGGAACTAATCCGCAATCTCGGCTGCGACAGCCGCATCGAACCGATCTCCGATGCATTTGAAGTGCTTATCAAACAGCTTGGCCTCAGCAAACCTTCACGCGGCGGCGAAAGCCTTGCGGCCGAGAACCTGCAATCGCGGCTCCGCGGCGTGATCCTGATGGCGATATCGAATTCCGAAGGCCGCCTGCTGCTGGCGACCGGCAATAAGAGCGAACTTGCGGTCGGCTACTGCACGCTCTACGGCGACACGAACGGCGGAATTGCGGTGCTCGGCGACGTGCTTAAAACAGAAGTATGGGCGATCGCGCGTGACATCAACCGACGGGCCGGACGCGAGGTCATTCCAGGCAAGATCATTGAGAAGCGTCCGTCGGCCGAACTGGCGCCGAACCAGTTCGATCAGGACAGCCTGCCGCCCTACGAACTGATGGATCCGATCCTACAGATGTATTTTGAACAAAAGGCGGCACCCGAGGCTATCATTGCCGCCGGGCATGATAAGGAGCTTGTCTATTCGATACTGAATAGAGTTGAGCATCCGGCGAACGAATTCAAACGGCGGCAATTACCGCCGCCGCTCATCGTCTCAAAGAATGCGATAGGCGTCGGCCGCCGGCGTCCCGTAACGCACAAATACCGCCGCTAGACGGCCTATTTGGTGTAATATCCGATCCGCGAACGCGAACGCAGCCCCGGCCGCGACGGCAGCGTAACTTCCAGTTTCACATATTGGCCCGGCGGAAGATCTATCTCGGAATAGTATTGGATGAGGTACTGCGAACGCACCTCATTTGCAAGCTGACGAAATATCCGGTCAAGTGCGGCAGTGTTCGCACGGTCGTTATTCTCGTTGGCGTAATTATCCTTTGTATCTATAGGCTGAAATTTCGGCAGGAACGCCGTACCGCCGGTTTCGTCGGCGAAGGCCTGCATATTCTCTTGCCCGAAGGTACTTATCTTATTGAGCTGAAATGAGCTTCCCGCAGGATTTATCGAGTAAAAGACGGTGTCGCCGTTCTGCAGGATCTGCAGAACACGCTGCCGCTCCTTGCGGCTTGCGGCATCACGGGTTGCGACCGTCAGCTTGTAGAGCTCTTTCGAGTCTATGGTATTGATCTTTCTGCCGATCTCGGCATAGCCCTTCTGAAGTGCCTTTGCGATGTTATCGCTGTTGGTATCTTCACCGTCCGATATGGTTACAATGACGCGCCGAGTGCCGTCCGGCGCGTTCTGCTTGAGGTATTCTGCCGCCGCCCGCACCGTATCGTAGAACGCCGTATATTCCTTCGTCGCCTGTATCGAACGAAGTGCCGCCGCCGCATTCTCAGCCGTATCGAGCGGATGGACGAGCCGAGGTGAGGCCCCGATGCTGAATATGCACGCCCTATCCTCGGGCCGCATCACATCCTTTAGGAACTTGGCGGCGGTCTCGGCCTGAAATTTGAACATCGGGCTGGTCGTCGCCGAAATATCGAACAATAAAGCGATGTCGAGCGGCACTTTGTCCGCCGACCCGACCGAGTCGATCACCTGCGGCTTGCCGTTCTCGATCACACGAAAATCCGCGGCCGTCAATCCGCTTACCGCAACGCCCTGCTGATCGGTAACCGCGACAGGTATCATCACAAGCTGCGAATCGACCTTTATGATCTCATCATCCGGCGTCGGCGTTTGCTTTGGTGCGGTTTGTGCGAAAATGGCGGCAGCACAGGCAATGCTAAGGACAAGCAGATGCGCGGCTCGCACGATCGGTCGGCTGTTCATAATATCGGCAAAGAAAAAGGCGTTGCTGCCTGAGTGTGTCGATCTCAGCAAAAGCAACGCCTTGTCACAGGATGGTTATTCTTCGTTGGGATTGCTGTCCGGAGCCTTTATCTCAACGTTGGTGTTGATGCCGCGGCTCACAAGCAATTTTACTTCGACGCGGCGATTCTGGGCACGGCCTTCCCTTGTGGAATTATCGGCGACTGCCTGCAGTTCGCCAAAACCATATGATGTACCGATGCGGCGAAGCGGAACGTTGCCCTGCTCGACAAGGTAATCAATGACGGCCTGAGCACGACGCTGGCTTAGAACCTTATTCTTGGCCGCATTGCCCTCCGACGACGCAAAGCCTGTTACCTCGATGCTGAATCCCTTGAGTGTCTGTGAAGCGGACGCTATCTGGTCAAGCTGAGCCTTTGCTTCGGGCGAGAGCACCGAGCTGTTGACCTTGAAATTGACTGTCGCCGTTGACTGCACAACATAATCGTCTATATCGCTAATGCGTTTATTTGTCGCATTTACACCCGCGACCGCCGCATCGGCAGTATCTTGTGCGGCCTTTGCTCCGCCTTTTGCCGCGTTCGATATTGCCATCAGCTCATCGATCTGACCCGAAAGGCGCGAGGCGTTCTGTTCGGCTGCCGTAATGCGTTCCTCAGCGGGCGTTACACGGGCATCGATCGACTGCGCGGTCAGCAAATTGCTCTTGCTGAAACGGACCTTCGTCGCCGATAGTTTGCCGCTGCTGTCGCCGCGGCCCTCGACCTCTAGGTTGAGTCCGCGCACGAGGGCCGAGGCCGGATAGCGGTCGCCGCCGAAAAAGGCATTATTCTTGATGCTTGCATTTGGTTCGATCGCAATGCGTGTATCAACACCGGTCGCGTCGCGGATGATCATGGTCGAGTCGTTCTCTTTTGAAACGATAACGCCCTGGATCTTGTATTTCTGCCCGTTGGTCAGCGAGCGAAGTTGGTGATCTTGTGCAAGTGCCGCCACTGCAAAGATCGAGAGCATGAAGACGACTGCACCAATTTTCCTGATCATAGTAATTCCTCCGAAATGTCGCTGTATTGTCGCGAGAAGATGGACAACAGTGTTTCGACGCACGCCGTGCGAACGAGGTTGCAAACTTCTGAAATTTGTTTCAAATATCCGGTTCGTGCATCGAACCAAGAGAAAAGGACTGAAGACATTATACGGCACCGCGACCGCAAATGTCAGCAAAAAAGTTACGCAAAATGCATATCGGCCCCGCGCGAAGAGGCAGCCGCACTGCGACAATGCCGGGCCTATTCGCTATATCTCGAACGGCGCGTTCTCAATATAACGCTTCATATACGAGAGGAACTTCTCTGCATCTGCACCGTCAACTATACGATGATCGTAAGTTAATGCAAAATAAGCCATTTGCCGGATCGCAATGTAGTCATCACCATCGGGTGATGTCATCACTTTCGGGCGTTTTTCTATTGTGCCGACGCACAATATCGCAACCTGCGGCTGATTGATTATCGGCGTACCGAAAAGGCCGCCAAAAACGCCCGGGTTCGTAATCGTGAAAGTGCCGCCTTGAACTTCGTCGGGGTTTAACTTCTTGGCTCGAGCGCGGTCCGCCAGGTCGTTCGCGCTGACCGCAAGCTGCGAGAGCGACATTCGGTCGGCCTGTTTGATGACCGGTACGATCAGGCCCCAATCTAGTGCGACCGCCATACCGAGATTGATGTCGCCTTTATAGATTATCTGATCTCCGTCAACCTGCGAGTTCATTATCCGATGCTCGCGTATAGCAGCCGTTACAGCCTGAAAAATGAACGGCATAAATGTAAGCTTCGTGCCGTATTTCGCCTGAAATGCTGCCTGATTTGCCGCGCGGAACTTAGCGACATTGGTCATATCGAACTCATAAACGCTCGTAACGTGTGCCGAGGTCTGCTTTGAGAATGTCATGTGCTCGGCGATCTTCTTTCGCATCACCGACATCTTCTCGATACGGTCATCGACCGCTATCGCCGGCGGCGGCGGGACGAACGGCACAGCCGCCTTTGCCGCAGGCGGCGGTACCGGCGGAGCTCCTTTAACAAGCAGGTCTTGCGGCCGAAGAGCAGCACCGGTCTCGATAAAGCTGAGTATGTCGCCCTTTGTAACGCGGCCGCTCAAACCGCTTCCCGGAATTCGCGTAATATCGATTCCGTGTTCAGCCGCGATCTTTCGCACAAGCGGGCTTGATTTGGTTCGGCGAAGTTCATCCGCCGATGCCGAGCTTGTATCCGCATTTGCGTGGACATCCGAGATCACAGGCGGCGTTATTATCGGAGCGGCCGGAGGCGGAGCAACAGGCGATGCCTCCGCGGCTTTGGCAGGTTCCGAAACCGTAACAGCCGACCCTGAACCGCCGACAAGTGCAAGGACCGAGCCGACCTCAACCGTTTCGCCTTCCTGCACTTTGATCGCGAGCAGTTTGCCCGCCGTAGGCGACGGAACCTCGGCATCGACCTTATCGGTCGAGATCTCGAGCAAAGCTTCGTCCTTAGCGACATCGTCGCCAACGGCCTTGAGCCATTTTGAAACGGTTCCTTCGGTGATCGATTCGCCCATTTGGGGCATCACGACCTCTGCGGCAGCCGACGGATCCGCCGGTGCGGGAGTTTGCGGCACAGATACGGCTTCTGCGGAAGGCTGAGGCTCTTCAGCCTTTACCGGTTCTGCCGGCTGCTCAGGCACGGCGGCCGGTTCGGGCTTCGCCGGCGTTTGCGGAGCATCAGCAGGCTGCTCGCCTTCTTCGCCTATCACGGCTAGAGCAGTGCCGACCTCGACCGTCTCGCCCTCTTGAACATTGATCGCAAGCAGAACGCCGGCGGCCGGACTCGGCACTTCGGCATCGACCTTATCGGTCGATATCTCAAGCACGGCCTCATCCTTATCTACCTTATCGCCGACAGCTTTCAGCCACTTTGAAACGGTTCCCTCGGTGATCGATTCGCCCATTTGGGGCATTACGACTTCAACGCTCATAAAATCTCCGCAAAAAAGGTGTCAATTAGGTAGGATACAAGAATTTGGCCGCAATTTGAATTGATAAAGCCTATCCTGCGGATGAACGGCTACGACTGTGGGCCGATATTCGCCCTTACGACCGATACAAGCCGGTCGAACTGCGCTACCGAACGCGGCAATGCCACGGCTCCGCCGGGGTTCGTCATAAGAACACCGCGTTCGTCAATCGCTTCGATCTCTGTCCATAAAAGCCTGTGCCGCTTGAACTTAATGCCATTGTCGCACACGGTAACGACCGTCTTTCGCTGTACGGCGAATGAGAACATCATAACGACATAGATCACGAGGAATGCCGAGGCAAGCAAAAAATAGCCTATATTCTGCCGTAGATAAAAGGCAAGCATCATCGCCAAAAAGAACATGAATGAGAGCACGCCGATAAATACGGCACGCTGAATTATCGCGGGCTGAATCGGGTGGATCGACACTGTTTTGCCGAGATCGGACATCAGAAAGGATGTAATCATATCAAATTACGCTTGCTGGTGAATACCGCAGCGGCGGCGAAATGCAGTACACTGATGGGTGATACGGAAACAAAACTTTCGCTTCTGCGTACTAGAACAAATGAGAAAACTATCATTCTTCGTCCTTTTGATCGCGGCTTTCGCTTTTACGGCGAATGCACAAAATGCTCTTACGGCCGAGGACTACGCCCGCGCCGAAAAGATGCTCAGTTACAACACTGCGCCGCTCGTTGACCGTGCGGGCGTTCGTCCTGTATGGCTGCCGGACGGCCGTTTTTGGTACAGGGTGCTGACGCCGACGGGAAGTGAATTCGTCCTTATCGACCCGAAGGACGGATCGCGAAAGACGGCGGCAAAAATAACCGATCTCGGGCTGTCCGCGGCTCCGTCAATGGGAATGTTTCCGGCACGCTTTAGCGGCAACGCGATCATCTCGCCTGACGGCACAAAGCAGGTTTACATAAAAGACTGGAACCTCTGGGTCAAGGACCTGAATTCTGGCAAAGAAAAGCAGTTGACGACCGACGGCATAAAGGACTTCGGCTACGCCACTGATAATGCCGGCTGGAAGCACAGCGAACGTGCCATTGTGCTGTGGTCGCCCGATTCGAAAAAGGTCGCGACCTTTCGGCAGGATCAGCGGCACCTGCAGGATATGTATCTCGTTACTACGAACGTAGGCGCACCGAAACTCGAACAATGGAAATATGCCCTGCCCGAAGACAAGGACATCGCAAAGATCCATCGCGTGATAATTGATCTCGAAACAGGCAAGCTTGTACCGCTCAAAATGGAGGCGGACGACCACCGCTCGACGCTTTGCGACGATATAGCGTGCGGCGGTGAATTCACCGACAATGAATGGAGCGCCGACAGCACCACACTCGCCTTTGTTTCGAGCTCACGCGATCATAAGTCGGCAAAGTTCCGCATTGCGAACGCCGCTACCGGCGATGTGCGCGACGTTTTTCAAGAGGTTGTTCCGACACAATACGAGTCAGGGCAAGGTGCGGTCAACTGGCGTTACCTGCCTGAGACCAATGAAGCGATCTGGTACAGCGAACGCGATGATTGGGGCCACCTTTACCTCTACGACCTCGCGAAGGGTACGGTCAAGAATCAGATAACGAAGGGCAATTTTGTCGTAACCCGCGTAAGGCGCGTCGATGCCAAGAACCGCGTGATCTTCTTTGAGGCGAACGGCCGCGAAGCGGGACGCGACCCGTATTTCTCGCACTTTTACCGCATCAATTTCGATGGCTCCGGCCTGACACTCCTGACACCTGAGGACGGCAACCACGCTGCGATGTTGTCTGACGACGGCAAGTATTTCGTTGACAGCTTCTCGAAGCCGGACGTGCCGCCGACAGCGGTGCTTCGCGATATGAACGGCAAGTTGATCGCTAACCTCGAGAAAGCCGACATCTCGCGCCTGACGGCAACAGGCTGGAAGCCGCCTGTTCCTATCAAGGTCAAGTCGCACGACGGCCGCTGGGATCTTTACGGCGTAATGTTCCTGCCGACGAACCTCGATACGAGCAAGAAATATCCGGTTGTAAACTATATTTATCCCGGGCCTCAGGGCGGAGGCGTCGGCTCGCGGTCATTCTCACCGGCACGCGGCGACCATCAGGCTCTCGCGGAACTCGGTTTTGTTGTCGTCATTATAGACGGAAGCTGCAACCCGAACCGATCGAAGTCGTTCCACGATGTCTGCTACGGCAATATGGCCGACAACACGCTCGAGGATCAGATCTCAGGCCTCAAGCAGCTTGCCGAAACCCGCCCGTATCTCGACCTGACGCGCGTCGGCATTTGGGGCCACTCGGGCGGCGGATTTGCGACGGCGGCGGCGATGTTCCGCTTTCCGGATTTCTACAAGGTCGGGATCTCAGAGTCCGGCAATCACGACAACCGCAACTATGAGGACGATTGGGGCGAACGCTACATCGGCCTGCTAAACGGCGACAATTACGCACGGCAGGCAAATCAGGTCTATGCCAAGAACCTGAAGGGCAAGCTGCTGCTCGCACACGGTACGATGGACGATAACGTGCCGCCGTACAACACGCTGCTTGTCGTTGACGCTCTGATCAAGGCGAATAAGGACTTTGACCTGCTGATGATCCCGAACGCAAGGCATGGCTTCGGTGCGGCGAACAACTATATGATGCGCCGCCGCTGGGATTACTTCACGAAGAATCTTCTCGGCGTCGATCCGCCGAAGGAATACGAGTACCTGCCGAAGCAGGACCCGCGACTGATGCAGTAGCGGCATCCGCATTCACTTAGCGAACTCAGGTATTAGCCGCGTCGTAAATGGCGCGGCTAATTCGTTTTTGAAAGGTCAACTGAGAGGCTTTGTATCATCCTCTGAAGCATCGAAAAGCGATGGCGGTTCGGGCATCTGCGGCGCTTCGCTCTGCATATCACGCTGCATTTGCACTACGGCCATTTGTGCCTGCTCGGCATCACGCGCTGCAATGCGCAGCGTCAATTTGCCGTCCTTGTGGGGAACGCCGTTGAACGCGATCAGGCTGCGCGGCCGCACCTCGACCCTCGCCGGCACAACTAGGAAGCCGCGCTTGAACTTGATGTCGAGGATATCCTCGATCGAAATGCCCTTTTCCTTCACACCGTCGGATATTATTCCGAAAAGCTTCGATTCGAACTCAAGGACGATGCCCGCCGGCGAAAATTTCGCCAGTCCGTTCACTTCGGAAAATCCGCCGTTCGTCTTTGTCTTAAATGGAATACTGACAAAAGATCGCATATCTCACCGGCGTCAGTTCTGCCGCAGGAACCACTTTCCGATCCCGTAGAGGCTGATCAAAAGCCAGAATGATTCTACTATAAAGGACGGCAGGTTGAACGCGAAGATCAGCGAGATAAGTATAAGCAATGCTCCCGCCGCGTTCAGCAGCGAATAGCTCAGATGTTCGCTTTTGTTCCTTTCCGTTTGCAGCAGGATATAGCAGCCGACGATCACCGCCACACCGGCCGCACCTACGACGTCGAACCACTGAACGGTCATTTCAGCTTGTAAACACCGGCGGCGTCGCCGACCGCCCACACCGATGTTCTGCCGCGGGCAGCAACGGCGTTCAAACTCTCGCGGCCGACCTCCTTCCATGTCGCTCCGCCGTCATTTGAGATATCGGAGCCCAGCGCACCGACGGCGATGACCGTCTTTGCGTTAATGAACGCAACGCCCGAGCGATAGCCGAGGCCGCCGGTCAACGGCTTCCACGAATGGCCGCCGTCCGATGTGGCAAATACGTTGTCGCCCGCAGCCGTAGGCTTCTCGTAATTGCCGCCGACAATGATGCCGTTGTGAGCATCGCTCATAGCGATCGAAAAGATGCCGCTGCCGGACGTGCCTTTGACCATCGGCGTATTGGCCGCACCCCAGCTTTTGCCGCCGTTATGCGAGTGAAAAACGCGGGCATCGGAGCCGCCGGTCACGAGGTAGAGCAGGTTCTTATCAACGGCGATCAGGCATGTGCCGCTCGCCGCGAACGCCGCTTCGCCGGGCTTTGCCTGCGGAAGGCCGTCGGCAGGCAGCGGCTTCCATGCCTTGCCGTCCTCGGTCGCGATCAACCGGAATTTGCCGTCAACAGGATCGCTCATCGCCACGCAGTGCGTCGCATTCCAACAAGCGACGGCGTCGTAAAATGCCTTCTCGTCCGCGTTTTGGAACTGAAGTTCCCAGGTCTTGCCGCCGTCCGTCGTTTTATAGATCCGCGAGGCCCCGCCGTTACCGATGCTCAAGACGTACGCCGTTTTCGCATCGAACGCCTCGACATCGCGGAAGTCCAGACCCTGTGCACCCGGCACGCGTATCACGTCCCACCGTTTTCCGCCATTGATGGTGCGTATGACCGTGCCGCCGGTTCCGCTTGCCCAAATGACCTTTGCGTTCACGACCGAGAGCCCGCGGAATGACGTCTTCGCCTCAAGCCCCGCAACCTTCTGCTGCACCCACTGCGCCGACACCGCAAACCCGCACACCAGAACCGCCGCGGCCAATAAGATCGTTCTTCTCATAACTGCTATTCGTACCACTTAAATACGCCATCTGCAACAGTACCGCACACCAGCATGGCCGCGGTTATCAGTTGACTTTCGGCTTTCGCTTTGCGGCCTTTGCGTCCTCAGCTTTATCATCTTTGCGGTTCTCGATCTATCAGCAGACGGAAACCGAAAAGATCGCGTAAGCCCTCAGCGCTGCACAAAATGATCGGCTCAATAAACCATTCTCGCCTTGACGGTGGCGGGAACGTCCTTCAAAAGTTCGAACGCTTCTTTTGAGAGTTTCGATTCGACATCGAGGATGACGTAGCCGATCTCGTCGTTGGTCTTGAGATACTGGCCGGCGATGTTGATGCCGCGGCCCGAGAGACGCGAGTTGATCTCGCCGAGCACGCCGGGGACGTTGCGGTGAATGTGCAGTATGCGGTGAGTGCCGGCCTGTGCGGGCAGCGAGACGGGCGGCACGGTATGTGAGCCGTCGCTGGTGCCGTACTCGACATACTTTATAAGCTTGCCGGTAACGTCGAGGCCGATATTCGCCTGAGCCTCTTCGGTCGAGCCGCCGATGTGCGGCGTCAGGATCACGTTCGGCAGATTTTGCAGGACACTCGTGAATGCATCACCCGTTCTTTCGGGTTCATCCGGAAAAACATCGACCGCGGCACCCGCGAGTTTGCCGCTCTTTAACGCCTTTGCGACCGCATTCAGATCGACGACATCGCCGCGGCTGTAGTTGATGAGGATCGAACCTTTTCGCATCGACCGAAGAGCGTCGGCGTCGATCATATTCCTCGTCGTGCGGTCGGAAGGAACGTGCAAAGTTACGATGTCGGACCTCCGCAAAAGCTCTCGAAGCTCGCGCGTCTGTCGTGCGTTGCCGAGCGGCAATTTCGTCACCGCGTCGAAATAGATGACGTGCATTCCCATCGCCTCGGCCATCGTCGAGACCTGCGAACCGATGTTGCCGTAGCCGATTATGCCGAGCGTTTTACCGCGCAGCTCAAAGCTTCCCTTCGACTCCTTGAGCCAGATTCCGTTGTGTGCGGCCGCGTTCTTATCCGCGATCTTGCGTATCAGCATCACGCATAATCCGATCACCAACTCGGCGACCGAACGCGTGTTCGAGTACGGAGCGTTGAAGACCGCAATTCCCTTCTCCGTCGCCGACGCGAGATCGACCTGATTCACACCTATGCAAAAACATCCGACCGCGAGCAGCTTGTCCGCCGCCTCGATCACGTCCCGCGTGATCTTCGTCTTCGACCGAATACCGACAAGGTGCACGCCCTTGACCGCCCTCACCAGCTCGGCCTCGCTCAACGCGCCGCCCATACGCTCGATCTGCGTATAACCGCCCGCCTCAAGCTCCGAGACCGCCGCGTTAGAGATATTCTCAAGCAGAAGTATCTTAATTTTGTCGCGAGGATATGATGTCGAAGCTACTCCCATCTGTTTATCGTTGTGCGGCATTCAACTTATATTCTACTTCTCTTCGTGTAGATACAGCCGGTTGCCGTAGAGATCGCGGAGGAAGATGAACTTTCCATACGGCTCGTCGATAAGGTCACCTTCAAGTTCTACGCCATTTGCCTTGAACCTTGCGATATCGGCCTCGATGTCATCGGTTGTGATCCCGAGCAATGCATTGTCCGCATCTGACTGTTTACCTACCATTGCCTTGCCTTCGTCCGTGTGAACCGGCGCAAGCGAGATCTCAAATTCTTCCTGGCCAGGCAGGCAGACCGTCAGCCATCGATTGCCTTCGCCGAAGCTAGCGTCAGTGTGCACCGCAAACCCTAGCTTCTTCGTGTAAAAATCCAACGCCTCCTGCTGATCGCGTACGAGCAGGACAAATGATTTTACTTTTTGCATAATTACTATTGTCCGCGAAATGCTATTAACGGTGCAAGCCTAGCGGCCCCCGAACGAGAGTCCAGTTAAGAAATGAGAGTGAACATCCTTTTACGTATAATGTATAATTCTGACCTTAAACTGGATCGGCGAGGTCACGAGTTTATCGAGGAGGGCGTTTCGCTACATCCCGCAAGCTTGAATGACTCGGCACTGATCGAGTTCATCGGTGGAATAATGGTACTAGGATTGACTTTTATTCGCATGTCAGTGTAACATACCGCCCAATTTCTCATAACAATTTGTAAGAGAAAGTTTTGGAACTATGCCCATAGGTTTTAAAACTAGATCAGCGACCATGGTAATGTTCGTCTCGCTCGTTCGTTCGTTCGTTGCGATTGTCTTACTAAAAATCACAAAACAAGTGAAATCTCAAGGATGCAGGCCGAGCGATCGGTTTGCGTCCTTTTTTTTATATTTTAAACAGCTATGAAAAAACTTATCCTTGTTGCCTTTTTCTTTGTGTTTGCATTGGATGCAGCAGTCGTTATTGCCCAAAAGCGTCCGGTGCGTAAGACAACTACACCAAAACCTGCTGTAACGCAGCCGCAGCCGCAAGCGACACCCTTACCAAAGCCAAAATCTCCGGCGGAGCAGTTTTATGTCCAAGGCCTGAAGTGCCAAAAGGAAGACTACGACTGTCAGGTGTCGAACTATACAAAGGCGATCAATCTTGAATTAAACACAAAAGCCGTGTTCAAAAATCGCGGCTTGGCGTATATGGGCAAGGAAGAGTATGGAAAAGCCATCGGCGATCTCTCAAAAGCCATTGAATTGGACAAGAATGACGCCGAGGGCTACAAGGATCGCGGCAAGGCATATTATACCGTGGCTAAAAGCAATCAGGTGCTGGATATGGCGATACGTGATTTTACATCGGCGATAGAGCTTGAGCCGAAGGATGCCGAGGCGTATAAGTTTCGCGGGACGGCGTATTTTACGAGGTCGAGATTTGACGATGCAAAGGCCGATCTTGAAAAGTCTTTGAGCCTGAATCCGAAGGACGCGGACACAGCCGCGCGACTGGCTGAGGTCAGAGCCGAGGCCGCGAAATCACCCGCCGGCGCTCCGAACAGGCCTCAATCGTCGGACGACAAACTCGCCGAATTCGAAGCATGGAGCAAAACAAAAAACAGCACAAAGGCCGCGGATTACTGGGAGTTCCTGCAAACTTTCGCGAACGGTGCCTTTGCCAAGCAGGCGTATGACAAGATGATGGAGATCGGCGACCCTGAATGGAACAAGGTCAAGGACAGCCGCGACCCGTATCAATACAAGGCATATCTCGAGAAAAATCCTAACGGCCCGTTTTCCGGTTTGGCTCAGACAAAATTAAAATCCTCGACCGACGCGCTCATCGCATGGGAGCAGGTGGATAAAAGCAGTACGGCGGCGATAAACGAATTCATAAAAAAATATCCAGAATCCAAACAGGCCGCCGAGGCCGATGCCGTAAAGGAAAAGGCTAAAAAGGAATTCGAATCAAAGGCGACGGAAGCAAGGGCAAAGGATAAAACCAATTCTATCGGGATGCAGTTTGCCTTTATTCCCGCCGGGACGTTTGAGATGGGCGAGCCGGCAGCAAGCCATACCGTTACTATCAGCAAAGATTTTTACATCGGCAAATACGAAGTGACGCAGGCACAGTGGCAGGCCGTGACGGGCAGCAATCCGAGCTATATAAAACAGTGCGGCCAAAACTGTCCCGTTGAGGCCGTAAGCTGGGACGACGCGCAGGTATTTATCGCAAAGCTGAACGCAAAGAACGACGGGTTTGTTTATAGTCTGCCGACCGAGGCCCAGTGGGAATACGCGGCACGTGCTGGCACGACGGGCGATTACGGCGGCACAGGGAATCTGGATGAGATGGGCTGGTATGATAAAAACTCAGGCTCGACCTCGCACCCCGTCGGACAGAAACAGCCCAACGCATTCGGGTTATACGATATGCACGGCAACGTCTGGGAATGGTGCCAGGACTGGTACGGCGATTACCCAAAAGAAAGCGTTACCGACCCGAAAGGAGCCGCAAGCGGTCAATATCGGGTGCTTCGCGGCGGCTCGTGGCTCAGCTATGCAACTAATGCGCGTTCCGCCTATCGTATCGTCAATGCACCTGATGTCCGTGACGACTACATCGGTTTTCGGGTTGTTGCTTCCGTGAGGTAACTCTCTGACGTCAGAATCGGTAAAAGGGATTTTGCCGAGCGTGCATAGAGAGTACAAGAGATCATCCGGCGATGCCGTAAGGCATCCGAAAAACGCAGCAGGCACAGGTTGTCGAGTAGGTCAGAAACAATTCGAAAAACCGCCTGTGTCTTTAAATGGCGATTTACATTAGTCGTCGAAGACGACGGGATATTTGTAGCCCATATCGCAAGATATGGGACACGATCATAACAGGAAGGCCGAACCGTCGAAGACGGTGATATATCTTCGATGACGGCGTTAGGATATTATGCCACCATCTTCGATGGTTCCATGAAACATTGACGCCATTCCCATGGTTCACACCGTTGAACCCACGGTTTGCACCGTGGGCTACAATTATACCGTCGTCTCCGACGACTATGCACGAATAAGCCGTCGAAGACGGTGATATCACGACGATGGCACACACATATACCAATCTTATTTACCACGTCGTTTTTAGTACGGAAGGCCATATCCGTTCACTCACAAAAGAACGCCGTGCCGAACTTTTTGCCTATCTCGCGGCATTGATAAAAGAGAAAAAAGGCCTTCCTTTGATAATCAACGGTGTCGAAGACCACGTTCATCTGCTCTTCGAATTGCCGCCGAGCGTCGCGTTGTCCGACGTGATGCGGTTTCTCAAAGCGAATTCGTCCCGATGGTTCAAAGAGCGATTCGAGATACCTTTCGCATGGCAAACCGGCTTTGGGGCATTCAGTGTTTCGCGTTCGGTTGTTCCCAAAGTGTCGGATTACATTCGCGATCAGGAAGAACACCACAAAAAGCGGGGTTTCCGCGCGGAATTTATCGCCCTATTAAACAAAAGTGGTGTCGATATTGACGAAGATGATCTATGGAAGTAAAGGTTCAAACCCGTCGAAGACGGTGATATATTTTCGGCGTCCGATATTATGCCACCATCTTCGATGGTTCCTTGAAATGTCGGTGTCGTTTCCCCTCGGTTTGCACCGTGGGCTACAAATATGGCGTCGTTTTCAACGACTGGGGAGGCTTAACTATTTTATGAAAACATTATTCATATTACTGACGACAATAATTTTCTGCTCTTCGGCATTCGGACAGCAAAAGAAAGAAGTATCAAAACCCTCGCAGATCGGCATAACCGCCCCGATGCGCCGCCCCGGCGATATTCAGCCCGCACGCCCGCCGTCCACGCAGGCAAACACGTCGGGAAATCCCGCTCCTTCGGGCAATGCTAATGAGCTTGTCCAAAAGATCTTCGCCAACATGACCACTTATGCCAAAAAATCGCAAAATTGGCGGGTAGGATCAGATTGGGAATATACTACCTTTACTAATCTATCGCTTACCGGCAACGTCCTTATCGTATCGGAACGAGTTAAAGGCCGTTATATTGACAAAGCACGTGATGATTGCAAGGTAACGATCGACAAAAATTCTTGGGTTAGGCTTTGGAAAGAGCCAACAACAGGGATAATGGATGGCCTGAGTTTGCATGGCGGCGGCAAATCATGCGAATTCCACTATGAGCCGGGAGCGAACAATGCAAATTTTAATCAGCTCAACGGCCTGGTTGAACAGCTTCGAAATTTGGATAGGACACCAGCTTCGGTAAGCTCAAATAGTCAAACTTCTAACGCCAATCAATCCTCGACAAGAATAACCGTAAACCCAGCCGAAACCGCCCAGATAAATCGTCTGAAAAGGCAATTGGGCGGATCGGCCCGGCAAACGCAACAGATACAGACGGGCGAGCTGGCAGACGGTAAGGCTAAAGGCTTTAGCCATCCCTTAGCGGGACGGATCGTAAAACAATATCCCGTTAATAATGATTGCAGCACGGGAATTGTCGGAAATAAGCGGGTCTGTTGGGGAACGTGGGGATCGACTGAAGGAGTTCAGGTGCGTGTCAAAGGCCCCATCGCCGCAGGTTACAGCACTTACAAGGGGCAAAACACCGTTTATTATGAATGGCGTATTCAAATAAAAAATCCGACTAACAACATAGCCTGCTTAAATTATAAGTTCACCTATAAAGGCGGCTATCGTTCGTATGACGAGGACATCGGCGCCGGCATACCAATGCTCGGCGGAGCGTGTGTTGTTCCGAACGGAACCACCGAAGGCGGCGGAAATAGTGAGTCTTCAAAAACTTTCTCGCCTGAATCGGATGTCCATGTGGATATTCTTAACGTGCGTACCTGCTCAAAATGGAAGCAAAACGATTCGACCACTTTTGAGTGTATAGAATAGCCTCGGGTTTTGCCGCCGATCCGAGCAGCGGCGCAGCCGCAAGCAGTTTATTACGACGGTCGGAGAAGCAGAGTTTCTCCGCACATCGAGCCGCAAGATCTTTGGAAGGAATGCATTGAGATGATCTTTGCTTCTCTGTCACCGCAGGTGTTTTGGCACGTCTTTGACCTTGATGCCGAGTTTCTTGGCGAGGTTCTTCCACCTGCCGTCTTTGTCTAGATAATAGACGTAGGCGAGGTCTATGCCTTCGCCATTCACTTTTACTTCCCAATAGCCTTGATAGCCGGCATCCACGGCCTCGACGGTAGTGATCTCTTCGACGCGGTCGCCCTTGTCCTCGCAAGGAGCACAATAATGGCGAATTTGCTTCTTATCCTGCAAGAAGGCCGCCGCCTCGATCCAGCTGATCTTCTTCGCGTACGCCCTCAGTATTATCTCTTGTCGCTTCATGGCCTGCTCCACCGCGGCCTTTCCGTAGAGTCTCGTCATTACTCGATTCTCCACCGCCGCACCCAAAGCGGACATATCATCTGCTATTCACACCGGACATATGATGTGCTAACTACAGAATAATGGGATCAAGATTGACTTTTATTCGCATGTCAGTGTAACATACCGCCCAATTTCTCATAACAATTTGTAAGAGAAAGTTTTGAAGCTATGCCCATAGGTTTTAAAACTAGATCAGCGATCACGGTGACGCTCTGTCCAGCCTGTCCAGCCCCCGTTTTTTACCCCGAAAGGAAAGCTAGTGATTTAACGCTTCCGAGTTTAGGGAAAGTCGAGCCGGAGGCGAGGCTTTCACTAAACCATCTTTGTGTCCTTATTAATTTTGGGTCATGACCCATAAATATTATGAATAAATTTTGCAGAAAGTGCGGAGCCGAAATGGATGCGGATGCGGTGTTTTGCAATGAATGCGGATCCGCTGCAAGTGTTGCTCGTTCATCTGAAGTCACAATTGCAAAGTCAGTGGAACCTTTACCGATATCTAAAACAACTTCACAACCCGTTAAGAACAGCGAATCACCAACTTCGCAATTTCCCAAAGCATTGGTGGACTCGGTCAGACGACGATATCGCGAAGGGTATCTGTACGCAAGAACTATAGACGGCTTTGGCATCGCATATCAAGTTATAGGCGTAATTGTCGCGATCTTAGGGCTGATACTTGGATTTGCACTCGGAGCAGCTGCCTCTAATCCAAGAGACTCGTTCGGGCCCGATCTGGCATTCTTGGGGTTCCTTCCTTTTATCATTGGTTTAATTTTTGGTGCCATTTTGTTCATTACCGGCGTCGTTGTAAGAGCCGGCGCACAGCTTATGAAAGCGAGTTTTGATAGCGCCGTGAACAATTCGCCGTTTTTAACTAACGATGACAGAGCTGAAATGATGTCTCTGAGTGTTAGTGGCGGCGGAGTTTTAGATGGAATTGCGTTTAAATGCGCAAAATGCGGGTTAGACAACGATGGTAAAAAGAACTATTGCGTAGGCTGCGGAGCAGGTTTGTAAAAATGAGAACTTGTCAAACATGCGAAGCTTTTTTGGCTAACGATGACGTTTTTTGCGAATCATGCGGCAATCGCGTAGACGCTTATAAAAGAAAACGCCGAACAGAACTTGTTCCAACGCAACGAAATGCTGGCGGACTACCTACAAACAAAGCCGCCATGCTGTGTTACCTTGTGCCATTATCGGCTCCGCTCATAGTTTCACTTCTATTTTATGTGATGGCGAGTATGAGAGACAGACCTGACCTCGGACCGGTTTTGATGCTCTTATTTCTTGTAGGAATCATTTGTTCTTTCGGCTTTCAAACATATGTTCTTTTGTTTGAGCCTTTTAAATCAACACCATTTATACGCTTTCATGCATTTCAATCGATCTTTTTCAGCATTGCAGCAGTGATGATAGGTCCATGTGGGATTGGGATTTGGCTTTGGCTTGTGTCGTTAATTTTTATGATCTATTTGGCAGTAAAGGCAAATAAAGGACTTTGGTTTGGAGTTCCGGTCATTCAACAATGGGCGATGAAACTGGCCAGAAAACAGCCGTCTGTGACAGTTGGCCAACAGTTTATACAATCTGCATTTTGTCCGAATTGTGATGCAGATAATTCTGTTACAAATAAATTTTGCCGCAAATGCGGAGAAGCATTGGAAAAAAAAGATGAAAGTTTGTCCGAAATGTAATGGAACCTCAACCGGGGACAATCTGTTTTGTCCCGACGACGGAACGCGCTATGTCAAAAAATCCGATGCTCCGAACTTTTCGGCGTCCCGCACTGATACATTCACATTTCTGTGTCACTTATGTGACGGAATAAATAAACAGGGAGCGAAATTCTGCAAACAATGCGGCGTGGCTCTTAAGCTGCAATCGAATCAGCAATTCGAGCAAACGAATGTGGTATCAGATACTTTACAATCACCGAAAGGCGTAACACTCCCCACGACTACCGAGGCAAAACAGCCGCAAAAAAGTAATGTGCTGCCTATTATCTCAGTTTTGTTAAGCATTGTAGTTTTTGGTTCACTAATTTATATCGTCTCCAATTCCAACAATTCTACTGCATCAAGCGCGGTGGCGAACGCGGCGAACTTTCCCCCATCGCGAAATCGATCTTTTAATTCTATTGCATCAAACGCTGCATCAAACGCATCACACGCACCACCGTCTTCCCCAAACATCGGACGCACCGGACGTTTGACAACTAATCTTATTATTCGAAGCAATTCGAATAAAAATGCGGAAAATCTCGGTGTGCATTATAAAGATTCAAAAGTACGGATTCTTGATGAAGATTCGTACTCAACCGACGAAGGTTGGTCAATATGGTGGAAAGTGCGTGTGCTTGAAGAGGGCTGTGATGCGGAAGACATAAGAGGCTGCGGCAGTAATAACCGTAACGAAAACGTCGGTGAAGCCGCAATGGAAGGATGGATGAATTCTAGATTCATTGCTATCGATTGAGACGAAAATTAATGAAAACGTGTCCGAAATGTGCGAGAAAATATTCCGATGATGATATCTTTTGTTACGAGGACGGGATGCGTTTGGTTTTCGTGCCCGTTTCCGAGCCGACTGTTGTTATTACCACAGGACCTGCCAAAATTCGCGAACATACAGACTCTTCGCCGTCTGCGCTTTACCTCTTGATAGGAGTTCTCGGAACCGCTCTAGTTGCTACATTGATATATGTTTTTATTCTGAGTGATACAAAACCAGACAGTCAAAAAGTAACATCAGATTCTACTCATCCGTCAATTCTGGCAAAACAATCGCACGCAACAATCGCTAACAATTCCGAGCGGCTCACTAGACAGTCTGTTAGTTCTAATAACAACACGAGCTATGACGCTGAAATAAAAGAGCGATTGGAAAAATGGAAGTCTGATGGCGAGGCAAGAAACGCAGATGCGTTAATGGAAAATTATGCGTTTTCTGTAGATTATTACAAAAAGCGCGGAGCAACTCGTGATTTTATAAAGCAGGATAGATCCCGGGCTTATTCAAAATATACATCTATTAAGATTGACCTTACCAACATTAATATTAACTATTCAGACGACGCCTCTGCATTAGTAACGCTTGATAAAGGATTTATCCTTGACGGCAACGGTCATTTAGACGGAAAAGTTCAGCAACAAATCAAAATGATTCGTATCAATGGCGTTTGGCTTATAAAAGGCGAACGCGACACAAAGGTTTACTATATGAACCATTAAATCTATTAGGAGAATAATACCTGTGGCAGAGACAGAACATGCGAGGAATATCGAGCATTTTGGACGATGATATCGATTGCCCGCGGGCATGGGGTGGATCATGCTCGTTAAAGATTTGCGAATTCTGTTTCTGAGAGTTGTGTTTGTCGGAGAATGCTGCGCAGTGTGCCGCCTGCGACTTCGCGGTGTTTGGGAACGGTTGCTGTGATCATGCCGTTGGAGACAACTTTCGCAAATTTGACGTGGCTGCCTGCTTGGCCGGCTTCGTAAAAACCGGCTTTCAACAGTTTTCGTCTGACTTCGCGGTAAGGGAGCGGCTTCACGCGACGATCTCTAGTTCAAAGTGATGAACTTGCGGCAAGATGGTGGCAACGGGCGGAGTGAAATGGAGCAAAAGAGCTTCGTTCAGATTTTGGATCGCTTCTTCCTCGGTTTCGCCTTGCGAGGCGATATCGACCTCTAAACACTGAGCAACGAACCAATCGCCCTCTCGAGAAATGACAGCATTGAAGTCTTTGACCATATAAAGAATTATACAAAGTTTGGATTTTTTAGCGAAATTATTCTTGGGGAAACACTATGGCAGAGACAGGATATGCGCGGAATGTCGAGCATTTTGCGGCGTTGATATCGTCTGAAGGGATATACCGGCAAGTGAAACGATAGTTCCTTCGCATTTTGTAACCTGTCCGCCGTTTTCAGAAAAGGCTTTGTGACATTTCACAAAGCCTTTCGCATTTGTCATTAAGTTTCCTACGAAGTTCGCAAAAGCTTTCGCGATCATAAAAACATCCTGCGAACGCCGCCCACTCCGATCACATATGAATCGTCAGGTCGTGGACGCCTTCGGCGGCTTCCATTACGGATTCGGAGACGGTCGGGTGAGCGTGGATGACGCGGCCGAGTTCGTCTGCGGTAGTTTCGAGTGCCATGGCGACGCAGGCTTCGGCGAGAAGCTCGGTGGCGTGCGGGCCGATGATGTGAACGCCGAGCACCTCGTCGTATTTTTTCTCGGCGACGATCTTTACAAAGCCGTCTGTCTCGCCAAGGATGCGAGCCTTGCCGCTCGCAGAGAACGGGAATTTGCCGACCTTGACATCGTAGCCCGCTTCCTTTGCCTTTGCTTCGGTGAGGCCGACGCTTGCGACCTCGGGATCGCAATATGTGCAGTTCGGGACGAGGTTGAGTTTGATCGGCTCGACCTTCTTACCGGCGATCTTTTCGACGACGAGAATGCCCTCTTTCGACGCGAGGTGTGCGAGCTGCGCTGTCGGGACGACGTCGCCGATCGCGTAGATTCCGGGTTCGGCCGTCTCGTAAAATTCGTTGACCTCGACGGTTCCCTTCGGGCTGACCTTGACCTTCGTGTTCTCGAGCCCAAGGCCCTCGAGATACGCCATACGGCCGACCGCAACGAGCAGCATCTCGGCCTCAAGCGTAACGGTCTCGCCTTTTGCATTCTTGCCGGAAACCTTGACGCCCGACTTCGTCTTCTCCATTTTGTCGAGCTTTAAGCCGGTCTCGACCTTGATGCCCTGCTTTTTGAATGCCCGCTGCAACTCCTTCGAAACCTCGGCATCCTCGAGCGGCACGATGCGGTCCATAAGTTCGACAAGCGTCGTATCGGTGCCGAAACGGTGATAAACGCTCGCAAATTCCGAACCGACAGCACCCGAGCCCATCACGATCAGCGACTTCGGAACCTTTGTGAGTTCGAGAATGTGATCCGAATTGACGACCGTCTTGCCGTCCGTCTCAAAGCCCGGAATGGGCCGCACGACCGATCCCGTAGCGATGATGATGTTCTTGGTGTCGATCGTTTCTTTTTTGCCGTCGGCGAGAGCGACCTCGACCTTGCCTTTTCCGGCGATCTTACCGAAGCCGTTAAAGACCGTAACCTTATTCTTTTTCATCAGATAGGTTACGCCCGCCGAATTCTTCGCAACGATGTCGGACTTGTACTTCTGAACCTTTTCGAAGTCGAATCCGATGTTCTCGACGCTTAGACCGAAATCTGCGAAGTGATGAGCTTTGTCATACAAATGCGCCGCGTTGAGCAATGCCTTTGTCGGAATGCAGCCGCGCAGGCCGCACGTGCCGCCGAGCCGCGCGTCCTTCTCTTTCTCGATGATCGCGACCTTCAAACCCAAATGCCCCGCTCGAACCGCCGCGACATAGCCGCCGGGCCCCGAACCGATGATCGTTACGTCAAATTGTTCCGCCACAGAAATTTCCCTCTATTAAAATATTCAAATCAAAGCGTAAGTACTGATTATATCGTTATGCGAAGCGACGGACAAAGCGGCTCCGCTCGCTAAAAGATACCTTTAATACGCTTTGCCGTTATGCGAGAATTGAAATGATGTTAAATGACCGTGAAAGAATACAATTGAGGCTACGTGAACTTCAGGCCGAATTCGCCGAACGCGGCGATGCGACAGGCTGGTTTGATGCACTTTATAAAGAATCGGCGGGCGACAATACAAAGATACCGTGGGCCGATCTTGAGCCGAACCCATATTTCCAAAGATGGGTCGAGACTGCCGGCCTGAAAGGCGACGGAAAACGGGCGCTCGTCGTTGGCTGCGGGCTTGGCGACGATGCTAATTATCTCAACGGCCTTGGCTTCAAAGTAACTGCGTTCGACATCTCGCCGACAGCGATCGAATGGGCGAAGAATCTCTATCCGAGTGACGAGATCCAATTCGAGGTCGGCGACCTTTTCGAACCGGCTAACGACTGGATCGGGGCGTTCGATCTCGTGCTCGAGATATACACGATTCAGCCGCTTCCGCTTGAGTTTCGTGAAAAGGCCATAGCGGCGGTCGCGAGCTTTGTCGCTCCGAACGGCGAACTCGTTGTCGTTACCCGCGGCCGTGAGGATGATGAAGACCCCGGAACGCTGCCGTGGCCATTGTCTCGTAAAGAGTTGTCGCTCTTTGAGACACACGATCTCGAACAAGCAGAATTTGTTGAAATGGCTCCGGAGGAAGACGGCGATCCGAGGCGGTTCCTTGCTCGTTTCATTCGGCGACAGGGCGGCGGCTGACGGGAACGCTTATTGCGGGACCATGGGACGGGCAATGCCTCCAAGCAATGCCTCCAATGAGTTGATAATATAACCATATAGTTATACACTTGTCACTGGTTAAGGATTTTTGAAATAATGTACAGGATCGCCAAATTGAGAGCAGTATTTGTGGTTGCGTTGATGAGCCTTGCCTTTGCGGCTTGTACGGCGACACCGCCGCACACATCAGACACAACATCCGGCTTACAAACCGGTGTCAGCGAGATGACACCGAAAGAGGCTCTGCCGTATGTTCAGGCCGCATATTCGCAGTTCATCGATGTCCGCACCGTTGAGGAGTATGCTGAGGGACACGCCGCTCGTACGAGAAATATCCCGCTTGACACGCTTGCCGCAAACCTCGATATGATCGAGAAGAACGAGCCTGTATTCCTGATCTGCCGGAGCGGTGTACGTTCTCTTGCCGCCGCAAAGATCTTGGTTGATAACGGTTTTCCGCAGGCGATAAGCGTTTCGGGCGGAACCAATGAATGGAAGGCAGAGGGGCTGCCGATGGGAGAATAATATGAACGATGCGTTGTTATTGTTGGGCCTGCTCGGGCTGTGGCTGCTGTTCCAGTTGGTCATATTGCCGCGAATGGGCGTTTCGACCTGAATGCGCGGTGCATGTGACGCCGGGTCGCGTCAGGACAAAACAGAAGAGACGAAGATAAAGGAAACGGAGCATTAGGAGGCCGATATGGAAAATGCAGTTGCCGCAAGAACGGCGGAGAAATTCAGCTACGGTATGAAGCGCGAGATCGCGTGCGGATTTGATGAGGCGGTGGAAAGGACGCGCGAGGCTCTCAAGGGCGAAGGCTTCGGCGTGTTGTCCGAGATCCGAATGGACGAGAAACTCAAGGAGAAGCTCGGCGTGGATTTTCGCAAGTACGTGATCCTCGGGGCGTGCAATCCGCCGCTCGCTCATCAAGCGGTCGGCGAAGAGATCGACCTCGGGCTTCTGCTGCCGTGCAACGTGATCGTTTACGAGGCAGATGACGCCGCGAAGTCTGTCGTTTCCGTGATCGACGCCGCAGCGATGATGTCGGTCGTCGATAACGACAAGCTCGCATCCGTCGCAGGCCGGGTGAACGAAAAGCTCAACCGGGCACTCGACGCTATCTAGCAGCGATGGAGCGCAAGGCTCATTGGGAAAATATCTACGCCGCAAAAGCGCCCGGCGGTGTCAGTTGGTATCGGCGGCATCTCGAAACTTCACTGAGCCTGATTCTCGGCACAGGCTTGGGTACGGACGCCGCCGTAATTGACATCGGCGGCGGTGATTCCACGCTCGCGGATGACCTGCTTGAGAACGGCTTCGGTGATGTTACCGTGCTTGATATCTCTGCCGGTGCCATTGCGGCCTCGCAAAAGCGGCTTGGCGAAAAGGCCGCTCTTGTAAAGTGGATCGAGGCAGATATTACCGAGGCGGCCCTCGAAGCCGGGCGTTATGACGTCTGGCATGACAGGGCAGCCTTTCATTTCCTTACCGATGCAGCGGATCGGCGGCGATACGCCGAGCAAGCCGCCCGAGCGGTACGCACTGGCGGTCAGCTGATCGTGGCGGCGTTTGCGGAAGACGGGCCGGAGAAGTGCAGCGGGCTTGATGTCGTACGTTACAGTTCAGAGTCAATGCCGCAGGAATTCGGCCGCAGCTTCCGGCTGATCTCGTCAACGGCGGAATCTCACATCACGCCATTCGACACCACACAGAAATTCGTTTATTGTCATTATCAAAAAATATGACAAGGCGATTCGACCCAAGCGACGAGATCCAAGATCATCGAGTATTCGGCGAATTCGGCGATGTGAACCCGTCGATCACCGACTCGTCAACCTACACATTCCTAAGCCCTGAGCGGATGGAAGAGCTGTTCGAACACGAGATCGAAGGCTGCTTTCTCTATTCGCGGCATTGGAACCCGACGAACAAGTATTTGGCGGATGCGCTTGCCCGTATGGAAGCGAGCGAGGCCGCACAGGTCGCGGCTTCGGGAATGGCGGCCATTTCATCGACGATAATTCAACTCTGCGGTGCCGGCGACGAGATAGTTTGTTCACGCACGGTCTATGGCGGAACATACGCCTTGTTCAAGAATTTCCTGCCGCGGCTTGGCATAAATACGCGGTTTGTCGATATGCGCAGCCTCGACGAGGTACGCTCGAACATAAATGAGCGAACTCGTATCATTTATTGCGAATCTATATCGAACCCGCTTCTTGACGTCTCCGACATTCCGGCGCTTGCCGCGATCGCCCGCGAGCACGGCCTCAAACTCGTCGTCGATAATACGTTCAGCCCGCTGATCCTCTCGCCGATACGGCTCGGGGCCGATGTGGTCGTTCACAGCCTCACCAAATTCATCAACGGCACAAGCGACTGCGTGGCCGGCTCAATTTGTGCTTCAAATGAGTTCATTCACCGGCTCACCGATATTAACACCGGAGCATCGATGCTCTTCGGAGCGGTACTCGACAGCACGCGCGCCGCGAGTATTCTCAAGAATCTGCATTCGCTGCACTTGCGTATGCGGCAGCACAGCCGCAATGCTCAATTCCTAGCCGAAAAGCTTACGGAATTGGGAATGAGGGTACATTATCCCGGCCTTGCAGCACACCCGCAGCACGATCTTCTTACAAAACTAATGAACGACGGTTACGGCTATGGCGGCATGCTTGCCCTTGATGTCGGCGACGCGGCCGCGGCCAACCGTTTAATGACGCGGATGCAGGAGGAAAAGGTCGGCTATCTCGCCGTCAGCCTCGGTTATTTCAAAACGCTCTTCAGCTCGCCCGGCCACAGCACGTCATCCGAAATACCCGCGGAGGAACGCGAGCAGATGGGCCTCAGCGACGGGCTTGTCCGTTTTTCGATCGGCCTCGACAACAACATCGAGCTTGCGTTCGAGCGTATGAAGCACTGCCTCTCAGAGGCCGGCATCATCTAGCCCGGTACCTTCGAGAACAAGTTTGGCTGTATAATAGGGCTTTTGAATTAACTATGTCAGAAGCAATTGAAACAGCAGCAGCAACGCGAGTCGAGACGGACTCGATGGGGCCGATCGATGTGCCGTCGAACGTTTATTGGGGAGCGCAGACTCAGCGGTCGCTCGTCCATTTCAACATCGGTTTTGATGTGATGCCGCGCGAGATGATACGCGCTCTCGGCATCCTGAAAAAAGCCGCGGCGATAGTCAATTGCGACCTGGGCAAACTGCCCGAAGACAAAAAGGACCTTGTCGTGCGGGCCGCAGACGAGGTCATCGAGGGCAAGCTCGACGCACACTTCCCGCTGCGTGTTTGGCAGACAGGTTCCGGCACGCAGACGAATATGAACGCGAACGAGGTCATCTCGAACCGCGCCATCGAAATGGCGGGCGGCGAGATGGGCTCGAAACAGCCTATCCATCCGAATGACGACGTCAACAAGTCGCAGTCGTCGAACGACACCTTCCCGACGGCGATGTATATTGCGGCAGCCGAACGGATGACCGCGTTGATACCGGAAGTTGAAAAGATCAGCAACGCGATAAAGACAAAGGCGAAGGAATTCGAGGGCGTCGTGAAGATCGGCCGAACGCATCTGCAGGACGCTACGCCGATCACCGTGAGCCAGGAATTCAGCGGCTGGGCCGACCTTATCGACCGCGATATCGAACGCCTGCGTCTCGTCATGCCCGGCCTTTATGACCTTGCGATCGGCGGCACGGCCGTCGGCACGGGCCTCAATGCGCATCCTGAATTCGCCGAACGTGCCGCGGCAAAGATCGCCGAATTAACGGGCCTGCCATTCAGATCGCATCCGAACAAATTCGCGGCACTTTCGGCACACGATGAGATCGTTTTCGCTTCGGGCGCGGTTAAGACGCTGGCCGCGAGCCTTATGAAGATCGCAAATGACATTCGCTGGCTCGCTTCCGGCCCGCGATGCGGCCTCGGCGAGATATCGATCCCAGAGAACGAGCCCGGTTCGTCGATCATGCCCGGCAAGGTCAATCCTACGCAGAGCGAAGCGATGACGATGGTCGCCGTGCAGGTTTTCGGCAACGACGCTGCGATAGGTTTTGCGGGTTCGCAGGGCAACTTCGAACTGAACGTCTTCAAACCCGTGATGATCCACAACTTCCTGCATTCGGTGCGGCTGATACACGATGCGTGCCACGGATTTGTAGATTATTGTATCGCCGGAATTGAGTTGAACCGCGACAAGATCGACCATTACCTGCACGATTCGCTGATGCTCGTTACCGCACTAAATCAGCACATCGGCTACGACAACGCCGCAAAGATCGCTAAGCACGCTCACAAAAAGGGCATTTCGTTAAAAGATTCGGCTCTCGATCTGGGCCTGCTCACTTCTGAGCAGTTCGACGAATGGGTCGTCGCGGAAGATATGACGCATCCGTGATCCGGCGTTGAATTGAATTATCCGCCGATGATAACGGTCGGTTCGCCTTTCGTGATGGTGTTTTGCGGTCCGAGTGCCTCAAGGATCGTATCACCCATGCGGCCCGCAGGCAGATTATTGATCATAACGGTTGCCGAACCCGTAATATCGACGCCCGGCCCGTGCGGCGGTATAGGCAGCGGTGTCGTGCATAAATGTATATCCGCACCCGCGGCCGCGCTGCTGATAGCACTCGACATTGCAGCTAACGCGGCGGCTTTTGCGGCCTCCTCCGCGGCCTTTGCGGCGGGTCCTGCCGGCGTGCCTGCGGCTGCGGTGCTTGCAGCCTCGGCCGCCTTTACCGCAGTATCGGCAGTTGCTTTTGCTGATTGAAGTGCGGCTACGGCCGCGAGCGGAATGCCGCGCCAAGCCGGCAAAAAGCCGATCAACACGTTCGGGCTTCCCGGCCCCGGCGTCAAAATCGGCGGCAGCGGATGTGCTACCGGATCAGTTACCCTTGCTGCTGGACCTTGCGGCATATTTGCTCCCTAAATTCGGCAACTACATTGCATACGGTATCGGCAGACCGCTTTCAAGTACATTCTCTTTGATCGAAACGCTTCCGTCGGATGCGACATCGGCATCAAAACGCACAAGATCGCGGCCCTTGACGGTAAAGAGCGTACATATCGTGCCTGAGCATTTCGGCGGAACTACGACACGCGAAAATTTCTTCTGTATCTCGTCAAATCTCGCATTGTCCGCATCGCTCAAATTCGGCCGCCGGCGAATGCCGCCAATATCATCAAGTATCGTCAATGCTCCCGCAGGTGCCGCGACAGCCGCCAAATATAAACGCACGTATTCGAGGCGGTCAGACGATGAGATCAAGCTCAAGCCGGCACGTCCGACAAAGCCGGTGAATTTACCATCGTCGCCGTTGAGCACCGTACAGTCGCCTTCGCCCGGGCAGCCGATGTAGAAAATGACCGGCCGCGTAGGCAGGTCTGCCTGAACACGAAAGATAGCACCCTTTTGCAGGAACGGTGTCGC